>NZ_JBFUJT010000080.1:0-1344 GCF_056401235.1 Polaromonas sp. P4_F9 | reverse complement strand
ACATCATGGTCGCCCAATCTTGACTTGAGGCGGTCGATCTCCATCATCGTAGGTTGCGTACCGAGGTACGCCGAGCTACATGCTGTGGACGAACCGTTCAGCAATCAAAGGAGATCGACCATGAATGAGGATACAGCGATTTACGTTGGACTTGATGTTCACAAGGAGTCGATTGCGATGTCGGTGGCAGAGGCTGGTAGAGCGCCGGCGCGCTTTATCGGCACACTGGCACACGATCTCGGCAAATTGGTAAAGGCATTGGGCAAACTGGGGCAACCTCGCCAGGTGCATGTGGTGTACGAAGCGGGTCCTACAGGCTTCGGGTTGCAGCGGACGTTGACCGCCATGGGGTATGTTTGCGAGGTGATTGCGCCCTCGCAGACGCCGCGGCGCGCGGGCGAGCGCATCAAGACTGACCGGCGCGACAGCCTGCGCCTTGCGGAGTGTTCGCGTGCCGGGGAACTCAAAGCGGTGTGGATTCCAGATGCTCACCATGAAGCCATCCGAGATCTTTCGCGCGCACGCGAGGACGCGGTAAAGGCACGCAGGCAGGTGCGCCAGCAACTCAAGGGGTTCTTGTTGCGCTACGGGCAACGCTTCCCTGGGAAGACCTCATGGACCAAGACGTTCTATCAATGGCTGGGCTCGTTGAAATTCGAGCACTGTGCCGCGCAGACGGCGTTCACCGAATATTGGCTGGCAGTGCAAGCGGCCGATGAGCGCCTGAACCGGCTCAATAAGGCGTTGCAGACATCAATTGAGGGTTGGCGCTTCGAACCCGTGGTGGCGGCACTGCAGGCCCTGCGCGGCGTTGATGTGACGAGTGCCATCGGTCTGGTGGTAGAGATTGGGGATCTGAGCCGCTTTGATCACCCGCGCAAATTGATGGGCTATCTCGGACTTGTTCCCTCACAGCAATCCAGTGGCGATCGAGTCTGCCGAGGCAGCATCACCAAGACGGGCAACTCACATGCAAGGCGGCTGTTGACTGAAGCCGCATGGAACTATCGATTCCATGCCCGCATTTGTAGACAGGCACAGCAACGCCAGCAGGGCTTGCCTGAGCAGATCCGCAGCATGGCCTGGAAAGCGCAGTTGCGCCTGACGCAGCGGTTTGCCGCGCTGGACAAACGCGGAGTGCAGAGAAACAAGGTGTGCGTGGCGATTGCACGCGAACTCGCAGGCTTCGTATGGTCGATCGGCAACGAGGCCAGTAAAACCGTTACTCAATAAAAGGGGAGGACCGACTTGGAGATCGATGCGGTGATGCGATACGGGCAACGACTGGGCAACCCTCGTGGCTCCTATACAGGCTCCGCAAGGAAGGAAGATCCACGACACTAG
>NZ_JBFUJT010000079.1:0-1539 GCF_056401235.1 Polaromonas sp. P4_F9 | reverse complement strand
AGCGGCGGCGCAGGCGGCTACAGCTACGCGCTGACGAGTCCGGCCGCAGGCAGCTTCGGCACGCTGACGCTGAACCCGGACGGCAGCTACAGCTACACGCTGACGCAGCGCTTTGACACCAGCCCGGATGCCAACAACGGCACCAACACCGAGAACAACCGCGACACCTTCACCTACCAGGCGACGGATGCCAACGGCAACACGGTGACCAGCACCATCACCGTGGACATCGTGGACGATGTGCCGACATTCACACAAATTGACCACGGCATTATTGCGAACCAGGCAGGGGTGCTTGTCGGCACCCACGATATGACCTTCGGCGCAGATGGGGAAGGGGTCATCAATTTGTCTGCGTTGACAAGCTTGAGTGGTGTCAACTATTCCGCCGTACAGCACAACCTCGACGGATCAACGACCATCACAGCCGGAACCGGCGCCAGCACGACCAACTTCTTTGCTCTGACCATCAACCCCGATGGGACGTACGAATTCGATTTGATCGACCCGCGTCCGTCGGTGACGAAGGTGGCTGATTTTGGCAGTGTCCAGGGCGGTGCGGCAGTGCCTTCGCTGACGCTGGGGACTGGCGCAGATGCCATCACCTTTACCGGTTTGGGCGGGGACCAGATCAAGCCGACGAGCGCTGGTTTTGGCGTGAACGACGGGAACCTGAAYCCGGGCGATGACTTCAGCGTCACGTTTGCCGGCAAYCARGTGGAYAGTGTGTCGTTTGCGGTCAAACAGCAGTCCAGCTCTGACTTTGTCATGGCGTGGTCCACTGATGCAGGGGATTCCGGCCTGGTTACTTTCGGAGTTGATGGGTCATTCACCATTAATCCTTTGAATGATTTTTCKACGATCACRTTCAATGTGACCGGCGGGAACGCAAAGGTGGATTCTTTTGCGTACAGTCAAAATCTTCTCCCGGCCGAGCAGGTATTGCAGTTCAGTGTTTCTGGGACGGATGGAGACGGCGATTTGACGGCGTCACAGACGCTGAATATCCAATTGCTGGGTGGGAGCGCTGGCGATCCGATCTCGGGAACCGGTGCCGGTGATGCGATATTGGGTACCTCGACAGGTGAATCGATCTCGGGCGGGGCAGGGGACGACATGATGACGGGCGGTCTGGGCTCCGATACGTTCAAGTGGAGCCTGGGTGATCAGGGTACCGTTGGGACGCCGGCCGCTGATGTGATCAAGGATTTCACACTCGGCATCGGTGGTGATGCATTGGACCTGAAGGACCTGTTGAGCTCCGAGCACGCCAACCCGGGCAGCCTGGATGCTTACCTGGACTTTTCTGCCAATGGCAGCGGCCAGACACTGATCTCTGTTCACGCGGCTGGTGCTGGCAGTGCGGTCACGCAGACCATCACCCTGGAAAATGTGCAGTATGCGGCTTTGCAGGCTGCGGCGGGAGGGACATCCGATTCGGCCATCATCACCAAGTTGCTGGCTGACGGCAATTTGAAAACCGACGTCTGATCGTCGGCCGCCCGCTGGCCGGGCTGGTTTTTGCAGGGCAGACCGCGC
>NZ_JBFUJT010000078.1:0-2041 GCF_056401235.1 Polaromonas sp. P4_F9 | reverse complement strand
TCGTCAATGATCTCGATGGTGATCGCTGCCGGTGCGGAAGTTCCCGTGCCGTCCGACGTGGTCAGCGTGAAGACGTCGGTCTCCGGGCCGGCCACATCCGTGGTCGGGCTGGTCAGCTCATAGGTGTAGCTGGCGACGCCGCCGCTGTAGGCGGTAACCGTCAGCGTGCCGTTGGTGCCGGCGAAGCTCTGGCCCACCAGGCTGCCGATCGCGACGGTGACGCCGTTGATGGTGACGCTCTGGATGTCGTCCAGGCCGTCCGCATCCGATACCGTGAAGGTGCCGGAGGCAAATTCGCTGCCGGCCGCGGCATTGGAGCCGGCGGCCAGACCGGACTCGAACACCACGTCGTTGCCGCCTTCATTGCCGGGATCGACGGTGATCCTCGGCACGTCGTTGGTGCCGGTGATGGTGATGGTCACATCGGCCAGATTGCTCAGGTTGGCGCCATCGGTCACCCGGTAGACATCGGGGAAGACCATGTTGATGGATTCGCCGTCGTCCAGTGCCTGCGCGGCTGCCTGGGTGGCTTCGTTCAGCGTGAAGGTGTAGGCGCCTGTCGCGCTGTCGATGACCAGCGTGCCGTACGCATTGGTCACCGTGATCGAGGGGCCGACCACGGTCAGGGTCTGGCCGTCTGCATCGGTATCGTTGGGCAGCACGTTGCCCGAGACGGAGATCTGGTCTTCGGTCAGGCTGTTGCTGTCGTCGACCGCCACCGGTGCGTGGTCATCGTCAATGATGGTCACGGTGGCCGTGTCGTTGATCAGGGTGGCGCCGATCGGATTGCTCAGGACAATGGTGAAGGTCTCGTTGCCTTCGACCAGGATGTCGCCCACAATGTTCTCGGTGACGAAGAAGCCGATGTAGCCAGCCGGAATGGTGACCGTGCCGGTGGCCGCGCCATCGAAATAGTCCCCCGGATTGCTCGCGGTGCCGGGCACGATGGTGTAGGTGACCGTCACATCGGTCGTGGAAACCTTGTCCAGGGTGATCAGGAAGGTGACGGCCTTGCTGCCGCCGCCGGAGCCCTCGATCACATCGGCCGCAGAGACCGTGCCCTGGATCATGTCGCCGGTGATGAGGCCGGGGCCGCCCTCGCCGATACCGACCTGCGTGCCCACGGTGACGCCGACGTTGACCGTGGGTTCCACGACCGGCTCGGGAATCACCTCCACATCAGGCAGCAGCTCGGGTGGCACGAAGCCATATTTCGAGGCGCACGCTTTGCGCGGGCGCAATCGCCAGATGGTGGCCGTCTTCCATGATGAGCTCGACCCGCACGTCCCCGACGGTGCGTACCGTTTCGCCCTTTTGCAGGGTGTCACCGACCTTCAGCGCGCGGGTCTTGCCCTGCACGTCAACAGCCAGAACGGTGCCATTTCCTGTAATGGCGGCGACGGTAGCGAATTGGGCCATGATGCTCTCCGGTGAAAAAAAGAAGCCCGGGCCCGCAAGCCCAAGTACCAATCTTGATGATCTGAAGATTAAGGCTGCGCCATCGGCCCGTCTATTGGACTTTGGTCCATATTTGATGCTGTTTTTTGGCTGTTTTTTGGCTGTTTTGGGGCAGTAGCCCAACCCCGTGCTAGCCCCCTCAATACCGGACACTGTCGTCGCCGCCGCCGTTGTCAGGCAGCCAGCCGGTTGGCTGGCTTGGTCTGCAGCTCGGCATGGCGTCAAGCGCCTCCCCGTCGATCGACCGTCTTCTGCAGGCCCTGCCGACCCGCAAGCGCTGGTGGCACCCGACACCGCTGGGCTATGGCGCAGCAACCACGACTTTGACGAGAGCATCACCGACGCCTCGCCCTGGCTGCGCCCCAAAGTCCCCTGAGTCGGTCAACCCGGTCAGCCAAATCTCCGCCGCATAAAAAAAAAGGACAGGCCACTTGCGCGGTCTGCCCTGCAAAAACCAGCCCGGCCAGCGGGCGGCCGACGATCAGACGTCGGTTTTCAAATTGCCGTCAGCCAGCAACTTGGTGATGATGGCCGAATCGGATGTCCCTCCCGCCGCAGCCTGCAAAGCCGCATACTGCACATT
>NZ_JBFUJT010000077.1:0-2578 GCF_056401235.1 Polaromonas sp. P4_F9 | reverse complement strand
GGCTTCGCTGAACAAGTACCGCCAAAGCGCCCGCTCGGGTTGATGACGGTTCGATTTGGATCAAATAGATTGCTGAACTGCCTGTTTCGCGGGCCTCCTGGCCCGTTTTCCGCTCTCATGGGCCCACCTGTGCCATCAGCCGTTGTCGGCTGAGGTAGATGTTGGCCAGCGCCAATGCCGTAAAGGCGCGTGTAGCGTTCTTGGCCAGCCCGCGGTAGCGCACCTTGCCAAATCCCCACAGCCGTTTGACCACGCCGAACACATGTTCCACCCGCGCCCGGATGCGTGACTTGCTGCGGTTTTTGATTTTGACCGCTTCGTCCACGATGCCGTTGCGCCGCGTGCGCTGGTTCGTGAAGTCTCGATGTGCAGCTTCAGTCGGGTAAGGATGCGATGTCGCCACCGCATCCTCCCCTCAGAACCGTACATGAGAGTCACCCCTCATACGGCTCAAGCCTTTCGAACGGTCCTGGTCGGACCGGGCAGCAATGCGGGTCATATTGCGTATGCTCTACGGGTGAAGTAATCGTCCCAAGTGGGGTCAAACGGGTTGGCCCCGAGTCGTATCTTGACATGCCGAATGATCGGGATACTCGCGGCTTCGAACAAGGATAGGGGAATAATTCCCCCATCGACTCGCACTTTCGCCGCAAATACCCAATGTTTGTATCCCAAGATATGGAAGTAACGATTTTTCACCCAGCCTGCAGGTTTCATGGGGTGCCGGCGCATCGCCCATCTCCATAAGAGTTGCCAAATCTGGTGATCTAACCATGAGAAGCGTGCCTTCGCCACGATGTGCCTGTGGAACATTGCCCATCCTCGAATGATGGGGTTCAATGTTCGGATCAAGTTGGCTTGTGTCGCACCTGCGTTGGCCTTGACGAATGTCCGTACCCTATCAAGCAAGGACGCAACATTCTTCTTGGCCGGTGTAATCAGCAACTTGCCCGCGTACTTGCGCACATTTTGACCGAGGAAGTCGAATCCTGCCGTAATGTGCGTAATCTTGGTCTTCTCTTGCGAGAGTTCCAAGCCTCTGGCGATCATGAACTTAACGACCGCCGGGAGGACTTGTTGCTCCAGGATCTCTTTCGAGGCCCCGGTGACAACAAAGTCGTCAGCATATCTTACGACGTGAACCTTGAATGGTCGCCTGCTCTTTTCTGTGGGTGCGAGGCACTCATAAATTGAACTGGTGAGACCATCCAACACCATGTTCGCAAGAACCGGCGAGATTATTCCCCCTTGCGGGGTTCCCGCTTTCGTCGCAAACAAGATGCCATCTTCCATGTATCCGGCCTGAAGCCATCGACGTAAAACAACTTTGTCCATCGGAATGTTTCGGAGCAACCATTCGTGGGAGATATTGTCGAAACAACCTCGAATGTCACCCTCAAGTACCCAYTGAGCGGCATCRCGCCGCGCAAGWGCCATGAARCAATGCGCGATGGCATCYGCCGTTGARCGTTTAGGCCGAAACCCATATGAGTTTGCGTCAGCTAGGGTCTCTGCAATCGGCTCCARTGCCAGTTTCCATAGCGACTGCATAGCTCGGTCGTGCATCGTTGGAATCCCCAATGGGCGCATCTTRCCGTTARYTTTCGGAATGTGAATCCGTCGAAGCGGCTGCGGATGGTATCCGCGGTGCCTCAATGAATTCACGGCGCRCCCTTTGGACAACGGTGTCRACCATATCTTCCCATCCACACCCGGCGTTCTCTTGCCGCGATTTTCCGTCACCCGCTTGACAGCAAGAATCTTGCCGCTTTGCGAGCGGGTTAGCAGGTGCTGCAGMGCTTTCACTTTACCCCACCGACCTTCCCTTGCTGCCTTGGCAATACGCACTTGCAGTCGTCTCACCTCGTGCTCTATTCGAAACCAGTYGGACTGATCCCATAKCAGCACRTCGTGCACAGGCGCACCAGCATCCCGAACGCTTGCTCTCGCCTTGGTTCCGTTTGCCGTCATCTGCTTTCCCATGTTGAACGATTTATCAAGCTCTCTCACCATGAAAGACCACGTGGAAGTCTGCCCGCTTTCGCGTCAGGCCATGAGGCCTATATCYCCGTCATTACAACTGGGCGTTCGCTTTTTCCACATTCCTATACCCGCATTGCCAACAGCGTTCCTTACGGTTCGCCTGCCRTTTCTGGCAGCTATACGGGCTTACCCTGTTCCGCATGCATTTCCGAGCGGGTCGGACCCCTCCTTTACGCCGGTGGCCGCTTGTCCACGTGTAGTCATCGGTAAGGACTAGCACCTGACCACGCACCTTTTGGTTCAAGCCTGTCAGCACTTTTGGCTTGTCTGGTATGACGACGCTTGTCAGAGGTTCACATATGTTGGTCGTATCCGCTCATCCCTGGCCCCTCTCCGCCGTAGTGCTAGCAGAAGGCGTCTCTCCTCGCGGTTTGACGCCCCGAATAAATCGGAGGGTACGTTGTTCCTGAAGCTTCACACCATGCCGTTGCCAGCATCGCATGTCCAGGTAGGGAACGGTTGGTGGAACAACCGGTTTCATCAGTTCATAAGTCCTCCTGTGAAACAGAAATCCATGCGACTTGCAGGTCGCACT
>NZ_JBFUJT010000076.1:0-2511 GCF_056401235.1 Polaromonas sp. P4_F9 | reverse complement strand
CCCTGCGCATTTCGTTCCGACAGTGCATCTCTATAACTAACAGCGTCTTTCTGCATGGGATTCCTCTTGCGCGCTCACACCTTGTAGCGCTTGGTCATCTGCTTGAGCCGCTGGCCGAGTTCGTCCAGGTTGCGCGCCGCAACCTCCAGCTGCCTGGCGCTCGCCACGTTCTGCGTGCTCGCCTGCTTGATGCTCTCCATCGCGCCCGCCACCTGGTCAACGCCCACCAGCTGCTGCTGGCTCGAYGCCGCAATCTGCGTGGCCGCCTGCGCCGCCTCCGTCACGTTGCCCGCCAGCGCCTGGATCGATTCGCCCGCCATTTCACTCTGCCGGCTCCCCGCCTCCACCGCCTTGCTGCCCTGCTCSGTCGCCAGCACCGCMGCGATCGTCGCTTTCTGGATGTCGCCCAGGATGGTGCGCACCTGRTTGGTCGCCTGGCGCGACTGCTCCGCCAGGCTCTTGACTTCCTGYGCCACCACGCCAAAGCCCTTGCCGTGCTCGCCCGCCCTGGCSGCCTCGATGGCTGCGTTGACGGCCAGCAGGTTGGACTGGGCGGCCAGGTCTTCCACGCTCGCCATGATCCGGCCRATGGCCTGRCTCTGCTCGGACAGCCGCGTCATGCTGGCGGCAATTGCTTCCATCTGCTGGCGGATCCGGGTCATGCCGGCCCCCACATCCTCTGTGGACTTGCGCCCGTTCTGGGAGCTCTGTGCCGCCTTCTGCGCACTGTCGGACACCAGCTTGGCCTTCTGGCTGGCCACCTGCGCCGTTTGCCGAACCTCCTCCACCGTGGTGGTGGTCTCGCTCACCGCCGCGGCCGACTGGCTGGCGCTGGCGGCGAGCTGGGTGGTCGAGGCAACAATTTCGCTGGAGAAAGAGGAAAGCACATTCACTACTTCCTGTGTTTCCTGCATCAGCAGGCGAAGGTTCTCTTCCACCCGCTTGCGCTCGGTGACCTCGGCCTGCAAGACTGCGTTGCCCTGCCCCAGTTCGTCACGCGATACAGTTGTTGCCTTCAGCTTTTCCGTCATCTCGTCGAATGCGCGCGACAGACTCCCGATCTCATCCCTCGCAGTGATGGCGAGCCGGTGATCCAGGTTGCCTGCACCGACGATTGCTATGCCTTCGCGCAGCTTCTCAAGCGGCCGGGTTATGCTTCCAAGCGCTAGAAACAGCGTGGCCGCGATGACAAACACCACGATGCCGCCAAACGTCACTACCGCGACGCTTGTCCGGTGCTGCGCATCCAGGACCCCCATCCGGCTTCGGTCGGAGAGACTGAGCGCGCCGGAAATCATGGCCTGCGCCTTGTTCATGATCTGGCCGGTCAACCGGCTCTCCAGATCCTTGAGTATCGTGCCTTTCCCCTTTTCGGACTCCTTGTTTTGCTGGTTCGTGACGAGCTCGGTGAACAGGGCGTGAACGCCTTGATGTGTGTGACGGAGGTCGTCAATGATGGCGGCTTCCTCCTTGCCGGTGAATTCCACTGAGCTCGTGAGCAGCTTCGACAGCGATGCCTGCCTCAGTTCCCATTGGGCACGCACGCGATCCTCATGACCCGCCACATACTCCAGCGTGAGGTATCTGACGGAGGTGGCCGCATTGAGAATTTCGCCGGCCGTCTCGTTCTTGGTGAGCTCTTGCCTCATCTGCTGCGTTGCCGACAGCAGCACGGCGCCGATGACCGCAACGACTCCAATGGAGAATATTCCGGCAAGACTGAGTCTGGTTGAAATCTTCATTCTGGCGTCCTCAATGAATGATCGTCACTGCCGCCGGCGACACTGCCTTCAATGCGTCGAGGGCGACGTGATTCAGGTAATTGGGCATGTCGGCCCCGTCTATCAGCTTGTTCCTGATCGCCCAGCGCGACTCATCCTCCAACGCCAGCAGCAGGCTTTGATCGAGCGTGAGATTGAACCGGTATTGCGGCCATAGCGCCTTCAAATCCGCCACATTCATCTTCAAGGCCTCGGCAGCCAATTGACTCGCGGCATCCGGGCTGTCATTGCAGAACCGCCCGGCGTGGACTGCCAACACAAGCACGCTTGCCATCGCGTAATGCAAGGGCTTCTTGCTGAAAGATGTTCCTGGGCCCTCAGTCATTGCATAGCTCCCTGTTATGTCATTCATGTCATTTATGTCATTTGGAAATCAAGCCGTCTCCTACGTACCGCATCTCTCTCCAGTCTTTATCAGTCTTTGTCGCTACGCTAGCCGCTGGAGCTTTTGACCCAACTGGTGCAGTTTGTACGCAGCGCTCCCTGCGCATTTCGTTCCGACAGTGCATCTCTATAACTAACAGCGTCTTTCTGCATGGGATTCCTCTTGCGCGCTCACACCTTGTAGCGCTTGGTCATCTGCTTGAGCCGCTGGCCGAGTTCGTCCAGGTTGCGCGCCGCAACCTCCAGCTGCCTGGCGCTCGCCACGTTCTGCGTGCTCGCCTGCTTGATGCTCTCCATCGCGCCCGCCACCTGGTCAACGCCCACCAGCTGCTGCTGGCTCGATCGA
>NZ_JBFUJT010000075.1:0-3263 GCF_056401235.1 Polaromonas sp. P4_F9 | reverse complement strand
GAATTCCCCCACGGCAATCAGCACTGGAAGCATTTCTTGAGACTCCTGCTTTAGACGCGTTTCTTCGAGCGCCAAATGCTTCTCTACGTCAGAAATTTCGGATTGAATCGCTTTGAGCTGGCGCTCCAGGTATTGGGATGGGTCTTGCCCCTTCAGCGATGCAGCGGCTGCTGCGCGGATGAATCCGGGATACCCAGATTTTTTGATCAATTYCTGCATGGCAAACGCGCACCTGTTAGCAAGATTCGTAACCTGCTGGTCATGACAAACGATTTTTATCGCGTCTCTGGCTTCTCTGGCTTCTTGGCCGTTGGGAGCGCTTGCAGCGTAGGCGCGTATGGTGTGAAAGAATTTGGCAAAAGTTGGGTGCATTTAGGGACTCCGGTAGTAAAAAGTGGTTTGACTCAAAAGCGGCGGGTTTCGGCCCAGTCTTTTTGATCCAATGCGGTCAAGCTGGCGATAGTGAAGGTCACGGATGTGTGCAACATCCGACCGTCGATGTCCCGGGGACTTGTCAGCGGTTGAGGCATATGCTCAATCACCATGGGCATGAACAGGGAGTCGGCGTAGCTCATGCCGATGATCTGGGGCGCGTCTGAAGGGTAGACGGTGCGCCAGCCTATTTCTTGGCTACTGTCCAGCACGTTGCCCACCAGCCCTTGGGTGGATAGCTTTTTAGGCAGCGTCCACTTCATGAGCTGATCCATCGGCTGGCGGACCTCAGCATTTGCGTCATACAGCGCGCGGAAGTGCGCCGTGGCGGTGATCTTGAGCGGCGGCATACCGCTGAAAATCTGAGTTGAATTGAGCTTGGTCACAGCGGACTTTCCCCGCAATGTGGCAAGCTGTTTTCCAGTCGAACTGAGTGCCCCACCGACCACGTTGTCCTTACCGGCAAATTGCTGAAGAGAGTTGACGATGGCATCAAAACCGCCCATCTGCAACATGGATGACAGGCTTGACAGCTTGGCGTCGGCTGTCTGGTTTTCAAAGGGAGATATCCAGTTGGCGCTCTGATCGATGGTGCCATCTGTGAGCGGAGCCTGAACCTCTGTCGAATTGGGCTCGCGCTCCCAGCGGACATTGACGCCCTCAACCACGCGCCGAACTGGAAAGAAGCTAGCGATCAAATGCCGGGATAAGCCGGTCCAGTCCGACGACAGCACCGGGTACGCGGTCCCTCTATCAACGCCGCTCACGTCGATGTCCTCGGAGCGGCTTTACAGACGTGGGATTCAATGTAGGCCTGAACGTCTGAACGCCGGTAACGCGGCTGGCCCTCGACATTAACAAATGGCAACGTGCTCGCATGTCCCGCAATGCGCCAAGATTCCACAGTTCTCGGGCTTTTCCTTAGTAGGGCTGCGACTTCTGCGGTGGTCAAAAGAGACTCAATCGACGTATCCATATAGCCTTCAAAAAATATTTGATGGCCAATCATCACGCGCGGACAACTACCGGCGGCCACGTCTTTTCCCAATTCTTTGCGCGAACCTACGAGGCCATCAAACTTAGATGTCAGTCACGCTGTCCTACTTGTTGGCTCTTTAAAGTCAATTTCTTGTAGGGACGCCGCCTCCATAGCCTGCCGGGCCCGCTCAACGGCGCATGCAGCTCTGCGGTCAAGGTTCTCCATCACATTGACGACTTTTTGAAGCGCCTGACGTGCGTCCCGCGCGCGGCGTACCAGCATGGCGCCAGATCGCAGTTCGTCAAAAACATCGGAATTTGAAGCTTGAAACGCATCAATCCCATTCAGCAAAGCTTCAATTTCACTGACGAACTTGATCGACCGCAGTTCGGTAGTGGTGTCGCCCTTGACCGCGTACAGCAGCGCTTCAGTTACCGCCCGCGCGTTGGTCTCAAGTAGCCCCTGCATACGGCGAAGTGCGCCGTTGCGACTGGCGGCGAGCACGTCACGCTCAGGTTCGTCGCTCAAACCCAGCAGGTAATCGGTACTAACGCCGTACAACGAAGCTGCGCGACGCAAAATTTCATGCGGAGGAAGACGATCCCCGCGCTCAATCAGGGATAGCTGAGTGCTGTTTACCCAGCCTATCGACAGAGCAGATTCGGTTTGGCCCAGCCCAGCGAGCTCGCGTGCGGAGACAAAGCGACGCCCCAAAACCTTGCGCAACACGGCATTCCCAGCGGCGCGCGATCCCGGCAATTTGTCGGCACCTTCCTTGTCATCCATATCGTTTTGACCCGCTGCATCAATCGGCAGCGGCGCTGGACGGGGCTTGCCCAGGAGTTGGTTCGTCATGAAATTCACGACTGAATTTGTTGCGATGGGTGACCCAGTTTCGATATCTGTTGAATGCGGCATGAGAGTTCCTTGGGTGGGTTGGGCAATGGAGGCGGGGTTTTCTGTGGCCGTTGCAGGTATCGCTTCTCCGATGACCTGTTCGCGTTGCAGGTGTGTATCTGTTGCCCGGCGGGGTCCAAGCCCCATCGCACGGCAATACTGGGCGGTGACGCGGGCTGTCTGAGTCGGCTTAAACTTTTTCATAATGTTGTCTCTAAGTGTGGGGTTTGAGTCGCAGTAGATGGCTTCTCTAGATGGTGACCGTGAGACGGTGTAGAGGAGGAGGTGAAAACTGGTCTGATAGCACCGTGAGACGGTGTAGGTGGCATCCTCCCTACACCGTGAGACGGTGCAATAGAAGGGCTCTTTACACCGTGAGACGGTCTAAGGCTTGCGTTTTTCACTGGCCGGTCTTTCTGGTAGGCGCCCCGCTCGAAGCATTCAACAGCGCCAGCGTCATAACCGGGCAGCTTGTCCAGCGTTTGCCACGTCACGGCGTACCAACTGGCTTTATTTGGCCGGTGACCTTTTACGGTTTCAAAAATGAACCCGGCCTCGATTAATTCCCGCTTGGCTCGCGTTATCACGTCGGTACTGTTCCAGCCGCGCTTTGAAAGGTATGCAGCAGACGCCAGCAACCGCCCATTGTTGTCACGAACGAACTGCCGCGCGATCTCGAATAGMAGCGAGCGTGCGGGATGGCTTAAACGGGCGAAGGCGACGGAATCGAGTACCGACCAAGGCATCGCTACAAACCCGCCTGCGTCGCGTCCTGAGCCACCCCTGGCGGACTTATTGCGACCATTTGCCACTGGTGCTTTTGGCCGTCGAATGACGCTGCAACGTCTCGGTGGCTTCTTTCTTGGGTTGGCTACGCATGACGCCTTCAGAGACGAAATCGAGCGATACCTCAACTTGGTCGAGGTCGTCGAATTGCCGGGTCACAGCTTCATGG
>NZ_JBFUJT010000074.1:0-3333 GCF_056401235.1 Polaromonas sp. P4_F9 | reverse complement strand
CACTGGCGGGGGTTGTTTGTATGGTGGGCTGGGGTCTACTGAATGAAGCCCCGAAACCCGCATGAATGCTTATTTTTCTTCAGAACGATCTCCATTTATTCCCCCATTTGTTCCCCCGGTTTGATTTCGCTACCTTGTTTAATTGTGGCATTTTTTATGAAGACACCTGCGCCAGCTTGACTCAGCGCATCACGGCCATGATGCCAGCAGCGGCATCCTATGCCGATCCCACCGGGATCGCACCGGGATTGACCCCAACTCCTGCTCCTTGACGGATATCTGCGGTGACAGCTTGACGCTGCAAGGGCGCCATCCTGCTGATCAGACCGGCACATCGTCTAACATGAGCCCGTGGCGGAATCAAGGCTAGCTGTGTCAGCCTTAGTTCTCACAGGGTTGATGTCCATCGTTACGCCCCTGCCACCAAAAGGAAGGACTGATCGATGACTAAGAAATTTTCAGAATTGCGTGCACGGCTGTCCCCCGAAGCGCGCTCGCGCGCAGATGTGAAAACCAAAGCCATGCTGGCCGAGATGCCACTAAATGAGCTTCGTCAGGCGCGTGACCTATCTCAAAAGGTCCTGGCCGAGATACTTCATGTTCAGCAGCCCTCAATTGCCAAAATGGAGAAGCATGCTGACATGTACCTATCCACCCTGCGCAGTCACGTTGAAGCGATGGGTGGGCGCCTGGAAATCGTCGCCCAGTTCCCTGACGGGACGGTCAAAATCAGCAACTTTTCGGAACTGGGGAAAATTTCAGTTAACCCAGCCGATGATGTTGTCAGGGCTACCGTGCCGCGTTCTGCGCAGCTACAAGCTCTGGGAACGTAGGAAAGTGGCGTAAGCCGCACTCGCGCTTGCTGTGCCGGATGGACCGCTCTTTGTTAGGAACGCAATTCCTCAGCAATGTCAGGTACTTCCCACCCTCAGTTCGCGCCGTCTTCACTGAGATCGTAAATCGTCCATCTGCGCCACGACCCAAGGGCATCACTGCGGAAGTCYGCGTTGCGTTAACCGACCAGTTCTTGCTCCACGGTGGCAAGCATGATCGCTAAATCATCCATCATCGGCTGAGCTGGGGGATAGCCCATCCCGTGAAGGCCCATCGGGTAGCGCAAGACATACTCCCCGGCGTGCAACTCTTGGAGATGGGTAGCCCAAGCTGGTAGAGCGATGGCAATGGGCATCCCCTCACTACGGGCTCGTTGCCACAAGTTTTTGAGGTCGTGACCAAACGGCTTTTTCTTTAAATCGTCCGCAATTAGGCCTCGCTTTACCAAGAACGCTTTCAGCAAACTTTCGAGAATTTGCCCAGCAAGCATTGTGAGCGCTGGCGCAGCAGCAGCAACGGATTCAGGGTCGACGGCGGCCAAAAGCTGTGCCCCTCGCATGAGCGACCGCCCTGCACCCAAAAACGCCTCCTCAGGCATGATCGGAAGCATCTCCATGGGCCGCATTTCCACGCTTCCATCGTTCGAACCAACCATGCTGGCCATCCTCTCGCTGCTATGGGCATACCCAGTCGAGACTAGGATGTCCAGTTAGAAAACTATCATCCTACCGGGCATGAGATCGAGTCGCAGGGCTAACCATAGGAGCGCCCTCTCTGATAGTTGGTCTGGCCTGTCCAGATCGACCAGTTCGCTTGCTCTTGGACTAACATCAATGGTCGAAGAGCCTCACCCTTCTTATCTCCCCCTCAAACATGAACCCAGCCCAACGCCTATTAGCCATCTACGACAAGTTGATCCAACAGTCCGCGCGAAGCGGGCAAACCATGTTGAAAATTTGGATTAGGGTGTTCAACGTCACGCCAGACACAGAAACGACCGATGACGACGTGATCATGTACCTGCAAGCCTTTCGAAGTGAGATCGATTTCGTCCGAGCAATGCTTACTCAATACGGCGTGCCACCAGAGTTGGCTAGCGCAGGGTTCGACAGACTCCGGAACGTCTCATCGCCCGCGCACTTGCACGGGCCGTGGGATAGTCAAAAAGGGAACATCATTCCGCCAGAGAATCGACTTGCTCTCCAATGGGCAGCTTGGTTACTCCGAGATGAAGATGAGGGAGTCATGGCCGACGCTGAGCTTCAAAGCCTGCGCACGGAGATCGAGGCACTGGAGGCTAGCCTACGCGATACCGAGATGGCATCGTACCTTCGCGACTTCATCCAGCGGCAGATGGATACTATCCGCGCGGCGCTAAAGGTGCATGACATCCAGGGTTCGCGACCGCTCAAAGAAGCCCTTCGCAAAGTCGTCGGGGACTACAAAACTGAAGAGAAGGCCTTGAAGACAGCTCACGAGGGTGCCCCACACCCCGCAAAGGGTCTACTTGCCAAAACTTCCGCCCTGATAGAAAAGACGGCAAAGGTCTGCGACAGCCTTTCGAAGATCAAAAAAGCCGGCGAGGAAGCACTCCAACTGACCACCACTGTTGGACCACTCGTTCTGCCGTATGTTGAGAAACTACTCAGTAGTCCTTGATGCGCTGAGCTTTTCTCTCTCAAGAACATCGACAGTGCAGCACTTGAAGGTAGGAATAAATGCACGGCCTATATTCATTCAACACACCGGAACGCTTATTCCAACGTCTGCAGCGGAGCTTTGCCACGTTCTGCAAATCACCAAGCGAGGACGGGCTTTGGGATGTACTCTTCCCGATGTACCACCTGCGCGAATGGATTTATCCAGATGGCCACACGACCTATGCGCAAAAGGCCGACGTTGATCTCACACGTGAACAGCGACTGCATCGTGACATATACGCGTTAAATGAGTACACGGTGATTCGCGAGTTTTGCAACCGAGCCAAGCATTTCAATGCCAAGGAGGAAATCGGTTCTGTAGCTTCCTATAGTGGAGCACGAGTTGGCTGGATGCGCTGCGGTGATAGTCTCGGCGTAACCCATTTCACGGTGAACGGGCGAGAAATTAGGAGCTATTTGTTCCCGGTAATGCAGGCCTATGTGCATTACTTTCATCCGGAAGCACCGTGACGAAGAGTTTCCCTTGGTTATAGCGGCAGCAATAGCGGGCCACCGTAGACTCTACGTCAGTCGTTGCCGCCGCAATCATCGTAGTATTTGCGCGCCGTCGTGCAATTGGCCTCATCCGGGCCCAAGCCACCAGCGGCTACCGCTGCGTATTCCGGTGTAGTTGACCAGCGGAGCCGATTCTCGCTGACCACCTGACGCCAATATTCCGGTGATAACTAGAACCGTCGCCGGGAAGGCTAGCCACCATCGACGGGAGGCCGGTCGAGTAGTGCAACGTTCCGAACTTCCAGTGACTGGAGCAGTTCCAATAACTTGTTGGGGTTGTGTT
>NZ_JBFUJT010000073.1:0-3578 GCF_056401235.1 Polaromonas sp. P4_F9 | reverse complement strand
AGCATGCGCTCCAGGCCAATGGGCGGGCGTCCGTTGCCGGCTTTGGGATAGTGCGGCGCGATGACTTCGCACAGGGCTGACCATGGCACGATCGCGTCCATGGTCTTGAGGAACTCTTCCCGCCGCGTGGGCTTGCGGAACTGTTCGAATCCCAATCCTTGATCGGCTGCCATCGCCAGGCTTTGTTGTTTCATCGTCAAGTAACGCCTCTCCCTCAATTGCCGTGGACCTTAATCAGCATTGCCCTAGGAGTCTTTCCGGTGATCTTTGCGGCCCTCAGAAAGTCAAAATCGACGCCCTTGTCGGCTTGCGTAACGGTCTGCAGGAACAGCTTGCGATAGCCCCGGTCGGCGGTCGGCTCGGTCACCACGTTCTCGCGCATCCGCCGGGCGAGCTCTTCATCGGACACCAGCAGGCTTATCTCCCGGTTGCGCACGCTGAGCCGGATGCGGTCTCCGCTGCGCACCTGCGCCAGTGGCCCACCCACGGCCGATTCCGGCGTCACATGCAGCACGATGGTGCCGAAGGCTGTGCCGCTCATCCGGCCGTCCGAAATCCTGACCATGTCCTTCACGCCGGCACGCGCCAGTTTGAGCGGAATGGGAATGTAGCCGGCCTCGGGCATGCCCGGCGCCCCTTTGGGGCCGATGTTCTTGAGTACCAGCACGTCGTCTGCCATGACGTCCAGGTCGTCGCGGTCGATGCGGTTGACCAGATCCTCCGCGTTCTCGAACACCACGGCGCGCCCCTCATGCTCCATCAGTTTGGGGTCGGCCGCGGATTGCTTGATGATGGCGCAGCCTGGCGCCAGGTTGCCGCGCAGCACGGCGATGCCTCCCTGCGGGTAGATTGGGTTGTCGATGGAGCGAACCACATCCTGCGCAAAACCTGGTCCGGCCAGTTCAATTTCCTCACCCAGGGTGCGTCCCGTCACCGTCAATGCATCCAGGCGCAGCAGGGGCTTGAGCGCCCTGAACAGCGTGGCCATGCCGCCTGCCTTGTGGAAGTCTTCCATGTAGTGCTGGCCGGAGGGTTTGAGGTCCAGCAGGACCGGGGTTTCCCTGCCCATGCGATCCAGCGCCTGCATGTCGATTTCCAGACCGACACGACCCGCAATCGCTGCCAGGTGCACGATGCCGTTGGTGGACCCGCCGATGGACAGCAGCACCCGCATGGCATTTTCGAAAGCCGCGGGCGTCAGGATTTTGTCGATGGTCAGTCCATCGCGAGCCATTTGCACCGCCCGCGCACCGGTCTCCTCCGCGATCCGGATGCGGTCGGCTGTGACGGCTGGGGGCGATGCGCCGCCCGGAACCGTCATGCCCAGGGCCTCGGCAATGCAGGCCATGGTGCTGGCGGTCCCCATCACCGAGCAGGTGCCTACGCTGGCTACCAGCTGGTTGTTGACGTCCGTTGTTTCCTCGGCATCGATCTCGCCGGCGCGGAACTTGCCCCAATAGCGGCGGCAGTCGGTACACGCACCGACACGCTCGCCCCGGTGGGAGCCGGTCAGCATGGAGCCCGTGATCAACTGGATGGCCGGAATCCCCGCCGATGCCGCGCCCATCAGTTGCGCCGGAACCGTCTTGTCGCAGCCGCCAATCAGCACCACCGCATCCATCGGTTGGGCCCGGACCATCTCCTCCGTATCCATCGACATCAGATTGCGCAGGTACATGCTGGTCGGCGCGGAGAAGCTCTCGTGGATGGAAATCGTGGGGAAATCCATGGGCAGCCCGCCCGCCAGCATGACACCGCGCTTGACGGCCTCAATGAGCTGGGGGGCATTGCCATGGCACGGGTTGTACGCGCTGCCGGTATTGGCAATGCCGATCACAGGCCGGTCCAGCGCCGTATCGGTGTAGCCCGCCCCCTTGATGAAAGCCTTTCGAAGAAAGAGCGAGAAGCCCTTGTCGCCGTAGCTGGTCAGGCCTTTTTTTAGACCGGCTTCTTCGGAATGGTTTTTGGATGTGTCGCTTGATGTCATGGTCATGAGGGTGTTTGAAAATATCTGGTGGCCGACAGCTCAGTCGTCTGCCTTGATGTTGGCTTCCTTGATGACTTTTTCCCAGCGAGACACTTCGCTGCGCAGGCGCTCCGCAGCTTTTGCCGGCGTGGTGGGCGCCAGGGCATACACGCCCTGGCGCAGGAATTGCTCCTTGACCTCCGGCGATTGGACGATTTTGGCCAGCGCTGCATTCAGGTGTTCCACGATGGCGGCCGGTGTGCCGGCGGGAGCCAGTACACCGAATGTGGAGCTCACCTCAAGCGCAGGCAGGCCGGCTTCTGCCGTTGTCGGACTTTCAGGCAGCATCGAGATGCGCGTGGGTGTCGTGACGGCCAGAGCCCGCAGTTGCCCGCTTTTGATGAAGGGCTGCGCGGCCGGCACCGTTTCGAACATCAGGTTCACCTGGCCGCCGACCAGGTCGGTCATCGCAGGACCACTGCCCTTGTACGGAATGTGCAGCATGCCGACCGATGCCTCCTTGCGAAAAATCTCCGCCGCCATCCGTTGCGGTGCACCTGCGCCGGAAGAGGCGTAAGACAGCTTGTCCGGATTCGTCTTCGCATAAGTGATCAACTCCTGCAGGTTTTTGACGGGAAGTTGCGGGTTAACGACCAGGACAAGGGGGACGGATCCGACCACCATCAGTGGGGTGAAGTCCTTGATGATGTCGTAACGAAGTTTTCCTTTCTCAAGGGTGGCCATGGTTGAGTGGGATGTCAAGGCACCCATCAGCAGGGTATAGCCATCGGGCGCCGATTTGGCTGCTGCTTCGGCACCAAGATTGCCGCCGGCACCCCCCCGGTTGTCCACGATCACCTGCTGGCCAAGGGATTCGCCCAGTTTCAGGGCCAGGATGCGGCCAATGACATCTGTCGCGCCACCGGGAGGGTAAGGAACGATGAGCTTGATGAGCTTGATGGGCTTGTCAGGGTAGGCCGCAAACGCCCATGACGTGCACATTGCCATGCCCAGCACCAGTCCTGCGCGAATGAGCTTGCGCCGCCCTTGATTCCATTTGCCGCTGTCCATGTAATCCCTTTCGGTTCAACATAAAAACGTTGCCGGCGGCTAGCTCAAGGAATGACTACCGCCCCTGCACGTCCCTGGAAGATATGGATTCTGGGTGTGGCAATGGATAAAAGGAATGATTGTTTGTTATCTTCAAAAGATAATAAATTTTGTTTTCAATCCGCACGGGATGGAAAACCGGCTGAGCCGGCCGGAGATGCCGGCCGTCGACTGCAAATCGACCCGGGGTGTGCAAATGCGGCAAGACTGGCTGCGCGGCCAGTGAGCTGGTAGTGAGCGGGCAGCGAACGAGGCTAGTGGACTGTAACGATTGAATCGGGAGTGATGCGTCGTGAAAGATCACAGTACTTCCACTTCACTGGCTTTGGCTGTTCGTTGTACTGGCGGATGTAGCGCATGAGTTTTCGCTTCAGATCAGGCAAAGACGTGAACACGCCACGGGCGATGACATCGCGCTCGATCTTGGCAAACCACAACTCCACCTGGTTGAGCCAGGACGAGTACGTCGGGGTGAAGTGCATATGAACGTTGCTGTGCGTGG
>NZ_JBFUJT010000072.1:0-3645 GCF_056401235.1 Polaromonas sp. P4_F9 | reverse complement strand
GGGGGAGATCGTGCGGGTTCCCGCCCCGGTAACGTCATCCCCCTTTTTCGCCGTAAGCACGATGGTGTAGCCGTTGTTGACCCCCTCCCCGGACATCGTGTCGATCAAAGGGTTGCCTGTGTGGGGGTAGTACTCACCGTCATATTTGAGGATTAGCTGCTCGGAGAAAAGCGATCCGTCGGGCAGAACCGCGTTGACTGTGCCTGTGATGATGCCCTCTGGGTCCTGCGTATACGTTCGCGTCGCAGACTTGTAATTGAATGGTGTCGGCCCGTTGATGAATTTGGACTTTGCCAGATTCAGTTTCCAGATGCCGACGACCGGATCTATTGCTTTCATGGACCTCCGCTGCTGTAAATCAAAAAGCCATTCAAGGCGGCGCCGGGCACTTGAGACATCCGCGAAAGACAGGTCAGACATGGTGGGATGTTCCATTAAGTCAGGTACGGATGGCAGCGCCCGATCTCAATAACCGAGGTCGAGCCTGACTTCTCGGGTGATCGGCCTCTTTGCTGCAAATTCCACGAGACTCTCAGTCCCCCATGCGATGTTTCGCTGCAACAACGTCATCGGCGTTTGCGGCTTGGTCACCGGAGCAGATCACGTTTGGAAGCTTGTGAATGCTCAGCCGCGACCCCCAGCCGACCGGGGCTTGAGAAGCGCTTTTTTGCCAGTGCGAGCACAAGCATCATCGCGTGCTCCGCGACCGCGATCGCGTTGGAGCCGCGGATGTTGGCAAACTTGACGCCGCGCTCACGAAATAGAGCCAGCGCCCCGATCTGGGCTAGGTCGTCAACGCCGGAGTGCAAGCCTGGGTGATGAATTCCTGCCAACGAAGCTAGCGCCGTTTAGTATATGAATGCTCGATCGCCCTTGTTCATCAATCTGTGCGCACTTTGAGCCGCATTGCTGCGCGTCAATGCATCGCAGCGAAGAATTGCGTCCGCGACGTGGTGGCTCGCTAAAAGTTACGAAGCTGTAGTGTTGGTGCTCGACCGCCTTACTGCGCCGCAGCCGCTTAAGGCGCAGTGACAAGCCGCCCTTGAGATCACCGGTGGCACGTCGGTGGTCCCGCAAGTCTGGCATGTCGCTCTTCTAGCGCCCTGAGTCGAACGGACGCTCCAGCATGCGCCGGACACCCACCTTTCCGGGACCGACGTGGAAATCTATGGCCTGCTGTTGCAGCACGCGCTCCGACTGGGTCGGGCGGTTTCGGTGGCGCAGGTAATCGTGCCAAGTCGGGCAGTGATAACGCTCGGTCCACAATTCGGGGTCGGCGATGTCGCGCGCGATAGACCAGCCATAGGCGCCGTTGCGCTGGCGGGACAGCTGTACTTCTTGCATCACGTCGTGAAAGGCACGCGCGTTCTCCTCTCGGATGCGATATTCGATCTCGACCACCAGGGGACCGCTGTGCCCCGTCAGCGGTAGCCGCACCTCGGGATCCTCAAGCACGTGGGTCTCTTCGCTCTGCGCGCTTATCCGCGGCATGCGAAGCCACAGGCCGATGAGCGGCGAGCCCAGCATCAGGACAGCCGCGACCAGGAGCGCCGATTCGACGCCGGCGGCATCTGTCAGATAGCCCCAACCCCAGCTGCCAAGGGCAATCCCGCCTGATGCCGCCGCCTGGTAAGCCGCGAGCGAGCGTCCCGCAACCCAGCCCGGCGCCGACAGCTGCACACCAATGGAGAACAGCGTCCAAGTCAGGATCCACGCGGCCCCCGCGACGACCAGTGCGGCCGCCGTCAACACAGGATGGCGGCTCAGGGCGACCACGGCAATCGCCGCGCCCATCGACAGCGCGCTGGCGCGGATCGCCGCCTCGCCGCTCATGCGCTTGCGCACTTTGGTGATGTTGAGCGCGCCGATCACTGCGCCCAGACCAAATGCACTGAACATGATCCCATAGGTCGGGGCGCTGCCATGCAGGAGATCGCGCGCCATCAGCGGCATCAGCGCGGTTACTGAGCCGCCGATCACCCCGAACACCGTCGAGCGGATCAGCACGATCTTGATCGGTGGTGAACTCGCGATATAGCGCACGCCCAAAACGATGGCGCGTCTAAGGTTCTCAGGCGGGAGGCGTGAACGTTGGGTCTTGCGTTCCCAGAGGAACAGCACAACCATCAGCGGCAGATATGACAGCGCATTGAGCCCGAACGCCGCTACGGTACCAGCCGTCGCCACAACGATACCCCCGATAGCTGGACCCACGCTGCGCGCGATGTTGTAGCTGATGCCGTTGAGCGCGACCGCAGCTGGCAGCGCCTCCGCGGGGACCTGCTCGCGCACCGCGGATTGCCAGGCCGGCCCCATCAACGCCATGCCGCAACCGCCGGCAAAACAAAGTGCCAGCAAGAGATTCGGCGTGAGCAGGCCGAGCCAAGCGAATGCCGTCAAAACGGTCGCGCCGGCCAGCGCGATACCCAGTGAGACCAATGCCACGATTCGCCTGTCATGCACGTCCGCAATCGCGCCGGCCAGCAACGCGATCAACACCACCGGCAGCTCCAGTGCGGTCTGCACGAGCGCCACCTTGTCGGCAGAGGACGTCATTTGTGTCATCGCCCAAGCCACACCGACACCCTGGATCAGGCTTCCAAGATTGGAGACAAGGCTCGAGAGCCAGATGCGCCGGAATATTGCATCGCGCAGCGGCGCGGCGATGCCGTCAGCGTTGAAAGCTTGGGGCTTGGGCGGATCGACAAGATCCGATCCTGCGTCGTCTGACATGGCTTGACTCTCGACCAGATCAGTGATGACCGGACGGAAGGCGTTTCAAATGCGGCAAAGTCCTAAGTTCCTTCTACTTTGCGTACGAATAGTACGGATATTTTTCATCTGAAGTATGTCCAGCTAAATGCAGAAGGAAATAGTGGTGCCGCGGCTAAGCTCTCCCGTATCTACTTGGCCCGGGCAGTTCAAACCACCCGACGCCGACTTGCGCCTCAGCGGCAACACCGATCGCACAAGGTTGATGCTGAACATTATCTTAGCGGCTTCTCCACGCTCATTTCCAACAATATTGGGGGTTCCACTTGTCAAATGCTGCGCCCAACAAGGCGACTGCGATGCATTCCAGCGATCGTGCATCGGCGGTCCCGCGCGCAGTTCGAAGGGGGCAGGCCAAGGACCTTTTTCGCGATGAGGATCAGCTGCGGGTTGACAGGTGCCAAGTGGGGAATCAATGCTTCGCGCCTGCACGTGCCAATCCGTCGCATGACACATCCCGCCATACGTGAAGATCGCGTTGTCGCAGGCTCGGCATCGTGTCGGATTTACCT
The DNA here is from genome assembly GCF_056401235.1 of Polaromonas sp. P4_F9. Taxonomy (NCBI): domain Bacteria; kingdom Pseudomonadati; phylum Pseudomonadota; class Betaproteobacteria; order Burkholderiales; family Comamonadaceae; genus Polaromonas; species Polaromonas sp. P4_F9. The sequence continues at coordinate 361 of NZ_JBFUJT010000072.1, read as the reverse complement.
CGAGGGGTTTTACCTGCGGCCTAGATAGCGGTTGAGGACATTGCGGGTAACACATTCGACCATCGCGTCCTGCTCAGAAGGCCTGCCACCCATTCGCAGCTCCCGGCCAGTGTCGTAGGGGTGTCACTCCTCCTGTTTGTCGTAAGCCGCTACGTGTCCGCGCAGAATGCCTTCGGCGTCCATGTAAATGAACGTCATTGTCAGGACTTTCCCGTCGGGGGAGATCGTGCGGGTTCCCGCCCCGGTAACGTCATCCCCCTTTTTCGCCGTAAGCACGATGGTGTAGCCGTTGTTGACCCCCTCCCCGGACATCGTGTCGATCAAAGGGTTGCCTGTGTGGGGGTAGTACTCACCGTCATAT
>NZ_JBFUJT010000071.1:0-4327 GCF_056401235.1 Polaromonas sp. P4_F9 | reverse complement strand
CAGCAACACAAAGTGCAGCTTGATGGCCAGCTCTGAAGAGTTCACTTGCTTCAGCCCGGCGCGATAAGCCGTTGCTGCACTGTCCCAGTTTTTTTGGGAGAGGTTGATATCACCTTCGAGCACATAGCCCGCCGCTTCCTTGGGGCGTTGTTGCTGCACCGTGCGTGCCGTCGTCAAAGCAGCGGGAAACTTTTTCCCATCCAGATCTAGCGCGATCAAAGTACGCTGCGCTTCGAGCAGATCGGGCTTGATTTCAAGGGCCTTGAGAAGGCTGCTGTACGCCGCTTCCTTGTTTTTTTCAGCCAGATGCGCGTTAGCCAGGCGCATTTGAGGCCGCGGCGACAGCGGTTGCATGGCCGCCAGCTTGTTGTAACTGCCAATCGCCTGATTAAATTCCCCGGATGCTTGTTGCGCCAGGCCCAATGCGTCCAGAAGCTCGGGGCGGTCTGGTAACGCCGATACTGCATTCTGCGCTGCCGACAAGGCTTGCTTGAAATCTTTGTTGCGCAGATGGAAGTTGATGAGCAACAATCGTGGTGCCGGGTCTGTCGGGTTGGCAGCGAACTCGTTGCCGATGATCCGGTACATGTCCTCTTTTGCAGTCCCCGACCGTCCCGCGAGTCGAACAAGCATCAACCAGGCCTGGCCATTTTTAGGGTCTTTGGCCAGCACCGCCTCGATTCGCTTCTTTGCGTCCTCAGGTTTTTTGGCCGCCAGATCCATCTCCGCCAGACTGGCCACGGCTGCAAAGTACGACGGATCAATCGTCAAGGCACGCTCAAAGCTCTTTTTCGCACCGTCAGTATCTCCCTTGAGCAACAGGGTTCGGGCACGCAAAAAGGCTGCCAATGGTTTGTCAGGCTGCTTTTTCTCAAGCCCGTCGATGGCCTTTAACGCCTTATCAAACTCCAGACGCCTCAGATGTGCGTTGATCAGCGCCAGGTCCGCAGTGGTGCCCGCGTCCGAACCGGCAATATTCTGCAACTCTTCAAATGCAGTGTCGACCGAGCCGCTCATCAAATGAGTCAACGCCAGGGCGGTCCGCTTTCCGCCGTCCTTGGGCACTTGACTGATCGCCTTCTCGAAGTACTCCTCCGCCTTTTTGAGATCACCGTTCTGAAGATAGACCTGGCCCGCCAGTGAAAGCAGTTCGGGATCAATTTTTTCCTGCTTCAAGCCCGGTAGCAAAGTCTCCATCGCCCTGGCCGGTTGCCCCGCGCGCAGGTAGGTTACAACAAGCAGGCGACGGGGCAATGCAAGCGTTGGCGCGGCCTGCACGGCCTTGCTTAAATAGCTTTCCGCTGACAGCAGTGAATTGAATCGAAGCTCCACGGCACCCGCCAATTGCAGGCTTTCTACGCTACCCGGAGCCACTCTTACAACCTGCTGCACCAGATTTCGGGCAAGCTTGAAATCTTTTTTCTGAAAAGCCAGCAGCGCTTCAAGGTAAGTGGTGCGCGGGTGATTCGGCGCAATTTTTTTCAGTTGCGCAATTTGCGCTGCCGCTGCGGCCAGATCGCCTTTTTGCAGCAGAATCATAGTGACGGCGGCATGGCCGGCAATAAAATCCGGCTTGATTTCAGTTGCTTTGCGGTAAGCCTCCAATGCCTCGTTGACCTGATTTTTTGCAAACAGTAAAAGATCGCCTTTAAATTTCCAGGCTTCATGGCTTTTCGGAGATTTGGCAATCGCCTCATCCGCCATCACCAGCGCGCCATCAATATCACCCTGCCCCGCCTTTTGTCGAGCCTGCTCAATCAGGGCCGGCGCGTAGCCTGGTTCCGCCAGCAGGGCCGCGTTTAAGGCCGCCTGTGAAAGTTCCGCCTTGTCCTGCATGGCATAGGCAGACGAAAGCGTCATCATGAGGCTTGCTTTGGCAGCCGGCTGGCTTAACTCGATGTTGGCAAATTCATCCGTCACCTTCTTCGCCTGCCCCCGCGCCAGCAGGGATCTGGCCAGCGGAGGAATCACCAGGTCTTGCGGGTGTTTCAGTTCCAGGGCCTTGCGCAACTCAGTTTCGGCGCCTACGGGGTCCCCACTTTCCAGCAGCGCGGTGCCCAGTAAAAAGCGTGCCTCGGGTAAATTTGGATCGCTCTGCAACGCGTTTTTTATCTGAATGACCGCCGATTTGGTGTCGTTTTTCGCCAGGTAGTTTTTGGCAGAGAGGAGCATGGCTTGCGGTGTGTCTCCACAAGCGGCCAATAGCAGAGACACCAGAATGGCCGAAAGAACCGTGCGAGCATCCGTTTTTTTGGAGTTCATGGTTAGCCTGAAATGAAAGTTAAACCCGAAGCAAACTACTTCAATCCGAGCCGGTGCATCAAATCGTAAAGCGTGGGCCGACTCACCCCTAGCAATTCAGCCGCCTTGACCATATTCCCATTGACGCGGCCCAAGGCCGCAGTAATTGCCCGTTTGTCCGCGTTGTCACGAATGACGCGCAAGTCCAGTGAATCATCAGCTTCATCCGGCACCGTGCTTTTCAAACCCACATCTTTACTGGAAATCTGGCTGCCTTCTGCCATGATGGTCGCACGTTTGATGCAGTTTTCCAGTTCCCGGATGTTGCCCGGCCACGGGTGCTGCTCAATCGCCCGGACGGCATCTTCGCAGAGCGTCATCAAGGATCGATTCTGTTCCTGTGCAAAGCGTCGCACGAACGCGTGCGCCAGCAGCGCCGCATCTCCGACACGGGCACGTAGTGGCGGAATATTGACGACGATTTCCGCCAGTCGGTAATACAAATCTTCGCGGAACGGGGCATTCTTGCTCAGCGCGCTCAAATCCTGATGGGTGGCACAGACGATTCGCACATCCACCGGAATTTCCTGCCGCCCCCCCACGCGCTCGATCTTTCTTTCTTGCAAAAATCGCAGCAGTTTGGCCTGCAACTGAAAAGGCAAGTCGCCAATCTCGTCAAGCATCAGCGTACCGCCATCGGCCATTTCGATCTTACCCAGCGTCAGTTTCGACGCGCCGGTAAACGCACCTTTTTCGAACCCGAACAATTCGCTTTCCAGGAGATTTTCCGGGATAGCGGCACAGTTGATGGCAACAAATTTTTCTGCTCTTCGGGGTGACGACTGGTGCAGACCGCGTGCCAGCAGTTCTTTTCCCGTGCCGCTTTCGCCCAGCAACATGACCGTGGCATTGCTGCTCGCCACTTTTTCAATCGTGCGGCAGATGCGTAGCATTTCGGGGTCGCGCGTCATTAGCCCCGACAGGGCATCGGGTTGATGCATTGACTGCAAACGCCGATTTTCGCTTTGCAACTCAAACAGCCTGAAGGCCCGTTCAACAGTCAGGTTGAGCAACTCGGGTTCGAACGGTTTTGCGAAAAAATCATAGGCACCCATGGCAACGGCGCGTAAGGCATTGGCCTGGTCGTTTTGCCCGGTCAGAACAATCACCTTGATGTCCGGATCAAAAGCTAAAATTTGCTCGAGCAGCCTGAACCCTTCAGACACCGAGTCCGCATCCGGCGGCAGTCCCAGGTCCATGGTAATAACGGCGGGCGTACTTTTACGCAATTGCGACAACGCACTTTCCCGGTCATGCGCGGTCACCGAGTCAAAGCGGTCGAGCGACCACTTGATTTGCTTTTGCAGAGCCAGGTCGTCTTCCACAATCAGCAACGAACGTGTTTTTTCAGATTTCATGAGAGCTCCAGCGAGTGAAGGTCTGATTCTTTCTGCTTTTCAAAGAGAGGCAGGAGCATTGTGACCGTGGTACCTTGCCCCAATTCGCTAGACACGTCAATGCGCCCACCTAATTCCTGCACATACTGGAAGCTTTCATAAGCACCAATGCCCATACCGGCCTGTTTGGTGGTCTGAAACGGCTTGAACAAGTGATCCCGAATGAAATCCTGGGACATGCCTTTTCCAGTATCCCCCACCACAATCCTCGCCTGACCGTTCAAGCGATCAAGACAGACCCAAACGCGCCCGCCCGATTCGGTGGCATCAAAAGCATTTTGCACAACATGTCCTATGACGCGCTCCAATCGTTCTTCATGACCACGGGTCACGACCGGCTCCGACGGCTGAACCTCAAGCTTTCTGCCGCGCCCGGCCGCCACCGCCTCAATACGCTGAATGATTGTGCCCAGGTTCACCCCGAAGGCCGTCCCGGGTGTGGCCCCCTTGTGCAACTGGAGCATCAACTGCCGCATTCGGTCTAGTGAATTCTCAACCGTTATCAGCATATCTTGCTGAAACTCAGGGTTGTGACTCAATCGTTTGGCGTTTTTCATCATCAACGAGAGTTGCGTCACAATGTTTTTCAGATCGTGCACCACAAAGGCCGACATGCGATTGAATGCGTC
>NZ_JBFUJT010000070.1:0-4510 GCF_056401235.1 Polaromonas sp. P4_F9 | reverse complement strand
CAGCCCGTCAAACAGCATCTGGTTGAGCGTGAGCGTCGTGCCACGGAAGTTGTAACGGCCAAAGTCGGTCAATGGCGTCTCGCGGCTCTCGCGGCCGGTGCCGGCGCGCAGATCGATCTGGGGGAAATAGCCGCCGCGGGCCACGTCTCGCTCGTTGCCGGCGGCCTGGAAGCCGTGCCAGCGGGCCTGCACCTCGGGGTTGCTGACCACCGCCTTGCGTGCTGCGTCCACCATGGGCTCAGGCAATGTTTGCGCCTGTGCTGCCATGCCGGTCAACACGGCCGCAGCGATTATTGAAAAGTTCGCTTTCATGCAACCACCTTGTTAATTAGTGTTTCGAGTTAGCGTTTATAGCTTCAAAATGTTGCCTTGAATATCCCCTATTCAAGGGATGCCAATCACATCCGCACCAGGTTTGCTGCCCCGCCGGCTTTCGGTTAGGCTTGCCGCCATGTGGAACGCCGCCAAGACACGTCAAGGCCTTCGCGCCTGTCTCGTGCCTTGGGGCAGGGGGTGCTTGCTCGCCCTGCTGGTGGCGCTGGGCGCGTCGGTCGCGGCGCCCGATCTCGACAAGACCCAGGCCCTGGCCCTGCAGCGCTATGGCTCGCGGGCTGCCGAGACGGTGGTGGCTTGGCGCCGGCTGATTGAAGAGTCGCGCGCGCTGCCCGATGCGGACAAGCTCGACAAAGTCAACACTTTCTTCAACCGGCGCATCCTGTTTGAAAGCGATGCCGTCATCTGGCAGCAGGAAGATTACTGGGCCACACCGCTCGAGTTCATCGGCCGCGGCGCCGGTGATTGCGAAGACTTCTCGATAGCCAAGTACGTCACGCTGCTGATGCTTGGCATCGGCAACGACCGCTTGCGCCTGATTTACGTCCGCGCCCGCATCGGCTCGACCACGACTGTGGCCCACATGGTGCTGGGGTTTTATCCCCAGCCGACCGATGAACCCCTGATTCTCGACAACCTGATCAGCAGCGTGCGCCCCGCCTCGATGCGCAGCGATCTCGCACCGGTCTTCAGTTTCAACAGCGCCGGCTTGTGGGTGGGAGGGGGCACCTCCTCCCTGGCCGACCCCACGACACGCCTGTCGCGCTGGCGCGATGTGCTTGACCGCATGCGCCAGGAAGGCCTGTCGCCGTGACCCCTTCAACCCTGATCCCTTCACGTCCTGACTCACTCACGCCCTGATACATTCCCTTACTCAGCGAGTTACCACCATGTCCCTTATCAAACAGCTCTGGATCGCCATCATCGTGGTCATGACCATTGCCTTCGGCGGCAGCATGGTCGTCAGTGTGTTGTCTGCGCGCCACTACCTGGAGCAGCAGCTGCAGGTGAAGAACATCGACAACGCCACGGCGCTGGCCCTGTCGCTGTCGCAGCTGCCCAAGGACCCGGTCACGGTCGAGCTGCAGGTGGCGACCCAGTTTGACGCCGGGCACTACCGCTTCATTCGCATCGTTTCGCCCACCGGCCAGACACTGGTGGAGCGCATCTTCACCGGTCAGTTGCAAGGCGCACCGGCCTGGTTCGCCGCGCTGATCCCGATCCGCGCGGCACCCGGCCAGGCCCTGATCCAGGATGGCTGGAAACAGTATGGAACGCTCACCTTGGCCAGCCACGAGCAGTACGTGTACAAGAGCCTGTGGGAGGGCACGCTGGAGCTGCTGCTGTGGTTTGTGCTCGGCAGCGTGATCACCGGCATCGCCGGCACGCTGGCCATACGCTTCATCACACGGCCGCTGGGCGACGTGGTGGGCCAGGCTGAGGCCATTGCGGAGCGCCGCTTCCTGCGCATCGCAGAACCCCGCACCCCCGAACTGCGCAGCGTGGTGCGCGCCATGAACAGCATGGTGGAGCGCCTGAAAGCCCTTTTCAGCGAGGAGGCCGCGCGCCTGGAAGCGCTGCGCCAGAAGGTCAACCTGGACGCGCTGACCGGACTGTCCGGGCGCGAGCATTTCCTGTCGCAACTGCGCGAGTTGCTGGTGGGCGAGGACTCCGGCGCCGAAGGCGTGCTGATCATGCTGCGCGTGAAAGACCTGAACATGCTGAACGCCCGGCTCGGCCACCAGCGTGCGGATGTGCTGCTCCAGCAGCTCGGCGGCGTGCTCAAGGACAGCGCACACGAGCATCTCGGCCAGCAGGCCGGGCGTCTGAAAGGCGGTGAATTTGCCCTGGCCTGTCCGGGCGTCACCTCGCCGGTGCAAGCCGCCAACGAGTTGGACCAGCGCCTGAACCAGGTCTGGCTGCCGACCTGGGCGGCCGAAATGCCCGACCTGTTTCACCTGGCGGCCGTATCCTACCAGCGCGGACAGGCCATCGGCGATCTGCTCAGCCGCGCCGACGAAGCCCTGGCACTCGCCGAGGCCCAGGGCCCGAACAGCTGGCATGCCAGCGATATCGACAGCGGCCGCGCCGCACGCCCCGCCGAGCAGTGGCGCAGCCTGCTGACCGAAGCCGTCGCCAGCGGCAAACTGCGGCTCGCCTTCCACCGCGTAGTCGGCAGCGGCAACCTTGCGGCCATCCACCAGGAAGGCGTGATTCGCCTGCAAATCGACGACGCCGGCACACTGCTGCCCGCCCGCGACTTCATGCCGATGGCCGCGCACCTCAACCTCAGCGCGCCAATAGACCTCGAGGTGGTCAGGCTCGCCATAGCCCACCTGCGCACCACGGCCGGCGACATTGCCGTCAACCTGTCGGCCGAAACCATCGCCGACTTCAGCTTCCGCTATGAGCTCAGGATGCTGCTGGAATTCCACCCCGAGATGTGCAAGCGGCTGCTGTTCGAGGTGCCCGAGCAAGGTGTCTTCAAACAGTTCGATGCCTTCCGCGACCTGGTTCTCACCCTCAAACCACTGGGCTGCCGCGTCGGCATCGAATACTTCGGCCAGCGCTTTGCCGAAGGCGACAAACTCGCCGACCTGGGCCTGGACTACATCAAGGTCCACCCCAGCTATGTGCGAGACATCGCCCACAACCCGGGTAACCAGGAATTCCTTAAGGGCCTGTGCAACGTGGCACGCAATTTCGGCATCGTGGTGATAGCGCTCGGCGTCGAGTCCGACAGCGACCTGCCGCTGCTGGCCTCGCTCGGATTTGACGGCGTAACAGGACCGGGTGTAAAGTAACCAACTGTTAGAAGGCCGTGGCCGGTTCCAATTTCGATTCCTCATGCCACGCCGCATTGATTGGAATTGCCGTGAACTGCATGAAGTCCGTGCCTGCCAGATGGCCCCGTGGGCTCATTGGGGCCATTGGCCTGGTCTGGGCTGCATGCATCCCCGCGGGCCCGGTGCACGCGCAAGACCTCCGCGCACTGCAGACACCCACCGCCGTGCTGGCGGACGAACCGCCCGCGCTGCGTCGTCTGATGCAGCAGGCCAACGAGCTGGAGTCGGCGGTCGACACGGATGACAACGCCTGGCGCGCCGCCGTACTCTATTGCGAAGCATCCCGCTCAGGCAGCATTGAGGGGCAGTATCGCCTGGGCGTGCTCTATGCCTTTGGCAAAGGCGTCCCCGAGAGCCGGCCGCTCGCTGCCGCCCTGTTTTCCCAAGCCGCCTCGCAGGGTCATGCGCAGGCAGGCAAGATGCTCGACAGCGTTCAGCTCAGTTCAGCCGAACTGCCCGCCTGCGTGACGCAGGCCCAGTTGCCCGAGAAGGCGCCGACACGCGTTTTCCGGGATCTGCAGCTCGATTTAGCGTCCGGCAACACGCCCTCCATCGATCAGTTTCTGCAGGCCCTGCCGGCCCGCAAGCGCTGGGTGATCCCGCTGGCGACGACGCTGAGTGCGTGGTATTCGCTCGACCCCAGGCTGGTCCTCTCCGTCATCGCCGTGGAGTCCAACTTCGAGTCCGGCGCGCAGTCGCCCAAGGCGGCCATGGGGCTCATGCAACTGATTCCCGACACCGCCGAGCGCTTCAATGTGCGCAACGCCTACAACGCCACGCAGAACATGCGCGGCGGCATGGCCTACCTGCGCTGGCTGCTGGCGTACTACCGCGGCAACATCGCTTATGCACTGGCTGCCTACAACGCCGGCGAGGGCCGGGTGGACCGCTACAAGGGCATACCGCCCTTCCCCGAGACCCGTGCCTATGTGCGCCGCGTGATGGGCCTGTACGGGCGCAGCAGCCACGACTTTGACGAGAGCATCACCGACGCCTCACCCTGGCTGCGCCCCAAAGTCCCCTGAGTCGGTCAACCCGGTCAGCCAAATCTCCGCCGCATAAAAAAAAAGGACAGGCCACTTGCGCGGTCTGCCCTGCAAAAACCAGCCCGGCCAGCGGGCGGCCGACGATCAGACGTCGGTTTTCAAATTGCCGTCAGCCAGCAACTTGGTGATGATGGCCGAATCGGATGTCCCTCCCGCCGCAGCCTGCAAAGCCGCATACTGCACATTTTCCAGGGTGATGGTCTGCGTGACCGCACTGCCAGCACCAGCCGCGTGAACAGAGATCAGTGTCTGGCCGCTGCCATTGGCAGAAAAGTCCAGGTAAGC
>NZ_JBFUJT010000069.1:0-5799 GCF_056401235.1 Polaromonas sp. P4_F9 | reverse complement strand
GCACAATAACCTGCACATGGGGGCCGCAGCGGCAAGCTCGGGGCCTGCCGGGGCTGGGGATGCGTCGTCCACCACTATCACATGCACTGGCAATGAACAACCCTGCTGGGTTGCAATACTGGACAGCGCTTTGGCAAAAATACCTGGCGATCTTTGGCAGTAAGGAATGACAACGGTAATCATGCGTTTTAGCCGGGTGTATGGAGCGGATCAGGCAGCGGTGCGGACAAAGAACACGTTGCCATTGTGCTTGTTTGCAACCACCAAGCCCCTGAGTTCAGGAACATACTGCATTGCGTTCTGAAGGCCGTTCGTTCGTGCCGCTGGTGCGATGCCTGCCATTGCGGGTTCGTCGACAAACCAGGTTTCGGGATGCACACGCAAGATTTTGATGGAGGCCCCCGAATTGAACGCGACTAAATAGCGGTCAAGGGTTTCGTCGTAGATTACCGCCGGGTAGCCGCTCAGCGCCAAGGCCTCGGCCCCCAGCCCGGCAAATGCCATCATGACTGGTGCGCCATCGAGATGGCGTACTTCCGGAGGCGACGCGCTGGATCCCCCGACGAGGAGCATCCGGTTGCGACGCGGGTCGATGGCCGCACCGGCATACCAGCCCGCCCTGGTTACATCAGACAGCCGCGTCCAGGTGTTGGTGGCGCTCGCCCAGCGATACCAGCCGGAACCATAGCTTTTGGAGTAGTACACATCATCGGTCCAAGGGTGCTTGACACAGAGTGCCGCGATGTAGCTACCCGTACCCGGAAACTGCGCCACGTAGTCTGGTGCGTCCCAATCGCCCGTCGCCACGTTGAAGCTGAATGAGCGCTTGTCGCCCACATATGGAAAATTGCTCGGGGCAGGTGGAAACGGCCCCGACACTCCGGGGCTGCTAAACACCATCATGCGATCCAGGGGCTCAATGAACTGTGTTGCGTAGTAGGTGTGGGTGGCTGACGGCCGCCGGTCGAGGTAAAACTGTGTGCCGTTGATGATGTCGGCGTTCGGCGTCGGGCCACGCAACTGAGTCCACCGGGGGCGGGGTACATTCAGTTTCAGGGCATTGACTTCATTACCCGCGTAGTCGCCGTGCCCCCCAGCCGCGCCGAGCAGATAAACGCTGCCGCGTCGCTTCAGGCAAGCACCACACCACGCGTCAATCTTCGAGCTGGGACCTGAGATGCCCAGGGGCCGTTCGGAAGGATCGACGCTGGAGAGCGCAGTGTTGGGAATCTGGTGCCACTGCCAGATCTGCAGGGTGGCGACCCAGTCAGGCAAGGGGCCGTTTGAAGGCGGTAGAGGAGGGCGTGGCACTGGTAGCAATTTGGTTTCTGCGGCAGCAGCCCCACGACCGCAAGCCGCCAGCAACAGCGAGCCGAGCGGTGCCGACGCGAAGTGCAGGAACTTTCGTCGTGTATTGAATGCAACTTGCGTGCAAATGGGGTGATTCATCGTCTAGGGGTGATGTTTCAATAGGTTGATCACCCGAGGCGAAGGAAGATGGAGGTTCTGACATCTCCCAACTTTCTTCAGGACTCCCCGGATGAACATCCATAAGAATGCCTCAATTACGCCCAAAGGTCGAGCCAATTTGATTCGTGAAATTGATCGGATTGGCCTCAAGCCAGCGGCCGCAGCCGCTGGCTTGAGCACGCGCACGGCCCGCAAGTGGCAGCGTCGCTTTCCAGGAAGGCCGCCCTGGCTTCTCTGACAGCAACTCCCGGCCCCTGGGTCCGCAGCGCAGCTGCGCCAGCAAAATCGAGCGGACCCAGCGCCTGACCTATGAGCGCATTGCCGAGCGGGTGGGGCTGTCGCGAAGCGCTGTCGCACGGACGCGCGCCGCATAGAGGCCTGCAATTGCCGCTAACCACGGCAAGATTGCCCAGGAATTCGGGGAAAGTTCCGCGCAGATTTATTATCTGAATCTCATAACGCTCAACTCACGCGTTGGTGGGTGTTGTGCAGACCTTCCCAACAGCGTTGAGGGGCGAAATTGTGGCGAAAATTCAAGATAGAATGAAATGATTAATATGCAATGAGACTCGTCGTCTGGCACCGTTTTAAACTTTTGGTTCGCGAATTGGGCCCGTCAACCACGTTCCTGTATTTGCTGAATCGCCTTTTTCGCCGTGTTAATAGTAAATTCGGTTTTTATTATTACTTCTTTGTAGCCCAACCTGTGGCTGATCAACCTCGCCTGCCGTCCACCCGCGGAAGGAAATTCTCATTTCATCTGCTAACGGAATTCGCCCCCATTTTGAACAGCCTGGATCGCCCGTCGACTGTGATACGTCAACGCTTTTCTCAAGGTGCCCAATGCCTGTTGGCAACTAAGAACGATGCCGTGGTTGGGTGCATATGGTTTATTCCGAACGCTTATGCTGAAGATGAAGTTCGTGTCGATTATTTGCTACCTCGGGATAACCGCTGCGTGTGGGACTTTGACGTTTTCGTAACAGAGTCGGAAAGATTAGGTTTTCTTTTTGCCAAGCAATGGGACGCTTTTGATGCATTACTCAAGCCCCAAGGCATATCTCATACTGTAAGTAGAATAAATGCGTTTAACCAACGCTCTAACGCATCGCATCGCAGCTTGGGGGCGCAAGAATGTGGGTGGGCACTATTTCTGTGTATGGGAGCGTTCCAGTGGATGCTGTCCAGCCAACGGCCATTCGTTGCGTTTGGCGGCCGGCCAGCGCTACACGTAGGGCCCAAAGTGCCATCAAAGTCTTGAGGTTTCCAAAGTCATCGGACTTTCAAGCCTCAATGCCGGTGAGGCAGACCCGAGCCAATAAATTACTCGGTTTGTTCCGCAGGTGCGTTGTTGATGATCGTGGTGATCGGCAACTCTGCCGGCTCGGCCCATTTCCCAACACTCTGTAATTTGTCGCGCAAAATTGTCTGGGGGAAGCCGAGTTCAATTGCTTTGTGCGCCTGGACAAGTGCCTTGTCGTAGTTTTTCTGGTCAAAGTAGTGCAGCCCGATGTTGTAGTGGGTAAATGCACTGTCTTTGGCGTAGTTTGTCGCGATTTCCAGTTGCTTGGTGGCCTCTGGAATGCGCCCCTTGCTGTTAAGGTATCTCGAATAAATCATGCGAACAATGGTGTCGTCCGGACTGAAACGCACAGCCCGTTCAAACCAGCACTCAATGGTGTAGCGAGAGCCGCTGGGTTGGGGGGTTTTTTCCTTTTCACCCAGTCGCATCATCGCCAAGAGCGCCCGATGATTGTTCGGGATGGCCCTGAGCGTGTAATCTATATCGCCGCCTGGAGTGGTGCCCGTTTTTCCACGTACCAAAGCTTCAACCTCTGCGGTGAAATGATTATCCAGTACGATGGGGAGCTTGTCCCGATCCGTGCGGTAGTCATAGGGACCGTACTGGCCCTGGGCCCGCAATGGCCCGCAGGTTGATTGTGCAAACGCTGCGGAATTGCCTAAAAGAACTACTAATGCAACGATTAGCGTCCCCATAAGTTTCAGTGGAACGGTTTTGTTGACTATATCCACAGAGACTTCGAGTTTCATGGAAATTCCCTGATCCAGTCTAATTTGATGAGTCGTTTCATTGCTTGCTCGGCACAACCAGCTTGTCAAGCCACCGGACGGTCAGCTCTGCAACACGGGTACGCGATATCGAGCTTGAAAACGTGTGGTCTGAGGCAGGTAGATCATGACGGCTTACCCATAAATGTCCCAGCATGCCCGACCAGACAGCGTCAGCGCTTACATGCTCCAGGAATTCTTTTGCAGTGTAATCTTCGCCGCTTAAGACGAGAAGAATATTCCCATTTAATTTACGCCAGGCCATAGCCATTCGCTGCTGAAATGATGGGTTATTTTTGCCACTCACCGGAGGTATTTGCCCTGAGAATGCGGCCTTGAGATTGCTTATCAACCCGCTGGCTGCGCTTGCCGCTACCTTGCCGCTTAACAGCTTGAACCAAAACTCTTTTTGCGTCAAACGCCGGGTGTAATAGTGCTTGACCTGGGTGCGTGCCAAACTGGCCTCGGACCGAACCCACGGGTTTAACAAACACAAGCCACTCACCCGCTGGTCATGGGTTTCATGGCAGTAAAGCAGGGCGGCTGATGCGCCGTCACACAGGCCCCACAGGGCCACTTGTTTGACAGAGGGTATGCGTGCCTGCAGCGCGTCAATTGCGGAGGCAATGTCGGCGCTCACGGTTTCGAAATCTCGTTGCTGGCCTTCGCTGTCGCCCATGCCCCGGTGGTCAAACCGCAGCACTGCGTAGCCGGCGGCTGCCAGCGCGCGAGACAACAGCACAAACTGCCGGTGGCTACCGACCCGGTACTGCGGGCCACCCACAATCACGATGACGCCGGTCTCGGCAGGTGTTTCTGGTCTGGCCAGAATGCCCAACAGCGTGTCGCCCGCGCAGGCAAAGAGGGTTGTCTCTTCGGTGTAGTTCATGCGGGTACGGCGGGCATGTGGGCAAGCGCGGCCGTGGTCACTGCAATCAATCCGGGGGCTTCTTCAATTTCAGTGGTTTGCCAGAAGGGGGGGCCATGCACTACGTGGCTGCGTACTTCAAAGCCTGCCTGCCGCCACTGTTCGAGTGTTTTGGTTGACGCAGGGCTCAAGCTGGCATCTTCGCGGCTGGATAGTTCAAACCATTCCAGGCGAGGTACATCGGCCTTATTGGCTCGCGGCACAAGAGCGGCATGCTCAAGCCCGGCGGCTAGCTCGGCCGAGAGCTCATATCCGGCAATTTCAACGGGTGAGCCTTCTGCCAACTGCTGGCGCAGGGCTTGCATGGCGCCTTTTGTTTGTCCGTCCAACATGTCGCCAGCGACTTTAAGGCGCAAGAACTGTTGCAGCAGCGGTTTGCCGGCAGAGGGCGGCTGCCAAAAAAGAAAGTTACAAGGCTCATTGAGATGTCTGGCTGCTTCCGCTGCCACCAGGCACCCGGCACGCAGGCCCCACAACCATAGCGGTGTTTTGCTCAGGCTAGCGCTTTGCGCATTAGCGCGGCCGCGCAGCCAAAGGCTAGCTTGCACCACGTCGTTCAGCCAGCCCTGCCAGGTGGCATCGCCGAAATCCCCGGAGCTGTCGCCACAACCGGACAGGTCGATCTGCAGCACCGAAAATCCTGCTTGAGCCAGCGCCCGTGCCTGCAATGCGCCCATGCGGCGGGATTTGTTCATTTCCTCGGCAAAAGGGTGGATATAAAGAACCAGGCCGAGTGTCGTAGCGCCTTCACCGGAGTAATACAGGCAAAACCGTTGACCGCTGCCAGCCGGTTCAACCGGCAGGAAAAAAGCCTCAGGGCGCACGGGCACGGCTCGTCAAGCGGCCAGTTTGCTGCTGACAAAGTCAGACAGCGAGCCAACTGTGGCAAAGGTCGACCCATCAATGTCGTCATCGTCAACTACCAAGCCAAACTGCTCCTCAAGAGAAGTGATGAGCGTAACGACGGCCATCGAATCCAACTCGGGAATAGCGCCCAGCAACGGTGTCTCGCGGGTGAATGTAGCCGAACGTCCATTCAAACCTAGAACTTCGTCAACTACACGAAGCACTTCTTGTGATATGTTCAATTAAAACTCCCTGAAAGCCAACTCGGCCCGCTCGGATTATTTTAGGTTCCAAAAGCTTGTGTGGGTGATGATGTGTCTCTTGTCCACCTGCGTTTTCTCAATTGATGTGGCTTTTTGAATTTCCATGACCGAATCCACACTTTTGTCCGAACTGATAGCCCTGACTGCGCAGCGTTCGCCGCACGCGATTGCACTGACCAGTGGCGCCTCACAGTTGAGTTATGGCGATCTGTATGCTGGTGT
>NZ_JBFUJT010000068.1:0-5871 GCF_056401235.1 Polaromonas sp. P4_F9 | reverse complement strand
CCCCCACACAGGCAACCCTTTGATCGACACGATGTCCGGGGAGGGGGTCAACAACGGCTACACCATCGTGCTTACGGCGAAAAAGGGGGATGACGTTACCGGGGCGGGAACCCGCACGATCTCCCCCGACGGGAAAGTCCTGACAATGACGTTCATTTACATGGACGCCGAAGGCATTCTGCGCGGACACGTAGCGGCTTACGACAAACAGGAGGAGTGACACCCCTACGAAACTGGCCTTTGCGGCGTGACTCTGTGCCGTGAAGGCCATCTCCTCAAATGCCAACATGCTCGCTCATTCCGCCTGCGGAGCCAAGCGTCTGGCGCAGGCGCCCATCGAGCTATGCGCGGCACCTTGGCTACGCAATTGCGACGAGGATCTGGGAGGCGCTCCCTTCATTGCGCACTGGATTGTGCGCGTATGCTACGTAATCGGCGCGAGGCTTGCCGCTCTCTATGATCAGGTGCCGCTCGTCGAGGTCTACAGTTCGCTGGTCCCGCACGCCATGCGACATCTGGAACCGCTCTGTCGCCCCAAGATCCTGACGTTGGCGGCGACAATCAAGGGGGCGCGCCGTGGCCGATTTCGAAACGCGCGCGGCGTCGTCAAGGCCGATCTCGCAGCCAGCGGGCATTGGTGCGTCTGCGCGACCTTCTCACCGAAGAGACTCAGGGGTCGGTTCCAATAGAGGGCGAAAAGACACTCTAAGCGGTCACTAACGAAGAGCTTTGCGAGTGACGCCTCTCGGAGACCCAAAGCAGACATGCGATTATCGCAAGGGCCAGATATGTGTGGCTGCCGTACTCGGGACCGGACGGAACCCGAGGCTGAACTCAGCTGCCAGCCTCCTGGGGAATGACTTCACGGCTTCTTGTGCTGAAGTGCTTCGCCTTGATTTCGTGGAGGCGCGACGGAAACTCATCGATCCAGGAGCTCACGATGCGATCCTCCATGCCGGCGGCAGCGCGAGAAAGATCGTGCCCGCCTTGGGCCGCGCGGAGTGCGGGATGTCGACCAGCAGCGGCCTGCCCAAGCGGGGTTTTCAAGTAGGCAATGTTATCGTCCGGTTCCTGCATGTCGGGATCGATGCGGTTCGGGATCCAGCCGGCTAGATCCAGCCCCCGCCGGCGGATCGCTTCAGCCGTGAGCAACGCGTGGTTCAGGCAACCCAGACGCAGCCCCACGACGAGCACGATCGGCAATGCCAAGACACTGGCCAGGTCGGCGTCGGTTTCGGCTTCTGTTAACGGCACGTGAATGCCGCCCGAGCCCTGAACGACGACGAAATCGGCTCGATCTGCCAGACGCTGATGCCGGCGTCGGAGTTCTTGATATCGATGCGTTTTCCCGCTCGTTGCGCCGCGATATGCGGCGACAACGCCTGCGGCAGCAACACCGAGTTGTCCAGTTCGGGCGCGACCCACATGGTGGAGGCGCCACGCAGGGCGACCGCGTCCTCGTTCGTGAGCTCTCCGGCGATGCGCATCGCGCCCACCGCAACTGGTTTCATGCCGACCACACGGCGGTGATGGCGCTGCAGCGCATGCAACAACGCCGCTGCGGCCAAGGTCTTCCCGACACCCGTATCCGTGCCCGTGACGAAACAGCCTTTCATGCTGCCACCGTCGCGAGCGTCGCGGCCGTTGCGGAGTGCGCCAGATGTCCAACCGTTTCGTCCTCCATGACATACGGTGGCATCGCACAAGGCCGTCGCGCACGCGCAATCGCGACTGGTGGCTGGTACTCATCTGCGTGCTGGGATGGCACACGCGCGCACGCTGTGCTCGGCGAGTCCGACAGTCATCAGCGAAGGCTCAGGACTGTTGCACGGGCACGAAGTCGCGCGGCGAGAGCTGCCGGTTGGCTTCGTGGGCGAAGATGAGCTTGGGCTTGAAACCGCTCACTTCCTGCTCAGGTGCTTGCGCAAAGGCGGCGATGATGACGACGTCGCCCACCGCAGCCCCGCGCGCGGCCGAGCCGTTCACCGAGATCATCCCGGTGCCGCGCTTCCCCTTCATCGCGTAGGTGACGAAGCGCTGGTCGTTCGCGATGTTCCAGATGTGGATCTGCTCATGCTCGACGATGCCGGACGCTTCGAGCAGGTTCTCGTCAATCGCGCACGAGCCTTCATGGTGCAGTTGGCACTGCGTGGCGGTGATGCCAAGGATCTTGGACTTCAGTAAGGCTCGGTACATACGTATCTCTCTTTAAGGAACGCGCAACGGTGACCATTCAAAGTGCTGGTACGCGTCGGTAATATCAGCCGCCCGGTCGACGGTGCTTCAGCACTCCTGATTCATGCAGCCAGCTCTGCGGCGCCGCATTGCCGCTTCCGTCCTTCCTGCTCGGCAGGCCTAGGCTGTCGCACACAGAGCCATGCGCTTCGCCAGCCCAGAGCCCGCTATTGGCGACAAACGAACTAGCCGCAGGACATGAAGACGCTGGCCGAAGCGCGCACACTGAATTGGCCTAGGCGTGCTGCGTGAATCAGAGTTGGGTTCGACTCCTACATACTGTAGGCCGCATCCCAAGTTTGTATGATGCAATGAGGCCGACTTTGCCGCGAAAATTCGGCGTTTGAGCGTTGCTTTCGATGAATTTCAATGCCTCCGCGCCGGGCGCTTACTTCGGCGAGCAGTCTCGCTGGCATTGGTCGACGTTCCCGGCCTGGACGAGCTGACGGTGGCCAGAGCCCTCTTTTGTCACGGCCGAAGTCGGCCTCTTTCTCCGGCATTCGCGACGTCTGCTCCGCCCGAACCCGCAAGTCCCCCACATTGCGGATCACGGTTCTATCTTGCGGCATAGCATCGATCGCGGCGGCCCCAAACAGGAGTCGCATTGCTCTGTCGGGCGATTCCCGCTTCTCGCCGAAATCGGACTTGAGTGCAATCATGTCGTAAGCGCTCGGTCCGGGCTACAGACTGCGTCCTGCGCTTTGCCGGCTGCACGTTCCGGCTCACTTTCTACCAAATCGCGCATCGCGCGCTAAACGGAACCAAACGTGCGTGCCGGGCGATATTGGATTCGCTATGTGTTTGACTTCGCCAATCGTATCGCCTGGCCTGAACCCATCACGTTAAGCAGAAGCGAACCGTGTGTTGAAAACCTCTGTGACGGGGCGCTGCGTCGCGCGATATGCAGAAGGGCGAAATGGTCGGCCTCGTGCGACCAGTTGGGGACGGCGGTGCCCATCTGGACAGAGGCGAGACAGCACCGATGTATATCAAGGTCCCGCGAAGCTGCACATATTGGTTGTGAATGACGCAAATAGGCTCCGATTGCGGCCTCGTTGCGGGCTCATGCCCAGGTCGGCGCATTTGGGCAATGGCCCGAATGACCGCGCTACGTCGTCAGCTTCAACCCCGGCAAAGCACGCCGGCTCTAAGTTCGTCGAGTTGTCCATCGTCAACAGCGAATGAAGCGTGTTGACATAGGCCGCTGCCGGCCTGGCGAGCCATGGATGGCCCGACAGACGCACCAGCGCACAGGAACACGCCCGATCAGCGTCAGCTGGATGGAGAAGGCGAGAGCGACCGGAACGAACTCAACAGGCCAGTGGAAGCGTAGCTTGTCGCCGCCCTCGTGTACTTCATCATCTCCGGTTCAGCGTGTCCTTGCTGGGTTCGGCGGCTGCAGGAGCGGATCCAGATCGTCTGGTACGAGAGCGCCATGGTCATTGGGCCCCGCGGCCCGCCTAGCGCCCAACCGTTTGTCCGTGTAACATTCATTCCATTGAATCCTAAGGTGTTTCACGATGAGCGCACGAGAAAAGTTACTAGAACAGTTTGAGGGACTCACGCCGCGCATTCAGGCGGCGGCACGATTCATCGTGGATCACCCCAATGAGGTGGTGATCAATTCAATGCGCGGTGTTGCGGAAATGGCGGCCGCGCAGCCGGCAACGTTGGTGCGGCTTGCGAAGCAGCTGGGGTACGACGGGTGGCCGGAGCTCAAATCGGATTTTGCGCAGGACCTGGGCCTGCATGACCAATCGTACGGGCAGCGCGCCAAGACCGTTGCTCTGCGCGGCCGAACGCACGACCTGGTCAGCGAGCTGTTCGCGGTCCACCGCGGCAACCTTGACGCCACGGGGAAGGCGGCGGCGCCGCAGTTGCGGGAGGTGGCCCGCGCCTTGAAGAAAGCCAAGACAGTACACATCGCGGGATTTCGGGCTAGCTTCCCCGTTGCCTACACCTTGTTCTACGGATATCGGCTTTTTCGAAATTCGGTGAACTTGCTGGACGGGATCGGCGCCGGTCTGGAGCTGCAGCTCAGGCCCATCGAGAAGGGTGATGCCGTTGTGGTCACCAGTTTCGCGCCTTACTCGCGCGAATCGCTGCTGATTGCAGGTCACGCATTGCGAGAAGGCGCAACGCTGATCGCGCTGACGGACAGCAGCGCATCCCCTCTGGCCCTCCAGGCGGACATCACCCTTCATTTTGCGGTGCAGAGCTCATCGTTTTTTCCGTCTGTCGTCGCCGGCGTGGCGCTCACGGAAGCTCTGCTTGAGCAGTTGGTTGCCGACGCCGGTGCCAAGAGTGTCGAACACATCGATCGGGTCGAGCGCCAGCTTTTCGAATCCGGAGCGTACGTCCAGCCGCACGTCAAGCGCGGCCGCGCCTGACCTGGGCGGCCACGGACGAACTGCTGCGGCGACGCCCGCGTCGTGACACAACTCGCGGCATGGTCATGCAGCAACGCGCCAGCGATCGGCGTGCCTGCTGAAGGTGTTTGAAGGCGGTAGTCGCTAGCACCAGGAAAACGCACCCGACCAAGCACAGGACTCTCGGCGCACGGCCTGAGAGCTTGACAGACACGGACTCGGGCTGCAACAAGTGTTGCGCCGCACGCTCGTAGCGTCGCTTTAAGCCGCAGTCGCGGCGGCCGATGCCGGTCTGATGGCGATCGCGATCGCGATCACGGACACCTGGGCGTCCCCGCTGGCGCCCCCCCAGCACGGGGCAGAAGCTGAAACGCCGCGAGCGTTTCATCACCTGTAAATCGAATCCGACCGAGTTCGGGCCACTGGCGGGTGCAACCGCAGAAACTAAAGGCTGCGCTGAATAAGCCCGGTCAAATGACCCGAGCGGGTTGATGATGAGTCGATCGGGTCGAAACAGGTCACCGAGTTCCCTTTCTTGTGGCCCATTGGGCCTGCTGTCTGGACCTCTTGGCCCGTTTGCCGCCTTCATGGGCGCACCTGTGCCATCAACCTTGATCGGCTGAGGTAGATGTTGGCCAGTGCCAGGGCTGTGACCGCGCGCGTGGCGTTCTTTGCCAGGCCGCGATAGCGCACCTTGGCAAAGCCCCATAGCCGCTTGAGAACGCCGAACACGTGCTCCGCCCGCGAGCGAATGCGTGACTTGTTGCGGTTCTTCGCTTTGAGTGCCTCGTCCACGATGCCSTTGCGCCGSGTGYGCTGGTTYGTGAAGTCTTTGGCCWTGGGCGSCTTGCCTCRATCMGCSYCTTCTGGCTGGCATAGGCCGAGTCACCGTACACRCGCCGCTCKKSMCCATGCAGCARGTCRGGCAGYGGGTRCTTGTCWTGCACRTTGGCCGCYGTGACMACGGCSCTGTGCGCCAAGCCGCTTTGGCTRTCCACCSCGATGTGCAGCTTCAGTCGGGTAAGGATGCGATGTCGCCACCGCATCCTCCCCTCAGAACCGTACATGAGAGTCACCCCTCATACGGCTCAAGCCTTTCGAACGGTCCTGGTCGGACCGGGCAGCAATGCGGGTCATATTGCGTATGCTCTACGGGTGAAGTAATCGTCCCAAGTGGGGTCAAACGGGTTGGCCCCGAGTCGTATCTTGACATGCCGAATGATCGGGATACTCGCGGCTTCGAACAAGGTCGCGGCTTCGAACAAGG
>NZ_JBFUJT010000067.1:0-6128 GCF_056401235.1 Polaromonas sp. P4_F9 | reverse complement strand
GAGGACAGCAGCAGCGTGTCGCAATCGCCCGCTCTCTGTGTATGGACCCGGCCGTCATGCTCTTCGACGAACCGACTTCGGCGCTCGATCCCGAGATGGTCGCGGAAGTGCTCGAAACAATAACGGGTCTCGCCCGCGACGGCATGACCATGGTCTGCGTCACGCACGAGATGGGCTTCGCGCGCGCCGTTGCGGACCGGGTGATCTTCATGGATCAGGGGCAGATCGTCGAGGAGGGCGCGCCGCAGGACTTCTTCACCAACGCGCAGCACGAAAGAACGAAGTTGTTCCTCAGCCAGATCTTGTCCCACTGATTGGTAGGCCTATTATGACAAAGCTTCCGAACGATTTTCCGAATTTCGGGCTGACACCCGATCAACAGCGGTTTGCCGAGCGCGGCCACTATTACGAGCGGCCCGGTATGGATGGCACGTTAGGCGAGATCTGGTGCTACAGCGACCGGTTTTCCTACCGGCCGGGCGAAACGGTGCGGCTGCAGGTGAGTTCGACCGCGCCCCGGTTCACGATTGAGATCGTGCGCGACGGGGCGATCGAGACGAAGGTATTCAGCCGGAGCGGCATCGCCGCACGGTGGCAGGACACGCCGGATCAGTCCTCGGTCGAGGGCTGCGGCTGGACCACGACCTTCGAGTTCGAGATCGGCAACGATTGGCCGTCTGGCGGTTACCGCTTGACGCTGACAGCGGAGGGTAGCGATGGCCGTCCGATACTGTGCCATCACATTCTCATCGTGCTGCCGAAAGCTGGCCGAAAGCTGGGCCGCATTCTGCAGGTGGCGGCGACCAGCTCTTGGCTCGCCTACAACACCTGGGGCGGCTCAAACCACTACCAAGGCATCACAGGGCCGGACCGCAAGCAGTATTCGCCCATCGTTTCAACACAGCGGCCATGGGGTCGCGGTTTCGTCGTCCTTCCGCCGCAAGCGCCGAGGATACCGTTGGAAATGATGATGCCGTCCAAGACGGTACCGCGCCATCCACACAAGGAGTGGGCCTACGCCACCGGCCATTCGAAGAAATGCGCCTCTGCCGGATGGGCGAGCTACGACAGACACTTCTTTCGCTTCGCCGAGCGCGCCGGGTATGAGGTCGATCTGGCCAGCCAGCACGAGTTGCATTTCTCGCCCGAGATCTTGTTCGAATACGACTGCGTCGTCTTTGCCGGCCACGACGAGTACTGGACTTGGGAAATGCGCGACGCGGTTGACGCCTTTGTCGATCAGGGTGGTCATGTGGCGCGTTTCGCCGCCAACTTCATGTGGCAGACCAGGCTGGAGGACGAGGGAAGCCGACAGGTCTGCTACAAGTACCGTGCGCGCGCCGAGGATCCTGCCTACAAAAGCGGCGACGTCACCCGCGCCACCAATTCATGGGAAGCGCCGGAGATTGGCCGGCCTGGCGCACAGACTTTTGGTCTCAACGCCACCAATGGCCTCTATGCAGGCTGGGGCGGGTGCGCACCACGAGGCGTGCGAGGCTTCCCGATCTATCGGCCGGACCACTGGGCCTTCGCCGACACCGGGCTTTTTTACGGCGACCTTCTCGGCGCCGAGAGCCACATTTATGGCTATGAGGTCGATGGGCTGGATCACGAGATCCGCAAGGGCCTACCTTACCCTTCGGCTACGAGCGGCGCTCCGGAGGGGCTCGAAATCCTTGCTGTCGGCATGGCCACCCTGGTCGAGGAAAGTGCTTATTTGGCACGCGAAGACGAAATGATCAGCGATGGGGACGGCCGCTTGGTCGCCGAGTTGTTGTTTGGCGAGGCGAACAGCGCCAATATCGACAAGGTCAAACGCTCAAGCGGGATGATCGTTAATTTCAAGCGCGGCAAGGGCGAGGTGTTTCATGCCGGCAGCTGTGAATGGGTGGCTGGCCTTCTGGGGCAGGACGCGATGGTCGAATGTGTTACCCGCAATGTCCTCAACCGCTATCTAGACCGCAGGTAAAACCCTCGAGGCTAATCCCACACGATGCCTCGGCGAAGAAATGACCGAGGCACTGGCAAACCCAAACAACTAGTGTCAGTGACACAGATCTTATTCGGAGTTCGAAAATGGCAGATGCGAATCCTCGTTCCCTCGGAATTTTGCTCCTCGACCGCGGCCTGCCGCCCGGCGCCACGCCGCCGACGCTGGCGCACGCACCGATGCGAAATCCAGCTACCTTCGAGTTCCCAACTACCTACGAAACAGTTGATGGAGCTTTCGCGCCAAATGTAATTCGAGGCGATTCAGCACTTGAGCCGACCTGCATTGCGGCTGCTCAGCGCTTGGTTGAGCGAGGCGCCGTTGCCATAAGTTCAAATTGCGGATTTTTCATCCGCTATCAGGCGGCGGTGGCTGCGTCGGTCAAGGTGCCAGTGGTGACGTCAAGCCTACTCCTTGTACCCATGCTGCTGCGCCAGCTGCCATCGGCCGCCAAGCTTGCAATAGTGACTGCCGACTCGACACAATGCACCGAAGATCTGCTGGGCTTGGACGACGTCGCACTTCGGAAGAAGGTAGTTATCGGCGGCATCGAGGGCGGCAAGCTGTGGCAAAACGAGATGAAGATCCCTGTGATACCGACTGATGTTGCCGACATTGAGTCGGATGTCATTAGATGCGTCGCACGGCTCCGCGCCGCGCACCCGGAGACGGCGGCGATTCTGTTTGAATGCACCGGGTTCCCAGTCGTGACGCCGAAGATCCGGCGCATGACAGGCCTACCCGTCTACGACATCACGACACTTTGCCGCATGACATTCGCATCTGTCGGATAACGGCGCAGCGCAAGGGGCGTCCCAGCTGCGGAAGAGTCTCCTGACTCGCCACAACCGCAAGCGAGTCACCAATCATTTCACACTTCGAGGAAGATCAATATGGAAAAAGAACTGTACTTTGAACCGGCGGAATTCGCGGCCCGCCTCGCCTTGGTCAAGAAAGAGATGAGTAAGCGAGGAATCGACATCCTGCTTCTCTCGGAGCCGCCGAATCAAAATTATTTGACGGGCTACAACGCCTATTCATTCTATACACCGCAAATGGTGCTGGTAGCGCTCGATCTCGAGCAGCCCATTTGGATCGGGCGACTGATCGACCGCGTCTCCGCCTCAATGACCACCTACCTCGCCGAGCAAAACATCAGGGCTTACGCCGACAAGTATGTTCATTCGGCAGTTCTGTCGGCGTACGACGTCATGGCCGATGTTGTAAAAGAAATTGGCGGTGAAAAATCTCGAATTGGCGTGGAGATGGGAGGTTACTACTATCCCGCGCGGGCACACGCAGATCTTACGCGAGCGCTGCCGTCCGCGGAGTTCGTGGATGCCGACCTGCTCGTGGGGTGGATCCGGCTTGTGAAAAGTCCGGCTGAGATTGCAGTTATGCGTCAAGCTGGCCAGATCGCTGACGCGACGATGCAGCGGGTGATCGATACGGTCAAAGCCGGTGTCCGAGAATGCGATATTGCGGCTGCCGCGTATCACCAAATGGTGTCGGGCGCGGCGGGGTTCGGTGGCGACTACCCTTGCGGGCCTCCCGATCTTTGTATCGGCAAACGGTCAATCGCCCCACATGCTGCCTGGACCGACGAGACATTGCCCGCTTCCACTGTAGTCAACTTGGAAATTTTCGGGAACCGACACCGTTACCAAGTAAATCTCGCTCGCTCGATTGTTGTCGGCAAGCCTTCACCCGCCTACCAGCAATTGGCGGACATCGCTGTCGAAGCCTTGAATGCAGGCCTCGAAGGCGTCCGTCCCGGCCGGACGTGTTCAGAAGTCGAGAGCTCCTTTCGGCAAGCACTCGCGCGCCATGGGATGGAAAGAGAATCGCGACTTGGCTACCCAACTGGCATAGGTTTTCCGCCCGCATCAGGCGAACGAACGGCTAGCATACGCCCGGGAGATGAAACAGTTCTTCAACCAGGCATGGTGTTTCATATGATGCCTGGCCTGTGGCTCGACGATGTGGGCGTATCGATTACCCAAAGCTTCGCTGTCACGGATAGCGGGTATGAGCCTTTAACGCTGACACCACGGAAGCTATTTGTCAAATAGCCCGATCGGCGCACAGCGCAAGAGATGCACCAAGTGGCTGTTCGCCTTTCAACATGAACGACTTCTAGGCGCGCAACCATTGGAGAACTGAGTGGGGTTGAATCACGGCTATGTGGCCACCCCCGTGTTTGCGATCAAAATCAACCTTAGTGAAGGGACTACCAAAGTGGAAAATTTCGACGTCATGGAGAGCGCCGTTTCGGCTGTCTTCTCCAATACCTACTCCGAAGCACGGCAAAAATTTCTGGCGGCCGCACCCACGGCGAAATCATACCCGTGCGACGCAAAGGGACCTTCAGGTGAGGCTCTTTTCACGGATGCGGTCTATCTCGGCAAACCCGATGCGAAGAAACTTTTGGTGCTGGTCTCGGCGACACACGGTGCGGAGGGCTATTGTGGCTCGGCAGCACAGCTTCTATTCATGCGAGCCAAATTCCACGAGAAGCTTCCCGCCTCCACTGCAGTGCTGCTTGTGCACGCCCTGAACTGTCATGGCTTTGCATGGGACAGCAGCCTCACCGTAGAGGGGTGTGACCTTAATAGGAATTTCGTCGACTTTTCGAAGCCACTGCCGGCAAATCCAGGCTACGAGGAAGTGGCGGAGCATCTGGCCCCTGCGGATATCGGTCCAGAGGCCATCAAGCGGGCAGAAGCTGCGATCGAGGCATATCGGTCAGTGCATGGCGACCAAAAATTTCGGGAGGCGCGGAGCTCGGGGCAGTACACCATGCCCGGCGGGCATTCCTTTGGGGGCAGCGGCCCTACCGAAGCGCGGCGAACTCTCGAGCAAATCGCTGTGGACTTCAACGTCGCGGCTCGCGACCAAGTCATCATCGTCGATTACCACTCTGGCCTCGGTCCTTACGGGTATGGGGAATTGCAATGTGAGCTGGCATCCGGCCTGGCGGGGTATGACCGAGCGACGAGCCTCTTTGGCCCATCTGTCACTTCGCCCGAGCTAGGAACGTCTTCAGCCGTTGTGGTGCACGGTACGCAGGACGAGTTTTGGGAAAGGCTTCTTGGCAATCGCCACACCTACGTTTGCCTGGAGTTCGGAACTTACGATGCCCCGCGAATAAGAGGGACTATGCGTGATGATCTCTGGCTGGTTAAGCATCGATCGGAAGAAGGCGATTCTGAACTTGGGCGTCGAATCCGGAATGATTCCAAACTTGCCTTCTATCCTCAGAAGCCAGATTGGATGGAAATGGTTCTGTGGAGATCACACCAGGTCCATCGGCAGGCGATGGAGGCAATGGAAGCTCCACGCTAGGTGCGTCGGGCACTACGCTTTCCGCAACGCTACGAATTCGATATCCTCCTCGTGCCATCCGGTGCCGCGGCCATTGATGCCATTGATTCGGACCAGCCAACCTTGAGCACTCGCCCGATGGCAGACAGCACCTCGCCTACGAAACGGCGGGCACGGCGCTTTTCGGGACGCGCTGCGGCGTCTTCGAGGTCCACGATCACCGCATGTCCTTCGGTGGCAAGGGCCTTTTGCACTCGATCCGCCCTGTCCCCCGGAACAAAGAGGAATGTGCATTCGCGACAACACTCATTCAAGCTCCTTCGGGGATCCGTTCAGTCTGTTCCCCGACCGTCGGGGCTGGTCCCAGGCGGCAGTGACGGGAGCGCCCAAGTCCGCGAGCTGGCTGGTACAGAAAGGTGCGGCCGTGTTCGAGCAGCGATACCACCGTGATGCCATCGAGGGGACGTGCCATAGCAAAGCCAATCGTGAAGCAAACAATCGTCGCTGAACCGCCTCTTAGGCACAATTCCCTGATCTTGAACCAAGCCTTCGGAAGTTACGAACCCTTGAGATTCGACCTTACGGACATGCGCCTGTTCGTTGCCGTCGCCGGAGAGCGGAACCTCACCCGCGCGGCTGCGCGTCAACACCTGTCACTGGCGGCGGCCAGTGCGCGCGTCAAGTCGCTCGAAGCACAGGCGGGTCTGCCGCTGCTTGTTCGCGAGGCGCGAGGCGTACAGCTAACGCCGCCGGGTCATGCCTTTCTGCACCACGCACGAGAGGTGCTGCACCAGACCGAACGAACGGTTGCGGC
>NZ_JBFUJT010000066.1:0-6204 GCF_056401235.1 Polaromonas sp. P4_F9 | reverse complement strand
GCTGGGAAAGCTCAACCGCAAGCAGATCACTTCGTTGGTGGGTCTGGCGCCGATGAACCGGGACTCGGGCACGCTGCGCGGCCAGCGTCACATCTTCGGCGGGCGAAGCGATGTGCGTCGCGTGCTGTATGTGGCCGCCCTGGTGGGTACCCGATTCAATCCAGTACTCAAAGCCTTTTATGCCAAGCTCCTGGCCGCCGGCAAGCCCAAGAAGGTCGCCTTGGTGGCCTGCATGCACAAGCTGCTGGTYATCCTGAACGCCATCGCACGCTGCAAGTCGCCTTGGAGCAACGCTATTGCAGTAACGAATTAATGTCTTCATTCAAGATGGTTGCTGTTTCAAGTGATGGGTGACTTTAGTGAATATCAATGGTTATGTATATTGATATTTATTGCGTTTTTACATAACCAATGGCTATAGTTGCGCATGATTGACGAGCGCATTAAATTCCGGCACCTGCAGTGCTTTCTGGCGGTGGCCCAGCATGGCAGTTTGCAAAAGGCGGCGGGGGTGCTGTCGATCACGCAGCCGGCCGTCTCCAAAACGCTGAAAGAACTGGAGGCCCTGCTGGCGGTGCGCCTCTTTGAGCGGGGCCGCCGTGGCGCGGTGCTGACGCGAAGCGGCGATGCCTTTGCGCGCCACGCCGGGGCCAGCGTGAGTGCGCTGCGCGAAGCGGTCGCCAGCGTCGCGCCCACCCGCCCGCACGGTAGCGAAGTGGTGACGCTGGGCGTGCTGCCCACGGTAGCGCCGCAACTGATGCCCGCGCTGCTGCTGAAACTGGATGCGGCGAGCCGCGCCAGCGGTCCGGCGGGCTTGGTGGGCCTGGCTACCAGCCTGCGCATTCATACCGCGCCGAATCCGGCCCTGCTCACGCAACTGCGCCAGCGCGAGCTGGATCTGGTGATAGGCCGCTTTGCCGAGCCGGCCCACATGCTGGGCCTGACCTTCGAGCATCTGTATGCCGACCCGCTGGTGCTGGCCGTGCGGCCCGATCACCCGCTGATCCGGGACGCTGCCCTGCGCTCCGATGCGCTGGCGCACCTGCCGGCTTTCACGGCTATCCTGCCCACGCAGGGCACGGCGATCCGGCACACGGCCGACAGTTTTTTGCTGACGCGCGGCTTGGGCCAGCTGGTGCGCACGGTGGAAACGCTGTCAGTGACCGGGGCGCGCAATTACACCGTGCGCAGCGATGCGGTCTGGTTTTCGCCCCGGGGCGCGGTGCAGCAGGACCTGGACAGCGGCCTGCTGGCGGCCCTGCCTGTGAGCATGACGGGCACCGAGGAGCTGGTCGGCATGAGCCTGCGCGCTGACATGGTTCCCACCGTTGCCCAGGCCGAAGTGATTGGCGCCCTGCGCCTGCTGGCGGCAGCACACCGGGGCCTGGACGCGCCTGCGGGGTAGGCGGTCAGGTTGCTGAAGCGCTCAGGCAGCCACAGCGGCCGTTTGCGCGGTCACCGCAAAACGCGTCTTCAGCTCGTCCAGCCCCAGGGTCTGCAAAACCTCCTGCAGGCGCGCCTGGGCTGCGCGGGTTTTAGCCACGCTAGGCGTGGCGGGCAGGCTGGCCAGGATCAATTCGTTTTTCATTGAATGCTCCCAGCCCACCAGCTCGGTCACCGTGACCTGGTAGCCGTTGGCCTCCAGCTGCAGGCAGCGCAGCACGTTGGTGATCTGGCTGCCGAACTCGCGCGTGTGCAGCGGATGCCGCCACAGTTCGGCCAGCGGGGTTTTGGCCAGGTTCAGCGCCCGGCTCTTCCTGAGCACGCCCGCCACCTCGGCCTGGCAGCACGGCACCAGCACCATGTGCCGCGCATGCTTGGCCAGGCCAAAGGCAATGGCGTCGTCGGTGGCCGTGTCGCAGGCATGCAGCGCCGTCACGATGTCAATGCGCTCGGGCAAGTCGGCTGACGTGGTGGCCTCTGCGACCTTGAGGTTCAAAAACGACATGCGTTCAAAGCCCAGCCGTGCAGCCAGCGCACGGGACTTGTCGACCAGCTCGGCGCGGGTTTCAATGCCGTAGATGTGCCCGGCGTCCTTGCGGCCCTGGTGCGCGACATTGAAAAACAGGTCATAGAGGATGAAGCCCAGATAAGACTTGCCGGCCCCATGGTCGGCCAGGGTGGGCGCCGGATTGGTGGCCGACACCTCATTGAGTAGGGGCTCGATGAACTGGTAGAGGTGGTAGACCTGCTTGAGCTTGCGCCGGGTGTCCTGGTTGAGCTTGCCCTCGCGCGTGAGGATGTGCAGCTCCTTGAGTAGCTCGATCGACTGCCCTGGGCGCAGCTCTTCAATGACCTGCGCGGCGGGCGCAGGCTTTCCAGTGCCTTTTGAAGGTTTTGCGGCGCGCGCGGTGCTGGAGGTTTGCATGGCCCAAGTTTAGTAGGGGCGCTACAAGCCTTCTCTGCCGCGGTGCAAAGCCCTTTTGACGCAGGCACCCGACCGGCGTGCGCGCCGGCATGACCCCCTCTCCTTGAGGGCGAAGGGATGAAAAAAGGCGCTCCCGCGGTTCTGGGCGCATAATCGAGCAGTACGGGTTGCAAAACACCCGCACAGGTTAGTGATCGGTCAGTTTCGCGCGCTACGGCGGTACTTTTGGGTTTGTTGTGCTTACGGGACCCCATCGCTTTGTTTTTATGTGTTTTTTGAGGAGTCCCCATGGGCAATAAACTTTACGTCGGCAACCTGCCTTACACGGTGCGCGACGAAGATCTGCAACAATCTTTTGGCGCTTTCGGCTCCATCACCAGCGCCAAAGTCATGATGGAACGCGACACGGGTCGCTCCAAAGGCTTTGGTTTCGTCGAAATGGGCAGCGATGCCGAAGCGCAAGCCGCAATTGCCGGCATGAACGGCCAGTCCTTGGGCGGCCGTAGCATCACGGTGAACGAAGCCCGTCCCATGGAGGCACGCCCTCCCCGCACCGGCGGCTTCGGCGGTGGTGGTGGCTACGGCGGCGGTGGCGGCGGCGATCGCTCTGGTGGCGGTGGCTACGGCGGCGGCGGTGGCCGTTCCGGCGGTGGTGGTGGTTATGGCGGCGGTGGCCGCGGCGGCTACTAAGCCCTGCAAACCCCGGTAACGGCAGAGATGCCGTTGCAAACCAGCTGTCTCAGCCTTGCGCTGAGCAAAGCCTGAAAGGCTTCAAAACTTCGGTTTTGAAGCCTTTTCTTTTTGGCATGCTGCACCTGGACTTGCAGGCCGAACACACTGCGCACCAGCGAAAACTGGCGTTACGTGACCCAGCCCGGATCAAGCCGCTGAAACATCGCCGAAACATCTTTTTGGCAATTAACTTGCACACAATTTAATTGCACGCTACAATTCAGCCATGCCCAACAAAACCGCCACCCCATCAGCCGACGCGATGCTGCTGCTGGACAACCAGCTGTGCTTTGCGCTGTATTCCACCTCGCTGGCCATGACCAAGCTGTACAAGCCGCTGCTGGACGAGCTGGGGCTGACCTATCCGCAGTACCTGACGATGCTGGTGCTGTGGGAGCAGGACGGCCTGACGGTCTCGGAACTCGGCCAGCGGCTGTACCTGGATTCGGGCACGCTCACGCCCCTGCTCAAGCGCCTGGAGTCGTCGGGCCTGATTTCCCGCATTCGTGCCGTGGAAGACGAGCGGCGCGTACACATCACCCTGACCGCCGCGGGTCGCAAGCTCAAAACCAGGGCCGCCAAAATTCCCGGCTGCATCCTGAGCGCCAGCCAGTGCTCCATCCCCGAGCTGATGGCCCTGACACAGCAGGTGCAGGCTTTGCGCCAGCGGCTGGTGGCGTAAGGGCGTTGCCGATCTCCCGCCTCAAGAATATCCCCCCGTTTTCAACCCAACCCGCCTCATTCCGGGGCATTTTTCCAAGGAAGCACCATGACCACGAAACTCGAAAAAGTCCTCTACACCGCCCACGCCCACACCACCGGCGGCCGTGACGGCCAATCCAGGACCGACGACGGCCGCCTGGACGTCACGCTGAGCTCGCCCGGCACCTCCGGCACCGGCACCAACCCCGAGCAGCTGTTTGCCGCCGGCTATTCGGCCTGCTTCATCGGCGCCATGAAGGCAGTGGCCGGGATGCAGAAAATCACCCTCCCGCAAGACCTGTCGATTGATGCCAGCGTCGACCTCGGCAAGATCCCCAACGCCTACGGCATTGCCGTGCGCCTGGACATCAGCCTGCCCGGCATGGACCGCACCGCGGCACAGGCGCTGGTGGACGCTGCCCACCAGGTCTGCCCCTACTCCAACGCCACGCGCGGCAACATCGACGTGACCCTGACACTGAAGTAAACCCCTCCAGGTCGGCGGCCGGGCGGACTGCGTCGCCCGGCCAGCACCTCGGCCCGCCGGTCAAGTGACCGGCGGGCCGTTTTCGTTCCGGGGTCCGACAGCTCTCTGGTCCACCCCCCGATCCGCCGGCCCTTTCGCCCAAGAAGGCGCGTGGGCCAATCAACCGCCCGGCAGCTCGGGGCGAGGCGAACGCCCTATTCCTATTGTTTGATAGCGGATACCGCTCACCTCTCCCCGGGTTCCTGGCGGTGTTGAAAATTTGCCCTCTCCCGACGCGGATCAGCGGCCCGCACCGTGCAGCAAGCCACCATCTGCGCCGACAATGGGTCATGACTGAAAAAAACACGGCTGCGCCGACGCAACACGCGGTTCATGCCTACGAGACCCTGACGCCGGACCTGGTGCTCGATGCACTGGCCAGCGTGGGCCTGGCCGGCGATGGACGCCTGATGGCGCTGTCCAGCTACGAGAACCGGGTCTACCAGGTCCATCTGGAGAACACGGTCGGCACCGATGACCTGGCCGGCGACATTGTGGTCGTCAAGTTTTACCGGCCCGGGCGCTGGAGCGACGCGCAGATTGCCGAAGAACACGCGTTTGCCGCCGAATTGATGGCCGCCGAGATCCCGGTGATCGGGCCCCTGGCGCTGGACGGCCGTACGGTGCACCATTTTGGCGGCTTCAGCTTCAGCGTCTCGCCCAGCCGCGGCGGGCGCCGGCCCGAACTCGACACGCCTGAAGTGCTGGAATGGATAGGCCGTTTTCTGGCACGCATCCACACGGTGGGCAGCGCCCAGCCGTTCACGCACCGGCCCGCGCTGAACCTGCAAACCTTTGGCTACGCCTCACGCGATATTTTGCTGGCGGGCGGCGCCCACGGCTCTCATGGCTCCCATGGTTATTTGCCCCTGGACATGGAGTCGCGCTGGCGCAAGGCTTTTGAAGAAGCGATGCTGGTGGCGCAGACCGTGTTTGAAAGCGTGGGCGACGTGAAGCAGCTGCGCCTGCATGGCGACTGCCACCCCGGCAACATCCTGTGGACACCCGAGGGCCTGCCCGGCGCCGGCCCGCATTTTGTCGACCTGGATGACGCCCGCACAGGCCCCGCCGTGCAGGACTTGTGGATGCTGCTGTCGGGTGACCGCGGGCAATGCACCCGGCAACTGGGCGCCCTGGTGGACGGTTACGAGGAATTTCGCGAATTCGACCGGCGTGAGCTGGCACTGATCGAGCCGCTGCGCACGCTGCGGCTGATTCATTACAGCGCCTGGCTGGCGCAGCGCTGGCACGACCCGATCTTTCCCATCAACTTCCCCTGGTTTGGCTCCAGCGACTACTGGAAAGGCCAGGTCGACATGCTGGAAGAGCAGACGGAAGCGATGCAGGAGGCACCGCTGATAGCCTAAGCGCCCAACAGGCTCCTCATATGGTCGCTCGTGTCAAGTGATTGAATCTTTCTCTTTTTGGTTGGTCAAAGCATCGGAGATCAATCGGGTGATGCGACACGAACGTTGTGGCGACGATGAATCAGACTCATATCCGCGGATTGGTTACCAGCACTTCATCGATTCGTCGTGGGCCTGCCTCGCTCTAGTGGACTGTAACGATTGAATCGAAAGTGCTCTACAGAGGGAAATGTCCACTCTCTTTCTTCCGTTACAGTCCACTAGTGTCGTGGATCTTCCTTGCGGAGCCTGTATAGGAGCCACGAGGGTTGCCCAGTCGTTGCCCGTATCGCATCACCGCATCGATCTCCAAGTCGGTCCTCCCCTTTTATTGAGTAACGGTTTTACTGGCCTCGTTGCCGATCGACCATACGAAGCCTGCGAGTTCGCGTGCAATCGCCACGCACACCTTGTTTCTCTGCACTCCGCGTTTGTCCAGCGCGGCAAACCGCTGCGTCAGGCGCAACTGC
>NZ_JBFUJT010000065.1:0-7310 GCF_056401235.1 Polaromonas sp. P4_F9 | reverse complement strand
TGAGGGCGTGAACGGCGCGCGTCACACCGGTGGCCGACTTGGCTACCAGTCCGGGCCGCTCAACGTCGCCACGGCATACGGCAGAACGGCTGCAGGCGCGAATAACTACACCACTGCTACGGTCGGAGGAAGCTACGACTTCGGTATCGTCAAGGCTTACGTCAACTACCTGCAGCATAAGCTTGGCAGCGACAAGCAAACCAACGCGCTGGTTGGTGCAGCGGTTCCCGTGGGCGGTGGCCAGGTCAAGGTGTCCTTTGCCCGTTCCGATCGCTCTGGCCCAGGGGTAGACGCGGACGATGCCCGGCAGGCGGCCGTCGGGTACACCTACGCCCTGAGCAAACGGACGACGCTCTATAGCGCTTACTCGCGCATCACCAATTACGGCAATGCCGCGTATGTGACGGCTGACTCGTCACCGGAGGGCATACCGGGGGCGAAGGCGTCCGGTATCCAGATGGGTATCAATCACGCCTTTTGATGCTTAGCGCCGCGGACATCTGGGCCGCCAGTGCTTCGTGGCGTCTGCTTGGAACCGGGTGGCCTCTTCCCTCGGAGTGGCCATAGACGCCACAGGCATTGCTTGGACAAATGGCGCCAGTTCTAGAACCAGCCAACAAACGATTCAACACAAATAGAAGTAGGAGGGGACTGACATGAAGATGACCATAAAGTCGAAACATGTGGCGGCAGCCGTGGCGGTGGCCTGCAGCGCCGGCGCCGTCCAGGCGCAGGCGCCGGGCCTGACGATCTACGGTGTCGTTGACACCGGCTTGGAATACCTGACCAACTTTGACGCTGCAGGCAACTCGCAGACGCGCATGCCCAGCCTGACCGGTCTTGTGCCGTCCCGCCTGGGCTTTCGGGGAAACGAAGACCTCGGTGATGGCCTGAGCGCCGTGTTCACCCTGGAGAGCGGCATTCTTGTCGATACCGGCGCCCTCGGTCAGGGCGGACGCATGTTTGGCCGGCAGGCTTTTGTCGGACTGTCGTCGCGCGAGTTCGGAACGCTTACTTTCGGGCGCATCTACACCATGACCGCTGTTGCGCTGCAGACCGACACGATCGGCGCTAGCCTCTACAGCATGAGTTCACTCGATTCCTATTTATCGAATGCGCGTGCCGACAATGCCTTGGGATACCTTGGCCGCTTCGGTGGCCTGACCGTAGGCGCCACCTACAGCTTCGGACGCGACACAGCCGGTGTGCCGGGCGTGCCGAACCCCGGCGCAACCCTGTGTCCCGGCGAGTCAGCGACCGACAGCAAAGCATGCAAGGAGTGGTCGGCACTGCTCAAGTACGACACCAGCAGTTGGGGTGCAGCAACCAGCTACGACGAGCTCTCGGGCGGACCCGGCGAGACACTCGGGCTGGTCAGCAGTAGCTTCAAGGACAAGCGCGCAGTCGCCAACGGCTGGGCAAAGTTCGGCGATCTGAGGGTCAACGCAGGCGTCGTCAATCGCCGCCGCAACACTGCGACTGACCTCAGGTCGAACCTCTGGTTCATCGGGGGTTCGTACCCCGTCATGCCACGCCTCACCTTGGCGGCGGAATTCCACCGCTTGGACACAAAAGGCAGCATCAATGACACCGATCTTCTGGTTCTGAGAAGCATATACAACCTGTCCAAGCGTTCGATGGTGTACGCCATGTTTGGCATCGGAAAAAACTCCGGCACAGCCGCACGGTCTGTCAGCGCCGGCGGAGCGGTTGGGGCTGGCATGAATCAGACCGGGCTGATGACCGGTATTAGCCACAGCTTCTGACAGCCCCGTGCGCCGGCTGGTTGTTCAAGTAGTTCACGGAAACCCGATCGTCGCCAAGCGGGTGGATCCACAAGTAACGCCAAGGAAACAAGCATGTACAAATCACTCTCGAAAACCGCAATAACGCTGGCATCCCTGCTGCTTGCGCTGTCCGCCCTCGCTGCACAGCCGGCAGGCGTCGCCGACAGGATACTGTTGAACGGCGAGATTCTCACGATGGAGGCCGGCAAGCCTGTCGCGCAGGCGCTGGCGATCCGGGGCAACCGCATCGTCGCCGTCGGCACAAATACCGAGATCAGGAAGCTCAGGTCCGCGCGGACCGAGGTGATCGACCTCGCCGGCAAAACCGTGGTGCCGGGCCTGATCGACACCCACATTCACGCCATTCGTGGCGGGCAAGGATACGGCTTCGAGACTTACTGGTACGACACCGCGAGCCTGGCCGATGGCATCGACGAACTGAAGGCCGAGGCAGTGAAGCGTGGCCCAGGCCAGTGGGTCGCCGTCGTTGGCTCGTGGCACCCTGAGCAGTTCGTAGAGAAGCGCTCGCCGACGTCAGTGGAGCTGTCGCAGGCGATGCCGAACAACCCGGCCTTCGTGCAGTATCTGTACGACTGGGCCGTCGTGAACGAACGCGGTATCGAGGCGCTGAAGCTCGATGCGGGCGCCGAACTGCCCACCGGGATCCGGGTCGAGCGCGACGAACGCGGCAAGGCCACCGGTCGGATCTTCGGTGGTGTCGGTCCGTTTTCAGCGTTGTTCGCCCGCATCAGCGGGCGCCCCGAGCCGGACCGCCGAGACAGCCTAAAAGCGTTCTTCGCGCAACTCAACCGCCTCGGCATCACCGCCTTCATCGATCCACTGGCTGGCGACCATGTGGTGTTTACCCCACTGTTCGACCTATGGCAAGACAAGGCGCTGACCGTTCGCGTCGCGTTTCGGGTTTCGGCGCTGAGGCCAGGTGATGAGACCCAGTGGCTGCAGCAGTCGCTGGCCTACCTGCCACCGCGCTTCGGTGACGACATGCTGCGCTTCCTCGGCGTCGGTGAGGTTCTCGTGTACGGTATGTATGATGGCGTCCGCATGGGACCGGGGTTCAAACCCAGCCAGCAAGCGCGTGACGAGCTGGCGAAGGCGGCAACCTTTGCCGCGCAACGCCGCTACTCTCTCGAGCTCCACGCCTACACCGACGACGCGGCGAACGCGATTCTCGACGTGCTCGAAGGCGTCGCACAGCAGTATCCAATCAAGAATCTGCGCTGGACGATCGCGCACATCAGTACCGGCAGCGACGCGACCTTCGAACGCATGAAGAAGTTGGGACTGGCTTATTCGGTACAGATGGGTCCATACTTCGAGGCGCCGGCGATCCGCGAAGCCAACAGCGACGCGGCGGCGCAGGCGTCGCCACCAACGCGGCTGGCGCTGCGCAAGGGCCTGATGGTCGCCGGCGGAACAGATGCCACCCGCATCGGCGCATCGGTTTGGCACGCGATTGAGTACCACGTGACAGGTCGATCCGCCGGTGGCGTGGTCCAGCGCCGTACTGACTTTCTGCTGTCGCGCGACGAGGCGCTGCGTTTGTATACCGCGAACGCGGCCTGGATCACGAGTGACGAGGCGAACCGGGGCACACTGGCACCCGGCAAGCTGGCCGACCTAGCCGTGCTAGACGCGCCGTACCTACGGGTGCCTGCCGACAAGATCCACACGATCAGGGCGGCATTGACGATGGTCGACGGCAAGATCGTCCAGAGCGCCGATCGACTGGCGTCGCCTCCTGCGCAGGGTCGTCCGAGGGGCTCCACCCAGTCTGCGAGACCATAAAACAGGCGTTGTCAGCTTGACCCGAATGGGACGGCCCTATGCAACTGAAAGCCTTGCCGCCCAGTGCCTTTCAGCGCTTTGCAGTGGCGACTCACTTGAATCTAATTCGGCCATGACCCGCTGTTTTTCAATCTCTACCATACGGCCATTTCAGGTAGGTATTGACCTGCCTGTGCTCTGTTGAAAACTAACCTCAATGAGACAAACCTTCACACCTCAGGATCGACTGGACGGAGAGATTGCAGTTATTACCGGTGGCACCGGCGCAATTGGATCCGCAACAGCTCAACGGCTTGCATCCTTGGGCGCCCGTGTGGCACTCCTGCACCGGGGTTCGGATGCCGATGGCAAGCGAGTTATGGCGACTCTACCCGGTGAGGGTCACATGGCAGTGACTGCCTCAGTCACCGATAGCGCCAGCCTTGCGCGCGCAGCGAGTACGGTCGAGGCTTTAGTCGGCAGCGCGACTATATTGGTCAACTGCGCCGGGGCCACTAAGCCGGTGCTGCCCTCCGACCTTGAAGGACTGACGGATGAACTCATCGACGAGATGTTCGTAACCAATTGGCGCGGAACCTTCGCCGCCGTCAGAGCGTTCGTTCCGCAGATGCAACGCTCCGCCGAAGCCGTCATCGTGAATGTCTCCTCTATTGCAGCATTCACGGGCATAGGCAGCAACCTCGCTTACGCGGCCGCGAAGGCCGGAACCGACGCGCTTACAAAGGCACTGGCAAAGTCGCTTGCGCCTCGGGTTCGCGTTCTCTCCGTTTCTCCTGGTGTGGTGGCGACAGATTTCGTTCCTGGACGAGACGAGGCATTCAATAAGCGCGTCGCCATGTCCACTCCCCTTGG
The DNA here is from genome assembly GCF_056401235.1 of Polaromonas sp. P4_F9. Classification (NCBI taxonomy): domain Bacteria; kingdom Pseudomonadati; phylum Pseudomonadota; class Betaproteobacteria; order Burkholderiales; family Comamonadaceae; genus Polaromonas; species Polaromonas sp. P4_F9. The sequence goes on along the minus strand of NZ_JBFUJT010000065.1, from coordinate 2,865 downwards.
GCGAATAGGCACCGTAGATGACGTAGCCTCAGCGATTGCCRCATGTTGCACATCCCTTCGATTTGCCACCGGCAGCATCGTCGTTGTCGATGGTGGCCGCCATCTTGGCTAGAGAGTAATACAGGTTTTCGGAGCTACGAGGCAAAACATGAACGACACAAACGACTTCTCCACGCTGGTCATACAGCACCACGTGAAACCCGAAGCTACGGCCAAGTATGAATCGTGGGTGAAGGAAATAGCGCAGGAGGGCCAGCGCTTCAAAGGCCATTTGGGCGTCAATGTCATCCGACCTCATGGTGTGTCCAGCTCATACTCCATTGTTTTGCGCTTCGACTCGCATGAGCATCTGATGGGCTGGATTGAATCCGACACTCGCAAACGTCTTGTCCAAGAGGCGCAGTCCCTTCTGCTTGAAGCTGAAGACCTGGAGCTCCAGACCGGGCTGGAGTACTGGTTCACACCACCAAGTACCAAGCAGGTCCATGCGAAACCGTTCAAGCAGTTCCTCATCACGCTTTCCGCAATCTTTCCACTTACGGTCGTCGTGCCCTGGGCATTGCATCCGCTATTCGAGCGGACTTTTTTTCTTGAGAACCCCATCGCAACCAATTTCTTGGTGGCCGTGGTCATCGTGCTGCTGATGGTCTACGTCATCATGCCCCGATACACACGCTTGGTGGCTGGATGGTTGTTCGAGTAGGCCGGCCAACTACCCACGCCGGTCAAAGGCAGTAATGTGTTTCGTCGCCAGAGCACTCACTGACGCGTTGTTTGGCCCGGATGCGAACCTGGGCTCATGACCCGCATCTCATTCGGTCTGTTCTCAGGTTTCGCAAGGTGGTTGCGGTTTATGCATTAACGGCGAGGCTGATATGCAGGATGGCTAATTTTCTATCGAACCTTCGCGAGCGTGATCAAACCCACTCGAAGCGAGTGCGACATCAATCCAATTACGATCCACCTTGCCACTCTTCACTGCCGCAAGCGTGGCCAGCTCCTTTGCCTCAAGCAATTGAGCGGCTGCCAACACGGTTCGCAAGTCCGAGGCCGGTATTGCAACGACACCGTCCGCGTCACCCACGATGATGTCACCGGGTTGAACAACCATGCCGCCGATTGAGACAGGAGTATTAATTTCACCTGGACCGACCTTGGAAGGGCCGCGTGGCGTGACGCCCCGCGCGTAGATGGGCATCACGATGCCCGAGATGAAGTCGATGTCGCGGATGGCTCCATCCACGACAAACCCGGCTACCTGGCGCGTGATCGCGTAGCTGGCCATGATTTCACCCACTACCGCCTGCTCGGTATAACCACCAGCATCCACCACGACTACGTCACCGGCCCGTGCCAGATCCAGTGCTTTCTGGATCATCAAGTTGTCCCCTGGGGCAACACGCACAGTCAATGCCGGGCCACACAGCTTGTTGCCAGCCTTATGGCGCGGCAGCAGTGCACTGGATGCCGCCTGCAGGTGACTCATGCTGTCTGCCAAGTGGGCCGTCGCGCACTTTCCAAGGGCCTCAATCAACTTGGCATCGGTTGTCTGTTGCGCAGGCAAGATTCGAAATCCAACAGGCATACCTGCTACTCCTTTTAGAAATGAATTCTCTCGATTCAAACAAGGCCACTCGCAAGCTTGTTGCATGTGGCGGCCGTCAGCGCCAGGTTCCCCGCCATTCATGACCTCGCATCGCGGCTTGTCGCGGCGGGTGCCCTTGGTCATGGTCGGGGCCGCCCGGCGCGAATTCCTGTTCGGTTACTTGCAGTTTTGGCGCTCAATCAAGCTTGACGTTGGCTGCGCGCACACGTTTGGCGGCCGATTCACGGTCCTTCTTGAGGAATGCCGTGAACTGGGCCGGCGTCTCGCCTACTGGCTCGAAACCAAAACTGACAAGATACTTGTCATTGAACTCACTGGAGCGGACGATGCGACTCACATCAGACGATATCTTCTGGACGATTTCGGGCGGCGTTCCTGCAGGCGCCGCGAGGCCGAAGTAGACGGACGCTTCAAAGTCAGGAAAGCCGGACTCCGTGAACGTCGGTACGTTGGGGCCAATGCGCGCGCGCGAGCTCCCCGCAATACCAAAGGCCTTCAATTTTCCGGTGTTGACGTACGGCATCACCCCACCGGCAATCGCCACCGTGACGTCAACTCGCGACGCCATCACATCCTGCAACGCCGGAGGCAGCCCGTTGTAGGCCACGTGATCCACCTTGACGCCGTACAGCGTGTTGAACCACGACATCGCAAGGTGGATAACGCCGCCCGCGCCGGTCGAGGCATAGGTCACCTTTTCTGGATTGGCCTTCAGGTAGGCCATGAGCTCGGCTACATTGTTGGCGGGAAGATCGGGCCGGCCGACCATCATCAGATTGGCTGAAACCAGACGACTGATTGGCGAAAAGTCTTTCTGTGGGTTGTAGGGAATCTTAGACCGCAGCTCCGGGTTGAGAGAGAACGTCGCCTCCGATGCCATCAACAAGGTATAGCCGTCCCCAGGCGCCTTCGCGACGGCCTCTGCCGCAACCATCTCATTGGCACCTGGGCGGTTCTCGACAACAATCTGCTGGCCCCAAGTTTCGGCCAGCCTGGGCGCCATCGCGCGGATTAAGAAGTTATCCGTAAATAGTATACTGCTGCTCCGAGCCGTAGCTAACACGGCGCCAGGGCGAAGGAATGGCGACACGCAAGCGAGTCGAATCGTGGGTGGTGACCGATGAATTTTGGCGGCGCGTCGAGCCGTTGATTCCGGTGCGCGAGCGCAGCGCGGACAAGGCGTACGTGCGCAAGGCGGGGGCGGGGCGGCCGCCCAAGCCGGCACGACAAGTGTTCGAGGCGGTCGTCTACGTTTTGCG
>NZ_JBFUJT010000064.1:0-7821 GCF_056401235.1 Polaromonas sp. P4_F9 | reverse complement strand
GCTTTGGYGCGCCAGAGGCCGGGGCGGTATTTGTGCCAGTCAATCCCCTGCTCAAGCCGGAGCAGGTGGCTTTCATTTTGCGCGACTGCAATGTCCGCGTGCTGGTGACTTCGCCTGAGCGTCTCACCTTGATGCGAGACCTTCTGCCCGGGTGCCATGACTTGCGGCATGTGGTGGTAACCGATTCGGTAGCGAACTCGGACCAGGCGGGCGAGAGCATGAACAAAAGCGTGGCAGAGAGCGTCGCAAGGCCTTGGGAGCTGACTCACTGGAGTGACTTGCTCGGCAGCGCGCCCAGGCCCGGATACCGGGTCATTGATACCGACATGGCCGCCATTCTTTACACCTCGGGCAGTACCGGGAAACCCAAAGGAGTGGTGCTATCGCATCGCAATATGGTGGCGGGCGCCAAAAGCGTGGCGTCATACCTTGAGAACAACGCGCAAGACACACTGCTGGCGGCACTGCCTTTGTCTTTTGATGCGGGGTTCAGTCAGCTGACCACAGCATTTCATTCGGGTGCGCGGGTGGTGTTGCTGAACTACCTGATGCCGCGCGATGTGCTCAAGGCGATGGACCGGGAAAAAGTGACCGGCCTGACCGCCGTGCCGCCTTTGTATATACAGCTGGCGCAGCTGGAATGGCCTGCGGCCATCAACGAGAACTTGCGCTATTTCGCTAACACCGGTGGACGCATGCCGCGCGAAACGCTGAACCTGCTGCGCCAGCGGGCGCCCCAAGCCAGCCCTTTCCTGATGTACGGATTGACTGAGGCTTTTCGCTCCACCTACCTGCCGCCGAGCGAGGTGGACCGGCGACCTGACTCGATCGGCAAAGCCATTCCAAATGCCGAAATCCTGGTGCTGCGGGAAGATGGTTCACCCTGCAGCCCCGAGGAGCCTGGTGAACTGGTGCACCGCGGTGCCCTGGTGGGTATGGGTTACTGGAACGATGCCGAAAAGACGGCTGAGCGCTACAAGTTGTTGGCTTGCGACGCGCCCGGACGACAGCCGGGCCTGCAGTTGCCCGAATACGCAGTTTTTTCGGGTGACACGGTCCGTACGGACGCCGAAGGGTTTTTGTATTTTATTGGCCGACGCGATGAGATGATAAAAACGTCGGGTTACCGGGTGAGTCCCACCGAGGTGGAAGAAATTTTGTACGCGACCCAACTGGTGGGCGAGTGCGTGGCCTTTGGCGTGGATCATCCAAGCCTGGGTCAGGCTATACATGTGATAGCTACTCCCGCAGGTTCAGCGGGGGCTACAGATATGAATGCCTTGATGTCTGAATGCCGCGCACGGCTGCCCGCGTACATGGTGCCAGCGGGCATTGAAATGGTCGCCGGGCCGCTGCCGCGTAATCCCAATGGCAAGATCGACCGAAAATTGTTGTCAGCCGAGTGGGTTCAGCGGCATTCCGATTCCGCTTGAGCGCACCACCCCGACCTGCAATTAAAAACGGAAGAAAATTTATGTCCGTCACTGAACGTCAGCTGCCCGTGCATGCCCCCATGAATCAATTTCACGTCAGCGACGGGGAGCTGGTCATTGGTGGCGAGCGCTTGTCTGTGCTCGCTGCGCGGGTGGGGCAAACGCCTTTTTACGCCTATGACCGCTCGTTGGTGCGCGCACGGGTGGCAGCGCTGCGCCACGTGCTACCCCAGGGAGTCAAGCTGCACTACGCGATGAAGGCCAACCCGATGCCAGCGGTGGTCGGGTTGATGGCCGGGTTGGTGGACGGCATTGACGTGGCGTCTGCGGGCGAGTTGCGGGTGGCAATGGATGCCGGGGCCAACCCGCAGGACATCAGCTTTGCCGGTCCCGGCAAGCGTGACGCCGAGTTGCGCCAGGCAGTGGCGTCGCGCGTGCTGATTAACCTTGAATCATTTCGCGAAGTGGCGGCACTGGCGGCGATTTCCAGCGAGCTGGGCCTGCCGGCCCGTGTGGCGGTGCGGGTTAACCCGGATTTTGAACTCAAAAGTTCGGGCATGAAAATGGGTGGCGGCCCCAAGCAGTTTGGCGTGGATGTGGAGCAGATACCTGATCTGCTGGCCGATATCGGCCGGGCTGGGCTAGCCTTTGAAGGCTTTCATTTATTTGCCGGTTCGCAGAATTTGCACTCCGAGTCCATTTGTGAAGCGCAGCAAAAGTCTTACGAGTTGGCGCTGCGGCTGGCACAGCATGCGCCCGCGTCGGTGCGCTTTTTGAATTTGGGGGGTGGGTTTGGGATTCCCTAWTTTCCGGGTGAGCAAAGGCTGGATCTGGCACCTATTGGCGACAACCTGGCCCGACTCGCCCAACGGGCCCAGACCGAGCTGCCCGATGCCTCGTTTGTCATCGAGCTGGGCCGATACCTGGTGGGCGAGGCCGGTGTTTATGTGGCCCGTGTTGTCGACCGCAAGACATCACGCGGGCAGGTGTTCTTGGTGACTGACGGCGGGCTGCATCACCACTTGTCCGCGTCAGGCAATTTTGGGCAGGTGGTTCGCAAGAACTATCCCGTGACGATTGGCAACAAGACTGATGCGCTGGAAAAAGAGACCGCTTCTGTTGTCGGGCCCCTGTGTACCCCTCTGGACCTGCTGGCCGATCGCATGAGCTTAGCCCCGGCGCAAGTGGGTGATCTGGTGGTGGTGTTCCAGTCGGGCGCTTATGGCGCAAGCGCCAGTCCACAGGGGTTTTTGGGGCATCCGGCTTGTGTTGAGGTTCTTGTTTAGGGGCGGACCACTGAAGAACCCCGCCTGGCTGCTCGCGGCTTTGGGTGGTTTGTTTGCAGGGTCGGTACTGGCCTTGCACCATCCCCTGTGGCCAATGGCGGTGCTGGTGTTCTTCTGGCTATGGTGCGCAACGACGGCCTGGCGGCCGGGCGTATGGCTCTTTGTGCTGCCCGCCTGCCTGCCGTTTCTGAATTTCTCTCCGTGGACGGGGTGGCTCGTCTTTGATGAGTTCGACATCTTGTTGTTGGGGGCCCTGGCAGGCGGCTATAGCCGTTTGGCCTGCTCTTCCCGATCAGGCACCGACGCAAGAATGCCTGTCGTTTTTTGGGGGCTGATGGCTTCGCTGGCTGGTACGGGCCTGTTGGCTTTTTACCGCGGATTGGCGGACGCCGGTGGCTTTTCCTTTGACTGGTTCGCCGGCTATACCGACTCGTTGAACAGCTTGCGCGTGTTCAAAAGTCTGGGCTTCGCGCTGCTTTTTACTCCCTTGCTGCAACATGAACTTGCCCACTCCAGGGCGCTTGCGGGTCAGCGGCTGGCCACCGGCATCGTGGCGGGGTTGACAGTGGTCACGCTGGCAGTGGTGTGGGAGCGTGCAGCATTTCCCGGGTTAACGAATTTTTCGACGCACTACCGCACGGCCTCCCTGTTTTGGGAGATGCATGTGGGGGGCGCGGCGATTGACGCTTACCTGGTTTTGACCACGCCTTTTGTTGTGTGGGCCGTCGTCTCTGCCCGTCGCCCCCTGGCTTGGGCAGCCGCTGCTGCACTGGCTTTGCTGACGGGCTATGCCTGCCTGACCACGTTTTCCCGTGGCGTCTACCTTGCCGTTGCGGGATCTTTGGTACTGCTGGGCATGTTGTTGTGGTCGCAAAAGACTGATTTCAACGCACGGGAATTTTTTGGCCGCGTCTGGCGACGGCACGAGCCCGAGAGCTGGCGCGCAAAGGCAGGACTGATGCTGTCGCTGGCACTGGTGACCGAGGTGGTGGCTGTAGTGGGCGGAGGTTCGTTCATGACCGAGCGCCTGGCCAGTACAAGCCGTGACTTGGCTAGCCGCCTTGAGCACTGGCAGCGCGGCCTTGACTTGCTGGATGGCCCCATCGACTGGGTGCTGGGTAAGGGCCTTGGGCGCTTGCCCGCAAATTATGCAGCTCAGGGTCCGGAAGGCGAATTTTCGGGTGATGCAAAGATGCGCTATGAACAGGAACCAGGCGCGGTAGCCAACGGTTTTGTGACCGTGCGCGGCCCCGGCACGGTGGAAGAACTGGGCGGACTGTATGCTTTGACGCAGCGGGTGAGTCAGGTTTCAAAGGGTCCGCACTTCGTCAATCTGGAAGTTCGGGTTCAAAAGGAAACCGATGTTCACCTCGAACTGTGCGAAAGACATTTGCTGTATGACGGGGGTTGCCAGTCGGCATTCGTTCGCGTTTTGCCGGGCAAGACCGCATGGCAAGCGCTTACGCTGCCGCTGGTAGGTCCGGTTTTGGCGGGCGGGGCGTGGCATACGCCACGCCTGGGCATTTTCTCGCTGTCGGTCGGTAACGCCGGAGGGGTCGCGGATTTCGACAATTTGCGGTTGATCGGGCCGCATCGGGAGGAGTTGCTAGAGAATGGCGAATTCTCCAAGGGGTTGACGCACTGGTTCCCCGCCGCACTGTCCTATTTTGTACCCTGGCATATGGACAACCTGTTTCTTGAAGTGCTGGTCGAGCGGGGGCTGGCCGGTTTGCTGCTTCTGGCTGCGCTGGTGGCCTATGCGCTTTGGCATCTGGTGATTGGCCGTGCCCGGTCGCTGCCATTGTCCCCTTACCTTACGGCTTCTGTGTTTGCGGCCTTGTTGGTGGGGCTGGTTAGCAGCTTCATGGATGTGCCCAGAGTGGCTTTCCTGTATTACTTCTTGATACTTTATTCTATTCAAACGACGTAAGAACTTGATTGTTACTGAAACGTTTGTAATGATTTGTTGTCTTTATCCTACGTCATTATTCGTCTTTCACCCCTCCATCTATGCAATAAATGGCGTATAGCATGAAAGTCTTATCTAGGCGTTAACCATCTAGGCGTTAACCATCTAGGCGTTACCCGTAACTCTGCAGTTAACTCTAACTGTAAATCAGCATTTACCTTTTGACTTTCGCTGAGCTTATCGGCAGCATGATGGGCATAGGTGACGGGTGCTTGTGCGCAGTATTTACTTGGTTTTTATCGTGAGACCTAAGGTTTAACGTGATAAAAATATTCAGTCATTACTTTTACAGGCTGACGCTTTTACAGATTTTTTTTGATCTTGGCGTGGTGGTGTTTGCCACGACGGCAGCCATCCTTCTCCAGATGGAGAATCCGGCTTCAGCTTCAGTCGCATCTATCGTTTTGATCCCGGCACTCTTGTTCGCTGTCGGCATGCTGATTATCAATTCCGGTCTTGGGCTTTATGGCCGAGTGCATAGCCGTACAGTGGGGCAAACCAGTGCCCGCGCGGTTCTCTCCTTGTGTATTTCGTTTCCCTTAGCCTACGTAATTGTTCATCTTTCACCTCGCCATCTGGACGATGAGAGGTCTTTTGTGCTGGCGCTGGTGGCTGCAGGGGCTCTGATGCTGGTTAACCGGGTGCATGTAACCCACACAAAGCGTCCGCGTGTATTGGTATTTGGCGCGGGTAAACGTGCCAAGCTGGTTGGCGTAGCACTGAAAAAGGCAGGTCCCGGCGCGGATCTGGTGGGGTATTACGCCGGCCCCAATGAGGACGTTAAGGAGGTCTCCGCATGGGCGCTGTTGTCAACCGAAAAGTCCCTCACTGAAATTGTGCGGGAGCATCAGGTCGATCAGATCGTGGTCGCCTTGTCGGAGCGTCGTGGTGGCAGTATGCCTCTGCGTGAATTGCTCGATTGCAAAGTGCAGGGTGTTCAAGTGGTCGACATCGCCACCTACTTTGAAATAGCCTTGGGTCAGATCAGGCTTGACGCAGTGTATGCAGGGTGGCTCATTTTTGGCGAGGGATTTAACCAAGGCTTGGTGCGCACCATGAGCAAGCGGCTCTTCGACATTGTGTGGGGGACGCTATTGATTCTGCTGACATTTCCCATCATGCTGGTGACTGGCATTTTGATTTTGATGGAGAGCAGTGGCCCAATTTTTTACGTGCAGCAACGTGTTGGTCTTAACGGGCGACTTTTCTACCTGATCAAATTTCGCAGCATGCGCACCGATGCCGAGAAAGACGGCCAACCCCGTTGGGCTTCGGCGACTGACGACCGGGTCACGCGGGTCGGCCGCGTGATACGAAGGCTGCGCATTGATGAGTTGCCGCAGCTGTTCAGTGTGCTCATCGGCCATATGAGTCTGGTGGGACCGCGTCCGGAACGACCTTATTTTGTGGCCAGACTGATCAAAGAGATGCCGTATTACGCGGTACGCCACAGTGTCAAACCAGGCGTAACCGGGTGGGCACAGGTACGGTACCACTATGGAGCCTCTATCGAAGACTCAGCTGAAAAACTCCAGTACGACCTTTACTATGTAAAAAATAACAGTTTGCTTCTTGATTTTGTCGTTCTCTTTGAAACCGTGGGTGTTGTCCTGATGTGCAAGGGCTCGCAATGAGCTGCTCACCACTATGGTTTTGACGGTGCTGCGGTGCCTCAATTTTTGAGCCATGCAAAACGATAGCGGCACCCTTGTATTGGCGGCGTGGGGCTATGGCTTGGTGGGCTTGTCCTATTCTGCTTTTGTGCTTCGGCTGATTCATCTCGGCTATTTGCGCTCAGTGCGCGAGCGGTCCAAAACAACGGTCATTGCGGCAGTGACATTGAGCGCCCTTTGGGGATGGACTGGGCTGGCGTTTTTGTTGACGGGAATACCGCTGTTCTTGTTGTTCAGCACCGTGTCCGACCTGCTCAGGTACGGTTGTTGGTATGCGTTTTTGTTGATCCTGCTTCGCTCAAATGGTGCTCCAGACAGACCGGTCGGCATGACGTGGATAACGCCGCTTGCAGTCGCTGTGGTCTTCTTCGGACTCCTGGCGCTGACCTTAGGCGCATTGCGCATTAGCGTTTTCGGACAGGCCTCAAGATCGATTCTTTTCAGCGCAATGGCCTCGGCGGTCTTTGGCCTGGTCTTGCTTGAGCAGGTGTTCCGTAATGTGACCGAAGATTYGCGCTGGAACATCAAGCCCTTGTGTCTTGGGCTGTTCAGCGCGTTTGTGTTCGACTTGTATGTGTTCTCGGAGGCCGTTTTATTCAATCGCCTGGACGCAGACGCCCTTAGCATACGAGGTACTGTACATACTTTAGTCGTGCCGTTGTTGTTGTTGTCAATGTCGCGGCGCAGCGACTGGATTTCAAAAATTCGTATATCTCCCAAAGCAGCGTTTCAAACCGCCACGCTGCTGATGGCTGGCCTGTATCTGATATTCATATCGAGTGTGGGCTACTACGTTCGCTACTACGGAGGCGAGTGGGGGCGTGCACTCCAATTGGGACTGGTATTTTTTGCCCTTGTGATCCTGCTGGTTCTGGGACTGTCGGGAACCGTGCGTGCCAAGTTGCGGGTATTTTTAGGCAAGCATTTTTTTCGCTACCGCTTTGACTACCGCGAGGAATGGTTGAAGTTTACGCACACCCTGTCGGCTAACAATACTCCGCAGGAAATGGGGCAGCAGGTGATTCGCGGTCTGGCAGACATGCTGGAGAGTCCAGCGGGAGGGCTGTGGATGAAGGCGATGGGCGAGGCGGCATTCAGTCAAACGGCACGCTGGAATCTGCCGCAAACGCTGGAAAAGGAAGAAGGCAACTCGCCATTTTGCCAATTCATGATGACCAGCGGCTGGGTGATCAACTTGGAGGAGTACCGATCTCATTCCCAGCGCTACGGTGAATTGAAGCTACCGACCTGGCTGCAGGAGCTGGCCCAAGCATGGCTGGTCGTGCCGCTCATGGTGGGGAAAGAGCTGATTGGTTTTTGTATTTTGGCCAGCCCGCGTACGCGCATCGATGTGAACTGGGAGGTCAATGATCTGCTGAAAACAGCAGGTCAGCAGGCGGCCAGCTTTTTGGCCCAGATGCAGGCCACAGAAGCGCTGCTGGAGGTGCGCAAGTTTGACG
>NZ_JBFUJT010000063.1:0-8129 GCF_056401235.1 Polaromonas sp. P4_F9 | reverse complement strand
CCCGTGGCGTGTTCACGTCTTTGCCTGATCTGAAGCGAAAACTCATGCGCTACATCCGCCAGTACAACGAACAGCCAAAGCCAGTGAAGTGGAAGTACTGTGATCTTTCACGACGCATCACTCCCGATTCAATCGTTACAGTCCACTAGCGCGACACGGGAGGCAGCATGCCGGTCGCCAGACCGAGCGACAGCGCCTCGGGCGCGCCCAGCGTCTCGTGACTGCGGCAGGTGGCCTGGCGGATCTTCTCGTACAGCGAGGTCGCCGTTGGCAATGGCAGCATGGCGCGCAGGTAGCGCAGCAGCGTGAGCTGCTGGCCGAGGCTGAGTTCGGTCGCACAGGTTGCCTGACCGAAATCCAGGTCCGGACGGACCTGCGACAGCAGCAGGCGGGCCGGCGGGATGCTTTCGGGCAGCAGGCGCTGGCGGCCTGCGGCAAGTATCAGCACGCAGGGGGTGTGGCAGTAGCTGCCGGGAAGCAGTTCGGTGTTGAATTGGCGGTTCTTCAGCATGGAACCGAGCGTGATGGCGGGGCCGATGTCACCGCCTTGCAGGTCCAGGGCCATGATCTTTTGCTGGCAGCGATGGTGCTCCATCTCGTACAGGGCCTGGTTCATGAGCGCCACGGCGTCGGGAGGGAACTCGCCGCGCCACTGCAGCTTGCAGGTTTGGCTCTGTACCTGCAATTCAAGTCGGCTGTTGCCAATGCGCAGCAAAAGCGGTGTCTGGCTGTCGCCGGTCGGGGCCTGCGCCTGCGCGCCACGCCCTGCGGGTGGCAGTGGGGAAGCACAGCCGGCGAGGACCAACAAGCCCAACATGGCCAGCCAGCGGGTCAACTTCAACAGGATGGCAGGCATGCCCGGGGCTCTGAACTCAGAAGAAGGAGTGTTAGGGGGCGTGACAGGGGAAAACATGGAAGCTCCCTTTCTCGACGGACAACGGTTTCACGGGCGCTTCGTTTGCTTCGCGGGCGGGCACGCCGAAAGAGACCTTGAATTCGTCGATGTGTTTATATAGCCTGGCGTAAAAGCGATGGGCCCTGGACGTTGCGATGCGGAACTGCTCGCCAGGACCACGGCCTGTTCGCGCTATTTTGCACCAGGCTTTCGGCTGGAACCCTCGCGCGCCGGGCCTGGCCAATAAGCCGAGAATACGGCGCATGACAGACATCAAGACCTACGGCATGTCCGAGCGCGCGGACCACCTCGACTTTGACATCCGGTCGCAGCTGGTGCGGCCGCCGCTGGTGCGCCCGCATCGGCACGAATACTTCCAGATCCAGATCAGCCTGCAGGGCGATACCGAGCAGAATGTGGCCGGTACCGTGCGGCCCTTCCGGCGTGGGTACCTCAGCTTCATCCTGCCCTACCGCGTGCATGTGATTCCGCACCCCGAGGGGTCGCGCTACGTCATCATCAACATGGCGCAGCAGTTCCTGCGGCCGGGGCTGGATGTGGATCCGCTGGATCTGGAAGACGTGCCGCTGACCAGGGCACCCGAGCTGGCGCCGTTTCTCTTTCAGGAATACACCGACTTTTATTTTTCGGAGGACGAGTTTGCGGACATTGAAGCCCTGCTGGACAAGCTGGCGCATGAAAACGCCAACCGCCGCTTCGGCTCGGTAGAAATCATCCGCGGCCTGATGCTGCAACTGCTGGGGCTGACCTGCCGCAAGTTTGAAGCCGACCTGCTGCGCTTTTCGGCCAGCCAGGCGCAGCAGGGCAGCCGGCGCGCCGGCCTGCAACGGGCGGTTCGCTACATCCGCGAGCATCTGGCCGGCGAGATCACGCTGGCCGATGCCGCGGCAGCGGCCTTTCTGTCCCCCAATTACCTCGCGCATCTGCTGAAAAAAGAAACCGGCAAGACCTTCACCGATTTGGTGACGGAGCGACGCCTGGAGTTTGCGCAGGAGTTGCTGGCGCACAGCAGCCAGCGCATCGCGAGCATCGCCCATGCCTCGGGCTTTGCCGACGAGGCCTATTTCGCGCGGCGCTTTCGCCAGCGCTTCGGCCAGACGCCCCGGGCCTTCCGCGACAGCGTGCGCGCCAGGATTTCCGGCGCAGCCTGAGAACCTCTAAGCCCTGCTGCAGCGCAACACCGCTGCATTGAATCGTCCGGTAAATGCGTAATTGCGTCTGCCTGTGCGCGGCGCGCCCGTCCTAAGCTCAGTGGTTGGAGAAAAAAAACACGCTGACAACAAGCTCCAGCTTTCATCAATCCCAGGAGACATACATGACAAAACCAGACATGAGCAAACGAGGAATTCTGCAAACAGGCGCCCTGATGGCGACAGGCGCCGTCGTCGGCTGCGCCACGCCCGGCACGGCGGCCAATGCGCCGGCCACGCCTTTCACGGTGGCCGACACCTATGTCCCCATCGCGGGCAGCACCGAGATGTTTCCGGTGCGCCGCATTTACTGCATTGGCCGCAACTACGCGGCCCACGCGATCGAAATGGGCTCCGACCCCACCCGCGAGCCGCCTTTCTTTTTCCAGAAACCGACGGACGCCATCCAGGTGGTGCCGCCGGGCCAGGTGGCCGACCATGCCTACCCCACGCTCACGAAGAACTACCACTACGAAGTCGAACTCGTGGCGGCCCTGTCCAAAGGCGGACGAAACATTCCCATGAACAAGGCGCTGGACCATGTCTATGGCTACGCGCTGGGGCTGGACATGACACGCCGCGACCTGCAGCGCGGCATGGGCGACCAGAAAAAGCCCTGGGAAATCGGCAAGAGCTTTGACCGCTCGGCACCCATAGGCCCCATCCACAAAGTCGCGCAGACCGGCCACTACACCAAGGGTGCGATCTGGCTCAAGGTCAACGGCCAGGTCAAGCAGCAGGCCACGCTGAACCACATGATCTGGTCGGTAGCCGAGCAGATCTCCAGGCTGTCCGAAGCGTTTGAGCTGTTTCCCGGCGACATCATTTATTCGGGCACGCCGGAAAACGTCGGGCCTGTTGTCAAGGGCGACGTGATTGAATGCCACGTGGATGGCCTGCCGGAGTTGAGCGTCAAGATCGTCTGAGCCGGCGTCTTCTGCGGTTGGGTCTGCTCCGGCAGGAACTTCCGCAGCCGCGCGAACTCCGACTGCGTGCTTCAAACCACTCCTTCTACGGAAATCACCATGCTGAACAACGACCAGAAAAACGACTTCGATGCCTTGCTGCCGGGACAGACCAGCGAAGCCGGCGCCAGCCGCCGCACCGCGCTGAAAGCCGCCCTGGGTGCGGGTTATGCCGCTGCCACCCTGCCCATCATGGCGCAGACGGCCATCAAAACCTCGTCAGAAGGGCTCAAAACCGGCGAAACCACCTATGAGGTCAACGGCTTCAAGGTGCCGGCCTTTTTTGCCGCCCCGGCTGGCAAGACCAACCTGCCCGTGGTGCTGGTGGTTCAGGAAGTTTTCGGCGTGCACGAATACATTGCCGACACCGCCCGCCGCTTTGCCTGGGCCGGCTACCTGGCCATCGCGCCCGAGTTGTACGCGCGCCAGGGCGACCCCAGCACCTACAACGAGATCGGCAAGCTGATAGCCGAAGTCGTCAACAAGGTGCCCGACGAACAGGTCATGGCCGACCTGGACGGCGCCGTCAAGTGGGCCGGCGCCAACGGCGGCAATACCGGGAAGGTGGGCATCACCGGCTTTTGCTGGGGTGGCCGCATCACCTGGCTGTATGCCGAGCGGAGCAAAAACGTCAAGGCAGCCGTCGTCTGGTATGGCCGCCTGGTCGGTACTCCGTCAGCGCTCACGCCCAAGCATCCGCTAGACCTGGCGGCCAGCCTGAAGGCGCCGGTGCTGGGACTCTATGGCGGACAGGACGGCGGCATTCCGCTGACCACCGTGAACCAGATGAAAGACGCACTGGCCGAGGCAGCAGCCAAGGGCAACACCGTCGCCAAAGCCAGCGAGTTTGTGGTGTATCCGCAGGCGCCCCATGCTTTCCATGCCGACTACCGCCCCAGCTATCGCAAGGACGCGGCTGACGACGGCTTCAAGCGTGCGCTGGAGTGGTTCAAGATGCAAGGCGTCGCCTGAGCGCATGAGCTGACGCCAGGGGGCCTGGGCGCGTGCGCCCCGGCGCTGACCGAGCCGCCGCCTCATGGGTCGGCGGCTTTTTCACGCGCCCCTCTTGACACGCTTGATAAGATAAAGATCAACCCCGGACGGCGGCAGCAACGCCGCATCCGGGGTTTTGCCATCTGTGGTGTAACCTTCGGGGTTGCCTCTACAGGTATCAGGTAATCAATCAGGGCTGCGGCCCAATAAAAACGGGCGTGAGTAGCTATGACTTTGGTAGCAATTTTGGTGGGAACGCTGGCCGCGGGCATTGGCAGCGTGTGGCTGGCGGCGTTGCTCAGCTTTGGCATGCTGGCCCGTTACACCCAGCACATGCTCAGTCTGGCCGCAGGCGCGCTGCTGGCCACCGCCTTCATGCACCTGTTGCCCGAAGCGTTTGAGAGCCAGGCCGGCGCCAAGGAGCTGTTTGCCACCTTGCTGGTCGGGCTGGTGTTCTTCTTCCTGCTCGACAAGGCCGAACTGTGGCACCACGGCCATGAACACCATGACGGCGAACACCACGAGCCCCCCCAGCCCCTCCAACCTGCCCGACCTGTTCACGGTGCACACGCGCACCACCCTCATCGTCATGATCATCATCACCACGATCAGTCTTCACACGCCGGCGGCAAGAAGTCCGGCGGCTGGGCCGTGCTGGCGGGCGACAGCGTGCACGCCTTCGGTGACGGCATCCTGATTGCGTCGGCCTTCATGGCCGACCTGCGCCTGGGCGCCGTTGCCGCGCTGGCGGTGCTGGTCCATGAAGTGCCCCACCATATGGGCGACCTGGTGGTGCTGCGCCAAAGCTCCAACAACAACCGCCGCGCGGCTGTGGTCAAGGTTTCACTGGCCGGTGCGGTGACGGCTTTGGGCGGCATGATTGGCTATGCGCTGGTCGACAAGCTGTACGACTACCTGCCTTTCTTCCTGATCGCCGCCTCCAGCAGTTTTATCTACGTCGCGCTGGCCGACCTGATTCCCCAGCTGCAAAAGCGCGTGACGGCGAAAGAAACCGCCGCGCAAATTGCCTGGCTGGTCATTGGCATCGGCATGGTGACGCTGATCAGCGGGCTTGCGCACGGGCATTGACGTAGAGGCGTGATTGATTCCTGAGAGATTTGCTGCCCACGGTACACGGTGTGTTGATCAACTCCGCGATGATCTCCGCCGTATCCTGTGAACCTGGGGGGGCGATTGAAAATGAGCACTCCACTCAGTCCAAAAAACTGCGGAAGACTGCGCATGACTGCGAAAAACTGCGCATAAGGCCATTGACGTCGGCACACAGAAAAGATGAGCTTATGAATGAAGAATTGCAAGCATTAATCAACTCCCTGCGGGAGTTCGCCAAGGAGCGCGACTGGGATCAATTCCATTCGCCAAAAAATCTTGCGTCTGCATTAACGGTGGAGTCGGCTGAGCTTTTAGAGCACTTTCAATGGCTAACAGAAGTTCAGAGCAGTGAGCTCTCAACCGAAAAGCGGGCCGCGGTGGGAGAAGAAATGGCAGATGTATTTCTGTATCTATTGCGCTTGTCTGACCAACTGAATATTGACCTGATCGAGGCGGCCAAACTTAAGCTGAAATTAAACGCCACCAAGTACCCGGTAGACAAGTCGCGTGGAAGCAGCAAAAAATATACTGAACTCTAGAACGAATAAGAAATGGCTGCCCCGCATCAATGGGTAGCAACTACGAAAGCAAGAAGTGATTGTTTATCAGGCAACCAAATCACGTTTTCTCGAGGACGCCCAAGTCAGAGACATTGAAGAAATTGTCGGTGATGTTTTCATGGAGAAGGTTGGCCGGAGGGTGGGTCAGTCCGAAGTGCGCTCGTGGCGCGAGTCGCTTGCTTGCATGGCAAAAGTGCTTCGTGATGAAGGAATTGCTATGTTTATTGCACTGACAGCGAAACCGCAGATTATTTCCGAGCACACCTGGCAGTGAATATCCAGCAGGAGGTTGTACCGACGCCGGCTCGCGTTGCGATCGGCAGTTCAGAATCTGCCGGCGCGAATGTTTTACCTTTCCGATGTTTGCCAAAAAAGCAGGTACGCCCTTACATCAATTCAGTTCCTGTTGTCGATTTGAAGTTCGCGGCTGGTTCATTCAGTGATCCACAAACATTTGATCCCGGGGATGCCGAGTGGGTCGAGTTGCCCGGTCATTTTCGGCCTCAGGCCGGCTTGTTTGTGGCTCAGGTCATTGGCGAGTCAATGAATCGCCGAATTCCAAATGGCTCCTGGTGTTTGTTTCGAGCTAATCCCGCAGGAACACGTACGGGGAAAGTTGTTGTTGCTCAGCACCGCAGTATTAACGATGCTGACTTGGGTGGTTCATACACGGTGAAGGTGTACACCAGCGGAAAAGAAGCCAGTGATGACGGGGCTTGGCAGCACAGTTATATCCACCTAAAACCCGACAGTGATGATGCAGAGTATGCGCCTCTCATTTTCGAAAGAAATGCTGCTGAGGATGTTTGCATAGTGGCTGAATTGGTTGCCATCCTATAAAAGTTGATGCTTTCGGGCGGTTTTCACCCGTTGAATAAGGGGCCGATTCAGCTAAGAAGCTGCGGCCTCAAACACCGCCGCAGGCCGCTCCCCCGCCAGGGCCTGCAACAGGTTGCTCGTTGCCAGCACCGCCATCGCATGCCGCGTCTCGAATGTGGCGGAGCCGATGTGGGGCAGGGCTGTCACCCTGGGGTGCGTGCGCAGCGGTGAATCCATGGGCAGCGGTTCGGTGGCGAACACGTCCAGCCCGGCGGCGCGCAGTGTGCCGTGGTCCAGGGCGTTGAGCAGGGCCTCTTCCTGCACGATGGCGCCGCGGGCGCCGTTGATGAAGATGGCGCCTGGCTTCATCAGGCCAAACTCCCGCGCGCCCATCAGGCCGCGGGTTTGCGTCGACAGCGGCAGCACGGCGGCGACGATGTCGGCGCGCCGCAGCAAGTCATCAAGCGGGGTGTGCGTGGCCTTGCCGGCGAGTTCAGGCAGCTCATGGGCTACGTCCACCGGCCGGCGGCTGTGGTACAGCACGGGCATGTTGAATCCCAGCGCGGCACGCCGTGCCACGGCCTGGCCGATGCGGCCGAATCCTAGGATGCCCAGCGTTTTGCCGTGCACGTCCCAGCCAAACAGGTCTTCGCCGATGTTGCGCGTCCAGCGGCCCTCGCGTACATGGCTGGCCAGTTCCACCAGACGGCGGCTGGAGGCCATGATCAGCGAGAAGATCGTGTCAGCCGTGGTTTCGGTCAGCACGCCGGGCGTGTGGCACAGCATGATGCCGCGCGCAGCCAGGGCGGGCAGGTCGTAGTTGTCAACGCCGACGGAGACGCTGGAAATCACCTTGAGTTGCGGCGCGCTCGCCAGCAGCGAGGCAGTGATGGCGTAGCTGGAGCCGATCATGCCTTCCGCGCTGGCCAGGGCGGTGTGGAATGCGGCCAACTGCCCGGGCAGGCGCGGGTTGGCCACCGTGACCTCGTGCATTGTCTGCAGGCGCGCCAGTTGGTCGGGCGGCAACTCGCGGAAGACCAGAACCTTTTTGCGAAGGGGTGGCGAAGCTGGCGCGCCCATGATTTAAAGCTTTGCGGCGTTGAGTTCGGCGCGCGTTGGCAGGCCTTCGCTGTCGCCCAGCACCTGCACCGCGCGTGCGCCAATCCAGGCGCCGCGCTTGACGGCCTCGGGCACGTCCAGGCCGTCGAGCAGCGCGCTGATCACGCCCACCGCAAAGCCGTCACCGGCGCCCACGGTGTCCACCACTTCGGCCACCGGAAAACCCGCCACACGGCCGCTGCCGGCTTCGCCGTCAAAGTAAGCCCCTTCTGCACCGAGCTTGACCACGACCAGCTTCGCACCGAGCCGGCGGTAAAAGCGGGCGACGCCTTCGGGCGTGGTTTCGCCGGTCAGGAAGCGGCCTTCTTCCATGCCGGGCAGCACCCAGTCGGCGCGCGTGGCCAGGTCGTTGATGGCGTCGCGCATCAACTCGGGCGTGGCCCACAGCGTGGGGCGCAGGTTGGGGTCGAACGACACGCTGCGGCCGGCGGCGCGCATCAGGTCCATGGTCTCT
>NZ_JBFUJT010000062.1:0-8557 GCF_056401235.1 Polaromonas sp. P4_F9 | reverse complement strand
GTACTGGCTAGGCGAGCCGCCGCAGACAGTGCTCTAGCACGGCAAGGCGGCACAACGACGCCAGGAGGGTTTTGTTAGCGGCTCTTAATCGTGCTCAAATTGGCCACTTGTCGGCGTTATATCAGAACAGTTTGCTACGAGAAAAATAGCAACTCTATTTTGCCAGACTGAACTGCGGTGCCTTGGCCGCAAGCCACTGCTCCAGCATCATCAATATCCACACCATCTCGCCATAGTAGCCTGGGTGCTCGGGCAGGCGCTGCGTTAGCAGGGCCTGAACAAAATCAGCCCGCACCACACCACGCTTGGCCAGGCCGTGTAGCGAGGCGGTGGCCAAGACTTTGAGGGCAAGGTGGGTGTTGGCCCACACCCCAAAGGGCAGGCCAAAGCCCTGCTTCTTCTTGCTGATGATCTCGTCTGGTAAAAAGCCGCGCAGGGCCTCTTTAAAAAACCAGCGCAGTTTCAAGCCCTTGAGCTTGTAATGGGTGGGCAGCCGTTGCGAGAACGCCACCACCCGGTCGTCCAGCATCGGGAAGCCCACGTTCACCCCCGCCAGCGCGGTAGTGCCAATCACCTTCGGCAAATCACAATCCGCCAATGTGTAGCGCCAATCAAAGGCCAGCATGCGGTTCACCAGGCCGTCAGTGCGAGTCTCCGCCCAAACGCAGCGCTGCTGCCGGTCAGGATTTTGCTGATCCACCTGAGCAAGCAGCACTGGTGTCAGCATCTCCTGCACACCCAAGCGGTACAGCAGGTTGTAGGTCATCATACGGTCAGGCATCGGTACCGTTGCCTGGGTAACATAGCTGGCGGCTTTTCGTATCAGTGGAATCTGATTCATGACCCCCAGCTTGGAGATGGGTTCCAGTAGACCATTGCGCAGACCAGCTGGAATGCTGTCGTACCAGCCAAACACTCGTTGTTTAGCGTAGCGTGTGTTGCCGCCAAACAGTTCGTCGCCGCCATCACCCGCCAGTAGCTTGCTCACGCCGTCTTCACGAGCCATCTTGGCGCAATAGTAGGCAGGCAGAGCGGATGAGTTCCCAAAAGGTTGGTCATACGATGCCGCTACAAGGGCTATGCTGCGTACCAGGTCATCAGGCGTGACGTAATACTCGTGGTGTTCGGTCTTGAAGTGTTTGGACGCCAGACGCGCATATTCCATCTCGTCATAGCCTTGCGCGTCAAAGCCGATCGAGTAAGTGGCCGCTGTTTTGCCACTGGCGAGGGCCACCATGCCCGCCACCGTAGAGCTGTCGGTGCCGCCACTGAGAAAACAGGCCGGTTTGCCTCCATCAAGCTGCGAAGCTACTGCGTCGTGCAGCAGTTGCCTGAATTCATCCTTTAGCGCGTCAAACGAGGCGTTTTGCTGTTCGTCGAAAGTTGGCGCCCAGTACGGCGCCACAGTCAATTGGCCATTTTCAAACAAGGCGTAGTGCGCTGGCGGCAGCCGGTAAATGCCCTTGTAGATGGTGCGCGGCGATGGGATGACGTGAAAGTACAGGTAGTCAAAAATCGCTTGTGGGTCGATCTCGGTGCTGGCGTCAGCCAGCTCATCGGCGCGGGCAGCAAAGCGTATTTGCCCGTTGTCCACGCGATAGCACAGGGTGCGGATGGCAAAGCGGTCCACCGCCAGGAAGGTGCGCCCTGGCCCGCACAGGCCCACTGCAAAGTCGCCGGTCACGCCGCTTGCTGCCTGCGCCCCCAAAGCTACCAAGGCCTCGCGCCAAGCTGCCAGCACGCCCTCTGCTAAAGCCAGGCTGGCCAGGCGCGAATCAGAAAACCGTGGCGAGCCCAGTATGAGCGATGAATCCTGATCAGACATGAAGCGGGCCATTCAAAAGAAAAAATGAAAGGCACTACTTGAGGCTTTGCAGCGCACCCGGGTGACGCGCTGCGCCCTTGAGCCGTATCGTTTTTCTYGGATGCGCATACTCGCTGTCAGGCATCAGGGCTTGGTCGTTAGCCACGCCGGCGTCGACAGCGCGGCCTAGCAGTTTGGAATTGTGCTTGAGCCGGTAGTCTTCACGCGCGGCCAATTCGAACTCGTCCCAGTCCACTGTGAAATTGTTTCGGTAGTCACCGGGTCCGGCCGAGTCAAGTTTGCTCAGTCCCACCAGCAGGTTGTTGACGGCCTTCACAATCACATTGCCGGGTTTTACGCGCAGGAACACGCCGCCCTGGGGTCGGTTGTCTACCAATGTATTGTTGACAAAGTAGAGCTCATTCCTTGGCCACTTGTAGTCCTCGGTGCCATATGAGATAAGGTTCGGGTTTTCCGTCTGCGTGCCCTGCTGGATGATGTTGCCAACGACGTAGGCTATGCCGCCATTTGGGAATTCCAGCTCATAACTGGCGCGGCCCCCTGACTCGTCGGTCAGCCGGTTATAAAAAATACGATTCACTGCCGCCCGACTCTTGAGCAGATGGCCAACGCGGGCATGGTGAAAATAACTACCAGTTACAGATAGGTGCGCGATAGCGCCGACGTAAAGATTGTGCGTAAGACCATCTCCATAGCCGTTAAGAGCAAACTCACTGTTCTCTATCTTGAGCACGAGTTCAGGAAAGTTGCTGGTCAGGATACCGTTTTCATTCTTCAGAAAGGTGCAATCGCGCACGGTCAGCGAACCTTTTTCAAACCTGATGCCTGCTGCGTTGTGGTCTGGAACTGTTGCACCAGAAAATTCAAAGCCTTCGACGGTCATCCCCTCTGCGCGTACCACCCATATACCTTTTCCTTCCATCGCCGCACCGTTCGCGATAAGACGTGCCCTGCCACCAATGGCGCGCAGACTCAAATTGTTCTGGGTCCACAAGGCCACATCAGCGACATAGTCCCCAGCATCCACCTCCACGGTATCACCATCCTTTGCCCGCCTGGCCGCTTCGGAAATGGTTTTGATAACGCGGTTAGCCCCTACGCGAATGACCAGCCTGGTATCCGATACGGGTTCCGCTGGCGCAATGGATTGAGCTGCATTAGCCAGTGGTACCGGTGCCACACCTGCCAAGGAGAACAGAACCATCAGGAAAAACTTGTTTGCTTGTTGAACTAACACTTTATTTCCTTTGCCTTGGACGGACATGTATTATTTTGATGAGTAGACCGTTCACAGCTTATCGTGTAATGTCATCCATCAATCTGCCTGTCCGTTTGATGTTTCGCAAAAAACAGCGCTTACCCCCGTTTCGAAAAAAGATATGAATACCTGCGACACGCCCAGTGTGCTGCAGGGTAGTTTGTGCTTAACACTGCCTATTTGATATAAATCAAATGGCGCTCTTATCCTAGCGGCTTAGTGTCGTTGCGTAGTTATTTTTTATCGATGAATATTTATGGATGTGCAGAAGCCCTTCAGGGAAGGTGCCATGACACAGCGAAAGATTCGCGTGTTACACCTGTTGTATGCCTTGGGGGTGGGTGGAACCGAGCGCCGTGTATTGCGACTCGGGCTTGGGCTTGACCCCAATTGCTATGACGTCCATGTCCTGACCATGCGACCCGTTTTAGGCGGCATGCTGCCTTGGCCCCAAGAGCGCCACACCTACTTCCCCGTCAAACCCGGTTTTCAATGGGCACGGCTGTTTGCCTTGACCAGGTTCATGCGGGACGGTCACTTTGATGTGGTGCACAGCCACAACTGGGCCACCATGTTCTATGGTGTGCTGGGGGGGCGTTTAGCGAGAGTGCCCGTCGTATTGCACGGGGAACATGGCCGCAACGATGCGGATCGCGCAGGAGTCCCATGGAAGCGCGAACTTCTCTCGGCCTTGCTGGCCCGCTTGGCGACACGGGTGGTTGCAGTCAATGACGCAATTTCGGCTGATATACAAGTGCGCTGGAAGCTGGGCGCGCCAAAAATTGTCTGCATCCCCAATGGGGTTGACCTGAACCGGTTCATACCGCGTGCAGCTGATGCCCGAGCGAACGACGAATTCGTCATCGGCACCATTGCCCGCTTTGATAGCATCAAGAACCTGCCCTGTCTGGTGCGTGCCTTTGAACGCGTGCACTGTACCCACCCGCAACTCAAGGCGCGGCTGATTATGGTCGGTGCTGGTCCGGATTTCGATGCGGTTCGCAATCAGGTGCGCCTCGGAAATTCAGCAGCAAGGATTGATTTCGTTGGCGAGACTGACAGGCCGGAGCAGTGGTATCCCCGTTTCGATCTGTTTGTTAATACCTCGTTTTCCGAAGGCATGAGCAACTCGATTCTGGAGGCCATGGCCTGTGGTGTTCCGGTGGCGGCCTCTGCCATTTCAGGTAATTTATGCTGGCTACGGGAGGACATTAACGCCTTATTTTTCCCCTCGGATGACGATGCGGCGTTGGCCGATAGATTGATCCGTTTTGCATCAGACCGTGCCTTGGGAAAACGTATCGGCGCAGAAAACCTACGCCGTGTGCACGCAGAATATGACAACCGTGGCTTTCTCAGTCGGTATGACGCCCTTTATCTGCAATTACTGGCAAAAGGCTAGCGAGCACCTTTTATGAAAGTATTATTTCTGACGATGTGGTATCCCAACTCGCAGGACCAGGTATCGGGAACTTTTGTGCATGAGCAGGCAGAAGCATTGCGCAAACAGGGGGTCGACGTGCGGGTCATGCACCCGCTCCCCATGGCGCCCTTTCCGGTGACTTTGGTAAAGAAATCATATCGGGATCTGGCCGCCGTGCCAGATGAAGAACTCGATGCCGGGCATCCGAAGTATCACCCCCGCTATCTGACCTTGCCCGGACACCGCCTTTATGAGCGGGTTGGTGACTGGATGTATCACGGGATCCGCAGCCGGATCAAGTCCCTGTACCGGGACTGGCCTTTCGATATCATCCATGCCCATGCCACCTATCCTTGCGGTTACGCTGCTAACCGCTGCCGGGATGAACTGTTTCCCCAAGTCAAGGTAATACATACCATACACCGCACTTGCATCATTGATGCCCCCAACTACAACCGGGCATGCTTTGAAAAGGTCCGTATCAGCCTAGAAGGAGCCGACTTCAATGTTTTCGTTAGCGGTGAAGGGATGCGGCTCGGGCTTGCCTATACCGAGGGCCAAATTGCCGAACGAAGCCAATACATCACCAACGGCGTCAACACTGAAAAGTTTTCGCTGAGCGATGCGGAACTGCAAGAAGTGCAAACCCTCAAGGCCGCTCACGCAGATACCTGGAACCTGGTATTTGTGGGTTACCTAAAGGAGGTAAAGGGTATCAAGGAACTGCTAGACGCGACCAGGAACCTGGTGGCGCATGGTCAGCGAAATCTGCGCCTGTTTCTGGTGGGCGACAACCAGTTGGGCTCGTACGTCGATGATTATCTTGCGGCGAACGGCTTGCTGGATGTCGTGGTGCGGATCGGCGCTGTGCCGCACCAGCAAGTCAAGATATGGATGCGTTTCGCCAGCGCCTTTATCTTGCCATCTCATTCGGAAGGAACGCCGACAGTGCTGTTTGAAGCCTTGTTCATTGGGGCGCCGAGTATTTTTACCCAAGTGGGAGGCGTCGGAGATATTGTGACCGACGGACAAGAGGCGCTGTTGATACCCTCCCGTTCGGTACCCGCTATCGAGAAGGCCATCGCAACATTTATGACCGATCCGCAGCTCTGCCAGAAACTCGCTACGCGCGGTCACGAACTTATTAGAGGCCAGTTTACCTGGACGCTTAATGCGCAGGCTCACATGGGCGTATACCAGCGTCTGCTTCGCCTTGGTGCCATCAAACTCAAAAATGTGGAGCCTGCGTGAAACGAGTCTTGATGATTGCCTACCACTTCCCGCCTCTGGCAGGCAGTAGTGGCATCCAACGAACATTGCGGTTCGTGCAGCATTTGCCATCGTTGGGATGGCAACCCCTGGTGTTGAGTGCAGACCCTCGCGCTTATGAAAAAACCAGTGACGATCTACTGACCGATGTGCCACCTGGCACAGTGGTGCGGCGCGCCTTTGCGCTGGATACCGCCCGCCACCTGCAACTCAGGGGGCGCTACTTGGGCTGGATGGCCCGCCCAGACCGCTGGATCAGCTGGAAGTTTGCCGCTATCCGTCAGGGGCTCAAGCTGATTGATGAGTTCAAGCCCGATGTCATCTGGTCCACTTACCCCATCGCTACCGCGCACGTCATTGCCTCCGAACTGCACCGCAAGGCGGGCATTCCATGGGTGGCTGATTTTCGTGACCCGATGGCGCAAGAAGGTTACCCGGCGGACCCGCTTACCTGGCAGTGCTACAAAGACATTGAAGCAAGCGCTGCAGAGCACGCAAGCTACTGCGTTTTTACAACGCCCGGCGCCGCACGCATGTATCAGCAGCGCTTTCCTTCTACAGCTGACCGTATGGTGGTGCTGGAGAACGGCTATGACGAAGAGAGCTTTGCGTCTGCTGCGGTGCAGCCAGGGTTATCGCCCCAGAGTCACAGCGCCGCTGACCCTTGCGAGCGCCCGTTGGTCATGCTGCACAGTGGCATCGTTTACCCATCAGAGCGTGACCCAACTCAACTGTTTACGGCACTTGGCCACCTGCAAAAGGCGGGCACGCTGAGCCCGGCTGACCTGCGCATCCGTTTTCGCGCGCCGGTGCATGACGACCTGTTGCGACGTTTGGCCCAAACCCACGGTGCGCAAGATTTTATTGAGCTGTGCCCCGCCATTTCTTACCGCGAGGCGCTGGCCGAAATGCTGGCGGTTGATGCCCTGCTGGTTATGCAGGCCAGCAACTGCAATGCCCAGATTCCGGCGAAGATTTACGAATATCTGCGGGCCGGAAAACCCATACTGGGTCTGACAGACCCGGAGGGAGATACCGCTGGCGTTCTGAGGGGGGCGGGGTTAAATGACATAGCGCGTCTTGATTCGGCGGATGAAATTGCGCTTTTGTTGCCTGCGCTGGTGCGTCAATTGCGCGAGGGCAGGGCGGTGCTGCCGCAAATACTGGCTGTGCAACAGGCCTCGCGGCGCGGGCGTTCACAGGCCCTGGTGGCTTTGCTGAATCAAATGACTGCTGCGCAAAGCGTTTCAGCAAGCACGCGCTGAAATGTCCACCCGCAAATCGCTTTTTTTCTCCTTTCTGGATCGCTATGCGAGTCTATTGATCGCCGTAGCGTCTTCCATGGCGATTGCACGCCTGCTGACGCCTACTGAGATCGGGGTGTTTTCGGTCACCATGGTGCTCCTGATGTTTGTGGCGACCGTGCGGGACATGGGTGCAGGCCAGTACCTGATACAGGAAAAAAACCTCACAACCGAACACATCCGGGCCGTGTGGGCCGTGCAATTGGGCTTGGGCCTGGGGCTGGCTTGCGTGGTGCTGCTGGCCAGTAATCCCGTAGCGGTGTTCTACAACGAGCCCCGCATGCGCGACATCATGCTAGTGGTGGCTTTGAACTACGCGATCAATCCCTTTGGCTCGCTCACCTATGCGTGGCTGATGCGGGAAATGCGGTTTGAGAGCGTTGCGCTAATGCGATTTAGCGCCGGCCTTGGCGGGGCGCTGGTGTCAATCTGGCTGGCCTGGAAGGGCTATGGCCCCATCAGCCTGGCTTTTGGGTCGCTGGCTTCTACCGCGGTCAATGCACTGATGGCGATTTACTTTCGGCCAAAGTCTTTTCCATGGGTGCYCGGCCTGGGAGAGATTAAATGCGTCTTGGTGTTTGGCTCACAGCTCACGGCCAGTTCCATCGTAACGGTCATTTCAAATAGTGCGCCGGAGCTTTTGCTTGGCAAGTTGCAAGACCTGACTGCTGCGGGGCTGTATTCTCGCTCCAGCGGTCTGGTGAATATGTTTCACCGGCTCTTTGTGGATGCGGTGGGTGCCGTGTGCCTGCCCTGGTTTGCCAGGCAATCACGCGAACAAGGCAGTTTTGTTGATCCCTTCCTCAAAGCCACAGGGTACGTTACGGCATTTGGCTGGTCGTTTTGTCTCGCGGTCGTTTGTCTGGCGCACCCCATAGTGCGTGCCTTGTATGGCAACCAGTGGGACCAGTCGGTTGACCTGGCGCGTCTGCTGGCAGTGGCCATGCTTTTCAGCGTGCCAGCTGCTTTGTGCAGCACGGCGCTGTTGTCATCCGGCRCAGTTACCACTATTGCTCGTGTGACTGTTTTCAGTGCGATTCAGAGCATGGCGTTTGTGGCGCTCGGTGCTTCGCTAGGTCTTATGGCGCTGGGTTTCGCCATGATCGCGTCCGCAGCGGTGAGTGCCACTCTCTGGCTGCGAGCAACGAACAGGCACATTGACCTGACATTACGCGGGCTGCTCCCCACCTTGCGCAAGAGTGCGGTGGTTGCCTTGCTGGCGGCGATTGGACCGGCCCTCGCACTATGGCTTTACGGTCCCTATCCTGAAGTTTTAGTGATGCCCCTTGTGTTGGGCGGCGCAGGCGGTCTGGCAGGTTGTGTGGGGGGGATTTTTCTTGTTGAGCATCCACTGCGGGGGGAGGTCATGGCGGTCTGGGCAAAKATCAGGCGGCAAGCAGTTTGAGCAGAAGTCATCATGCCGCGAGTCGTCAAGAGGTAGGCCAGCGCGGAACCAGACGTCTGGTGTATGTCAGGTA
>NZ_JBFUJT010000061.1:0-10850 GCF_056401235.1 Polaromonas sp. P4_F9 | reverse complement strand
GCCAATGGACACTCTCCCACCCCGCTATGGCCCCGGAACATAAAACGGATTGATCTGGCCGAAGGACTCATCACCGAAATAGCCTCGAACAAAATCAATAGGTGCATTGCGATTTCACAGGGTAAAATTTAGTACGTAATACCCATGAAAAAGCCAGACGCCGCCCTTGCCTCTACCCCAACCGTTCAGGTGATTGAACGCATGTTCACTTTGCTTGAAATTCTCGCCAATCGCGAAGAGGCGGTCTCCCTCAAGGAGATCAGTGAAAAATCAGGGCTTCACCCCTCCACCGCCCACCGTATCCTGAACGACCTGGCCACCGGGCGTTTTGTGGACCGTCCGGCAGCAGGCAACTATCGGCTGGGCATGCGTCTCCTGGAGCTGGGCAATCTCGTCAAAGCGCGGTTGAACGTACGCGACGCAGCGCTTACGCCGATGCGCGAGCTGCACAAGCTCACTCAACAACCCGTCAACCTGAGCATGCGCCAGGGTGATGAAATTGTGTACGTAGAACGTGCTTACAGCGAGCGATCCGGAATGCAGGTGGTGCGTGCCATCGGTGGGCGGGCACCGCTGCATTTGACTTCGGTCGGCAAGCTGTTTCTGGCTTTTGACGACCCGCAACGGCTGCGCGCCTACGCCACTCGCACCGGCCTGTCGGGACAAACCCGTAACAGCATCACCCAGTTATCGGTACTGGAGCGCGAACTGTCCAAGGCGCGGCAATACGGCATTGCGCGCGACAATGAAGAGTTGGAGTTGGGCGTGCGCTGCATGGCAGCCGGTATCTACGACGATCAGAACAGGCTGGTGGCTGGTCTTTCCATTTCGGCCCCCGCCGACAGGCTTGATGAGCACTGGCTACCCAAGCTGCAGGCGACTGCCAACGAAATTTCAGCGGCGCTGGGCTACAAATCCAAGTAAAAGAGGCTGTCCACCCGGCTCTGCGCATGGGCCGCGATGACACAAAGCGGGGCACCCCCGCCAGACATCAACCACCAATTTGCTTGGCTGAAGCGCTGATGTCTATCTTGTTATCGGTCAAAGGAGTTGACTCTACCCAGCGACGCACGCGCTCGGCATCACCCAGGCGACTGAGCTTGCCGGCGGAATCGAGAAACACCATGATCAGCTTGCGGCCCGCAATTTTGGTCTGCATCACGAGACATTGACCCGCTTCAGAGATATAGCCGGTTTTCTGCAGACCGATATCCCACTCCGGATTCTTCACCAAACGGTTCGTGTTGTTGTATTGCAGCGTACGCTTGCCGACAGCCACCTGATAGCCGGTCGACGTGGACAATTCACGAAGCACCGGGTCTCCATGCGCCGCATTGACCAGCGCGGCCAAATCTTGCGCGCTGGACTGGTTACGGCTGGAAAGGCCCGTTGGTTCGACATAGCTGGTGTCATTCATGCCCAGCATTTTTGCCTTGGCGTTCATCAGATTGACGAATGTGGGCATGCCGCCGGGGTAAGTACGGCCCAAGGCATGCGCTGCACGATTCTCGCTGGACATCAGGGCCAGATGCAACAACTCTCCACGAGTCAGCGTGGTGCCGACCCTGAGCCGTGAGCTGCTGCCTTTTTCGGTGTCGACGTCATCCTGCGTCACCGTGATCATCTCGTCCATGGGCAGCTTTGCACCGCTGATGATGACGCCGGTCATCAATTTGGTGAGTGAAGCAATCGGCAATACGGCGTGGTCATTTTTACTGAACAGTACTTCACGCGTATCCTGGTCAATGACCAGCGCCACGCTAGACTTCAATTCCAGTGGATCCTGGGCCCCATGCAGGCCGGCCATTTGACCGAAAGAAGGTTTGCCGGGAATAGCCGCACGAACAATGGTTCTACCTTTTGTGCCCGCTGTAAACCGGGCACTCTTGCGGGCTGTGACAGCTTTTTTTGTAACAGTCGTTTTCGCAGCGCGCTGCTTTTTTACAATTTCGGTCTTGTCAGTTGCCGCATTGGATACCGGCATTGCAAGTCCAGCAAACAAAGCCAGGAATCCAACGATTTTTAATGCGCGATTGAAAATCTGATTAGACATGGTGAATTTTGCCTGCCGTGGATTGCAATGTAAGTAATGGATGCAGTGTATACAAATAGAAAAAGTCACGCAATATCAAAAACTTGCGTGACTTTCCTAAAAACTCATCAGTTTCGGGGGGAAGTTCTACAACTCAGATTGGGATCTTCGCTACGACATCACTCTAAGTCATTGAATATAAACAATATTTAAGCAGACGGCTGGGAGATCAACCCTGTGCAGCAACGCGGTCAGCCTTGCTCTGAAGCTTGTTCAACGCGCTAAGGTAGGCTTTTGCCGACGCCACCACAATATCCGGGTCCGCCCCAACGCCATTCACCACGCGTCCATTATTTTGTAACCGCACCGTCACTTCACCCTGGCTCTCGGTGGATCCGCTGATGGCGTTCACGGAATACAGCACCATCTCCGCTCCGCTCTTCACATGCGTTTCGATGGCCTTGAGCGAGGCATCTACCGGACCGTTACCGTCTGACTCGCCGCGCATTTCCTTGCCAGCCACGGTGAACACAACGACCGCATGCGGCCGCTCACCGGTTTCGCTGTGCTGTGCCAGTGACACGAATCCATACTGCTCCTGGTCATGATGAATGATGCTTTCGTCACTGACCAGTGCCAGGATGTCTTCGTCGAATATCTCGCTTTTCCGGTCGGCCAGTTCCTTGAACCTGGCAAATGCCGTATTGATGTCGGCTTCGCTTTCCAGCGACACGCCAAGGTCCTGCAATCGCTGCTTGAAGGCATTGCGGCCACTGAGCTTGCCCAGCACCATTTTGCTGGCACTCCAGCCCACATCTTCGGCACGCATGATCTCGTACGTCTCGCGCGCCTTCAGCATGCCGTCCTGGTGAATACCCGACGCGTGTGCAAAGGCGTTGGCACCCACCACGGCCTTGTTGGGCTGCACCACGAAGCCGGTGGTCTGGCTGACCATGCGACTGGCAGCCACGATATGCAGCGGATCAATGTTCATGTCGAGCTTGAAATAGTCCTTGCGTGTTTTCACGGCCATGACGATTTCTTCAAGTGAGCAGTTGCCGGCGCGTTCACCGAGTCCGTTGATCGTGCACTCCACTTGCCGCGCACCGCCGATCATCACGCCCGCCAGTGAATTGGCAACCGCCATGCCCAGGTCATTGTGGCAATGAACGGACCAGATGGCCTTGTCACTATTGGGCACGCGTTCACGCAGCGTCTTGATGAAGTGACCGTACAGCTCCGGCACGGCATACCCCACGGTGTCCGGAACATTAATGGTCGTGGCGCCCTCGTCAATTACGGCTTCAAGCACGCGACACAGGTAGTCAACGTCGCTGCGATAACCGTCCTCGGGACTGAACTCGACATCCGCCACCAGATTGCGCGCAAAACGCACCGAGAGCCTGGCCTGTTCCAGTACCTGCTCCGGTGTCATCCGCAGCTTCTTTTCCATGTGCAGCGCACTGGTAGCGATGAAGGTATGAATACGGGCGTTGTTGGCGCCTTTGAGTGCTTCAGCGGCGCGAGAAATATCACGGTCATTGGCGCGCGACAGCGAGCAGATGGTGGAATCCCTGATCGTATTGGCGATCGCCTGCACGGCCTCGAAATCGCCGTTGGAGCTTGCTGCAAATCCGGCCTCGATCACATCAACTTTCAGACGCTCCAGCTGGCGCGCAATGCGCAGTTTTTCATCTTTCGTCATGGACGCGCCGGGCGACTGCTCGCCATCGCGCAAGGTGGTATCAAAAATGATCAGTTTGTCGGTCATGGCAAGCTCCTGATGGGCTGGTCGCTGTACTGTAGGTCTCAATGCGCAATGGTAGCCGTAGCGGCGGCGCCCTGTCCGACCCTGCTGCGCTGCAGGCCCGAGACGATCGCCTTGAGCGACGCCGAAACGATATTGCCGTCCATGCCAATACCAAAGAGCGTCTGGTCGTTGATGCGCAGTTCCAGGTAAGCCACGGCTTGCGCGCTGGCACCGGAGCCGATGGCGTGCTCGTGGTAATCGAGAACGCGAACCGCATGGCCAGTCGCCGCATTGAGGCCCGCGACAAAGGCATCAATCGGACCGGTGCCCCTGCCTTCGACCTGGTGGTTGCGGCCGGCGATTCGCACATCGGCCTTGATGTTGAACGACTTGCCATCGGCGCCGCCCGTTTCCTCGATCACGAGATGCTGAGGCGCGGCGACAGTCTGGACGCCATATTCTTTTTCAAGCAACGCAAAAATATCTTGCGCCGTCAGTTCCTTGCCTGTGGCATCCATCACGCCCTGCACAACCTGACTGAATTCGATCTGCAGGCGGCGCGGAAGCTCCAGGCCAAACTCGCTTTCGAGCAGGTAGGCAATACCGCCCTTGCCCGACTGGCTGTTGACGCGAATCACCGCTTCATAGCTGCGGCCGAGGTCCTTCGGGTCGATGGGCAGGTAGGGCATGTCCCAGATATCGCCCTCCTTGCGCGCGGCGAAAGCCTTTTTGATGGCGTCCTGGTGCGAACCCGAAAACGACGTGTAAACCAGGTCACCCGCATAAGGATGACGCGGATGCACGGGCAACTGGTTGCAGTACTCCACCGTGCGGCGTATCTCGTCGATTTCAGAGAAATCGAGGCCCGGCGATACGCCCTGGGTGTAAAGGTTGAGCGCAACGTTGACGAGGTCAAGGTTGCCCGTGCGTTCACCGTTGCCGAAAAGGCAGCCTTCGATGCGATCGGCGCCAGCCATCAGGGCAAATTCCCCGGCCGCGGTACCCGTGCCCCTGTCGTTGTGTGGATGAACAGACAAGACGATGGCATCGCGCCGCGCCAGGTGCCGATGCATCCACTCCATCATGTCGGCAAAAATGTTGGGAGTGGAATGCTCCACCGTCGACGGCAGGTTGATGATGCACTTGTGTCCGGGCGTGGGCTGCCATACCTCGGTTACCGCATCGACGACACGCCTGGAAAACTCGAGTTCGGTTCCCGACCACATTTCAGGCGAATACTGGAATGTCCAGTGCGTGCCGGGCTGCTCGGCAGCCAGTTGCATGAAAAGACGCGCGTTATCCGTGGCGAGTTTGACGATTTCGTCCTCATCCATGCCAAGTACGACCCGGCGCATGACGGGCGCGGTGGCATTGTAGAGATGGACGATCGCTTTTTTGGCGCCCCTGAGCGCCTCGAACGTGCGACGGATCAACGGCTCTCGGGCCTGCGTGAGTACCTGGATGGTGACGTCGTCAGGGATCAGCTTGTCGTCGATCAGGTGGCGGAGAAAGTCAAATTCAGTTTGCGAGGCTGAGGGGAAACCGACTTCTATCTCCTTGAAGCCGATCTTCACGAGCGTCTCGAACATCTTGAGCTTGCGCGGGATATCCATCGGCTCGATCAGGGCCTGATTGCCATCGCGCAGGTCGACGCTGCACCAGATCGGAGCACGTGTCAGCACCGCATCGGGCCAGCTACGGTCGGCCAGGCGAGTAGGGGGAAAGGACTTGTATTTGCTCGAAGGTGTTTTCAACATGTTCATCTCGTCAACTCTGAAGATTTCAAAAAAACAGCAACCCAAAGAAAAACGGCCCGTTGCTGTTGCAAACGGGCCGTTGAATTGGGTGTACGCGTGCGCGCTACCGTCTCCGCCCGTGGGGAGATAGCAGTAGTGCCAGCGAAATTTGTTTCATGAAATAAATATACCACACTTTATTTGTGAAGCCCGCGCTCATCGGGCTCATCCGTGGACGTCGAGATCACGCTGGTCTGCAGGCCCTTGGCCCTGCGCCAGCCGTACAGGACATAGCCGGACAAACCATAAAGCACAAACAGCGCAAACATCACGGTGGGTGGGTGAATGTTGATCACCGCAATTCCCAGCGCAATCAGCACGATGACGGCAAACGGCACACTGCGCTTCAGGCTGAGGTCTTTAAAGCTGTAAAACGGGACATTGGTCACCATGGTCAGACCGGCGTAAAGCGTCAGGCCAAAAGTAATCCAGCGAACCTCCAGTCCGTCGACTCCCGCGTCAGTCATCAGCCATATAAAACCAGCCACGAGTGCCGCGGCGGCCGGCGAAGGCAGGCCTTGAAAGAAGCGCTTGTCAACCACGGCTGTGTTGACGTTGAAGCGGGCCAGGCGTAACGCCGCGCAGGCACAGTATACAAAGGCACCAATCCAGCCCCAGCGCCCAAGGCTGGTCAACGCCCACACATAGGCAATCAGTGCCGGTGCTGCGCCAAAAGACACCATATCCGACAGGGAGTCCATCTGCTCGCCAAAAGCGCTTTGGGTATTGGTCATGCGGGCCACCCGGCCATCCAGGCTATCGAGCACCATGGCGCAAAATACACCAATGGCGGCCTGGTCAAAACGCCCGTTCATGGCCATGACGATGGCATAGAAGCCACCAAAGAGCGCAGCCAGCGTAAACAGGTTGGGCAGGATGTAAATGCCTTTACGGCGTTTGCGCACGACTATTTCGTCGGGCACTGAACTCGATTCCTCGCCATCATGCATAAAAATACTCCTGAAGCACAAGCCTTGTGTGCAATGGTTATATGCTATTCAATTCATAGCATCTATTGGCGTCTGCAGCAGACACCAAATCAATGACACACCAATATCCGCCAAACGTGGCCCAGAAATCACACCCTGCGTAAAAAGGTGTCCTTTGAAGGTTGACTGTCTGAGGATACCAAATCAATTGCCCGGATAAAGGCAAAGCGACAGGGAACACTGTCGAGTTTCACGCTACCAATAAAAAGGCCGCGCAAGAAAATTGCGCGGCCTTTTGCAGGACAAGGCCTGATGGATCGTGAAATCAGTTGCGCGTCTGGTCGACGAGCTTGTTTTTGGCGATCCAGGGCATCATGGCGCGGAGTTTTTCGCCCACGATCTCGATCTGGTGCTCGGCGTTCAGGCGACGGCGGCTCAGCAGCGTGGGCGCACCGGCACGGTTTTCGAGCAGGAAGCTCTTGGCGTATTCACCGGTCTGGATGTCCTTCAGGCACTTGCGCATGGCTTCCTTCGTAGCGGAGGTCACGATGTTCGGGCCCGTCACGTACTCGCCATACTCGGCGTTGTTGGAGATCGAGTAGTTCATGTTGGCGATGCCGCCCTCATAAATCAGGTCCACGATCAGCTTGAGTTCATGCAGGCACTCGAAATAGGCCATTTCCGGGGCATAGCCAGCTTCCACCAGCGTCTCAAAGCCGGCCTTGATCAGTTCGACCGTACCACCGCACAGGACTGCCTGTTCGCCGAACAGATCGGTTTCGGTCTCTTCGCGGAAGTTGGTTTCAATGATGCCGGCCTTGCCGCCGCCATTGGCCATCGCGTAGCTGAGCGCCAGATCGCGCGCCTTGCCGCTCTTGTCCTGGTGTACAGCCACCAGGTGAGGCACGCCGCCACCCTGGGTGTAGGTGTTGCGGACGGTGTGGCCTGGCGCCTTGGGAGCGACCATCCAGACGTCGAGGTCGGCGCGCGGAATCACGGCGCCGTAGTGCACATTGAAACCGTGGGCAAACACCAGCGAAGCGCCCTGCTTGATGTTGGGTGCCACGTCGTTGGCATAAACCGCGCCGATCTGTTCGTCGGGCAGCAAAATCATGACCACATCGGCGGCCTTGACGGCATCTGCAACCTCGGCAACTTTCAGGCCGRCTTTTTCGACCTTGGGCCACGAAGCGCCGCCTTTGCGCAGTCCTACGACCACTTTCACGCCGCTGTCGTTCAGATTCTGTGCGTGGGCGTGACCCTGGCTGCCGTAGCCGATGATCGCAACCGTTTTGCCCTTGATCAGGCTCAAATCACAATCCTTGTCGTAAAAAACTTTCATCTCTGGCTCCTAAGTAATCACAAATAAATCAAACAAATCCGRCAAAAGCGCCGCAAGCGATGCCTTTACCGGCAACTTCAAACTCTCAGAATTCGCTCGCCACGGCCGATGCCGCTTGAACCGGTTCGCACCGTTTCCAGGATTGCACTGCGTTCAATCGCTTCCAGAAACGCATCGTTTTTGGACTGGTCGCCCGTCAATTCAATCGTGTAGCTTTTTTCAGTCACGTCAATAATCCGCCCGCGAAATATATCAGCCATGCGCTTCATTTCCTCACGCTCTTTGCCGACGGCGCGCACCTTGACCATCATGAGTTCTCGCTCTGTGTAGGAGCCTTCGGTCAGGTCGACCACCTTCACCACTTCGATCAGCCGGTTCAGATGCTTGGTGATCTGTTCGATCACGTCATCCGATCCGGTGGTCTGGATGGTCATGCGCGACAGGCTCGGATCCTCGGTGGGGGCGACGGTCAGGCTTTCGATGTTGTAGCCGCGCGCCGAGAACAGGCCGACCACGCGGGAAAGAGCGCCCGGCTCGTTTTCCAGCAAAACTGCAATGATGTGTTTCATAAGAAGATTCCTCTTTTCGCTGCCCTCCCCTGCGCACGGTAATGCGCAGGCTTGGCAGACAATAGATTCGTCAGTTGACGGTTGATAAATAGAACGGTGCGGGTTTACAGGTCTTCAGAGCCCAGCAGCATTTCCGTAATGCCCTTGCCGGCTTGCACCATCGGAAACACGTTCTCGGTGGGATCCGTACGGAAGTCCATGAACACCGTGCGGTCCTTGAGCTTGCGGGCCTCACGAAGCGCTGGTTCCACATCCTGCGGTTTTTCGATCAGCATGCCGACATGCCCATAGGCCTCGGCCAGCTTCACGAAATTGGGCAGCGCGTCCATGTAGCTGCTGCTGTAACGCCCGGCGTATTCCACTTCCTGCCACTGGCGAACCATGCCCAGATAGCGGTTGTTGAGCGACACGATCTTGATCGGCGTGTTGTACTGCAGGCAGGTGGAAAGTTCCTGGATGCACATTTGCACCGAGCCTTCACCGGTGATGCAGAACACTTCCGAGTCGGGTCTGGCCAGCTTGATGCCCATCGCATAGGGAATGCCAACGCCCATGGTCCCCAGGCCACCCGAATTGATCCAGCGCCGCGGCTGGTCAAACTTGTAGTATTGCGCGGCCCACATCTGGTGCTGGCCCACATCCGAAGTGATGTAGGTGTCGGCGTCCTTGGTCATGTTCCAGAGCGTCTCGACCACATGCTGGGGCTTGATCACATCGCCCTTGCCCATGCTGTACTTCATGCAGTCGCGCTTGCGCCAGCCTTCAATCGTCTCCCACCAGCCGCCCAGTGCATTGGCATCGGGTTTGAGACCGGACTCCCGGATCATGCTGATCAGCTCGGTCAGCACGTCCTTGACATCGCCCACGATGGGAATATCGACCTTGACGCGCTTGGAAATGCTCGAGGGATCAATGTCGACATGAATGATCTTGCGTTCGTTTTGCGCAAAGTGCTTGGGGTTGCCAATCACGCGGTCGTCAAAACGGGCCCCTACCGCCAGCAGCACATCGCAGTGCTGCATCGCGTTATTGGCTTCAATGGTCCCGTGCATTCCCAGCATGCCGAGAAACTTCTTGTCGCTGGCCGGATAGGCGCCCAACCCCATCAGCGTGTTGGTGCAGGGATAGCCCAGCATGTCCACCAGTGTGCGCAACTCCTGCGAAGCATTGCTGAGCAGCACGCCCCCCCCGGTGTAGATGTACGGCCGCTTGGCAGACATGAGCAGTTGCAGCGCCTTGCGAATCTGCCCGCCATGCCCCTTGCGCACCGGATTGTAGGAGCGCATTTCGACGCTCTGCGGATAGCCGGTGTACGACGTCTTGTTGAACGAAACGTCTTTGGGGATGTCAACCACCACCGGGCCCGGCCGGCCGCTGCGGGCGATATGGAACGCCTTTTTAAGCGTGTCGGCCATCTGGCGCACGTCCTTGACCAGGAAGTTGTGCTTGACGATGGGGCGGGTAATGCCGACGGTGTCGCACTCCTGAAAAGCATCCAGGCCAATAGCGTGGGTTGGCACCTGGCCGGTGATGATCACCATCGGGATGCTGTCCATATAGGCTGTGGCGATGCCGGTCACAGCATTGGTTACGCCCGGGCCGGAGGTGACCAGCGCGACCCCGACATCCCCCGTAGCACGCGCATAACCATCGGCCGCATGCACCGCAGCCTGCTCGTGGCGCACCAGGATATGCTGGATCGAGTCCTGCTTGTAAAAAGCATCGTAGATGTGAAGAACTGCGCCGCCCGGATAGCCCCAGATGTACTTGACACCCTCGGCCTGAAGCGACTTCACGAGGATTTCTGCGCCCCGGAGTTCCTGTGAATTTGCGTTTGTGTTGGCAGACGCGGCTGCCGCGGAAGCAATTTCCGCCTTGGAGACTTCCATGATGAACCTTTGTGAATTTCTCTAACGAAATACCTTGGGTGCCTCTTCGCCCACTCTTGTGAAGCGGCGTTGAGACTTGAGGCCAGAACCATAAGCAGATACATAATCCGCCGAGTCATGACCCGTTTGCCGTTTGAATTGCAAGCCGTATTATGACATTTCGCGTTGCGCAATAGCAGCAATGGCGGAAAAAGTGTCCGGCGAGGGCTATGCGCAGGTACCCTGATGCGATAATTTTGAGGCTGAATCCTTGAGATACATGCTTGGCAGGCATGTTTAGGCGGTATCCGCAAACACAATAATGACAGTGCTGGGACAAACCGGAACCCCAAACCGTTGGCAACTGAACAAGAACTTTCTGATTTCCTGAAAACCGTTGAAAAGCGCGCTTTCAAGCGCAGCGTTTATCACGTACGGGACGAAGAAGCCGCTCTGGATATCGTTCAGGACAGCATGATGAAGCTGGCGCAGCACTATGGCGACAAGCCGGCCGCCGAACTCCCCATGCTGTTTCAGCGCATTTTGTCCAACACCACCCTGGAC
>NZ_JBFUJT010000060.1:0-11225 GCF_056401235.1 Polaromonas sp. P4_F9 | reverse complement strand
GCAGCAGCGCGTGGCGATTGCCCGGGCGCTGGCGATGCAGCCGCGCATCATGCTGTTTGACGAGCCGACCTCGGCGCTGGACCCGGAGATGGTCGGGGAGGTGCTCAATGTCATGCAGGCCCTGGCCGAAGAAGGCATGACCATGGTCGTCGTCACCCACGAGATGGGCTTTGCCCGCCAGGTGGCGGACCGCGTCATCTTCATTGATGAGGGGCTGGTGGTGGAGGAAGGCACACCCGCCGCCATCTTCGACCAGCCGCAGGAAGAGCGCACGCGCAGGTTCCTCAGCAAGGTCCTGTAACCCCCGTAACCCCTTAACCCAGCGCTTCACCAAGGAAACGATCCATGAAAAAACTTCTGCTGCTGGTTTGCGTCCTGATGACGGGCTGCGCCGCCGAACTGATCAGCGCCAACGAAAAGACCATCATCGTGCAGGCGCGGCGCCAGGACGTTGCGAACGCTCAGGACATTGCTGAAGCCGAATGCCAGAAGCGCGGTCTGCATGCCAGGCTGACCAGCAAGCCCGCCAGCAACCAGTTTGGGTTTGATTGCGTGCGGTGATTTAAAAACGCGCCCTTTAGGTAATGAGGGTTCGCAGCGTTGAAAGCACTGGCGTTGGGAGGCCACGGAAACTTTGCTGCACGGACCTGCCGCGATCTGGTGCTCGGCGAGTGCCGGTTCAATACACCGCGATATGGAAAGCCTTGGCCAGGTACTCAAAAAAGACGCAGTACAGCGCAATCGGCAGGGGTAGGCCCAGCAAGGTGCCAATCAGGTAACTGCGGAATTTCACGCCCGACATGGCCAGCGCGTAATTGAGCGCCGGCACCGTCTGCAACAAAATCCTCAAAATCACGATGCTGGTGATGGGACGCGCGTCCAGTCGCGCCAGCACGCGGGTAGCCCATTTGCCATTCAGTTGCCGCAGTGCATCGCCACCGACCAGGCGAATGACCCAGAAGGTAAGCACACAGGAAATGACGGCTGCAATATAAGTGGCCACACCACCCCACACTTCCCCCAGCGCCAGGACTGAAGCGGCCAAAAAAATCCATCCAGGAATCTGGATCAGGTTGCCCAGCGCAAACAGCACGATGAAGATCAGCAGGCCGCTGACCTCGTTGTCCAGGAATTTTTGATGCAAAAAGGCCAGGCTGAAGTTGTCCCGCAAGCCCGAAATCTGAAACACCACGAGCATCAGCACCAGAAATCCGGCAACGGCGAACAGTCGTTTGTAGCGGTACATGTTTACCTCGGGGGCGTGGACTCAAGCCTGCACCAGAGACAAGCACAAGCCGGGCACCGTCAAAACCAGCCCTCCGTGGGGGGGCGTTTTCACCGCTTGCGCGGCAGGGTGAACCGACTCTGACATCAGCCCCAATCGGGCCTTTCCCGTGATTGTAATTTGGCAAATATGTAAGAAACCGGCGCGCCGCCCGACCAATCGTCAACACGCAGCAAAACTGCCGTGGAAACCCTGGGAATCCCAGGCTTTGTTGGCGAATGAGGAGCACATGATGGATACCGGCAAGCAGGTGATTCACCCCGGGTGGTTGCGGGCCATGCACTGGCTCAACGCCCTCGCGGTCGTGGTCCTGATGATGAGCGGCTGGAGAATTTACAACGCCACCGCCTTCCTGGGCTTCACAATTCCGAAAGACATCACGCTGGGCGGCTGGCTGGGGGGCGCCCTCCAGTGGCACTTTGCCGCCATGTGGGTGCTGGGCGTCAATGGCCTGCTTTACCTGGCCTTCAACCTCGCCACCGGCCGCCTGCTGCGCAAGTTCTTTCCGCTCTCTCCCCGGGCCTTGCTGGCCGATCTG
Organism: Polaromonas sp. P4_F9; assembly: GCF_056401235.1. NCBI lineage: Bacteria > Pseudomonadati > Pseudomonadota > Betaproteobacteria > Burkholderiales > Comamonadaceae > Polaromonas > Polaromonas sp. P4_F9. The sequence continues at coordinate 9,402 of NZ_JBFUJT010000060.1, read as the reverse complement.
CAGGCCGCGCTCAAGGGCCGACTCGCCCATGCCGACCCGCGGCATTACAACATGGTGCAGCGCCTGGCCTACCTGTTTGTGATGGTCGACACCGTCCTGCTGGTGATCTCTGGCCTGGTGCTCTGGAAATCGGTGCAATTCCCGCTGCTGCGCGAACTGATGGGCGGCTACGAAGGCGCCCGGCTGGTGCACTTTTTTGCCATGGCCGCACTGGCTGCGTTTGTGGCGGTTCACCTGGTGATGGTGGCGCTGGTGCCGCGCACGCTGCTGTACATGGTTCGCGGCCGCTAAGGAGCCTGACATGATGATCAAACCCCCTCCCCGCCTGGCCATTGACGGCGATGCCGTGCTCAAGGAAGCCGTGAGCCGCATCAGCGAGCCCGCCCGCCGCGACTTCCTGCGCCGCTCGCTCACGCTCGGCGGCCTGTCCATGCTCACGGGTTGCACGCTGGTGGATGAAGCCAGCATTGACACGGCATTGATGCGGATTTCCCGCATGAATGACAAGGTACAGGGCTGGCTGTTTGACCCCAACCGCCTGGCCCCCACCTACCCCGACTCGATGATCACGCGCCCCTTCCCCTTCAATGCCTACTACAGCGAGAGCGAAGTGCGCGAGATCGAGGAAAGCAGCTACCGCCTGGAGGTCACCGGCCTCGTCGCCGACAAGCGCAAATGGGCGCTTCCGGAGCTGCGCGCCATGCCGCAGGTTGACCAGGTCACCCGCCACATCTGCGTCGAAGGCTGGAGCGCGATCGGCAAATGGGGCGGTGTGCCGTTTGCTAGCTTTCTGCGCCGGGTCGGTGCGGACCTGACTGCCAAATACGTCGGGTTCAAGTGCGCCGACGACTACTTCACCAGCATCGACATGCCAACCGCCTTGCACCCGCAAACCGTGCTGGCGCTCACCTACGACGGGCAGCCGCTACCCCCCAAATACGGCTTTCCGATGAAGCTGCGCATGCCCACCAAGCTGGGCTACAAGAATCCCAAACATATCCAGGCGATTTTCGTCACCAACACCTACCCTGGCGGCTACTGGGAAGACCAGGGCTACAACTGGTTCGGAGGTAGCTGAGCCTGCTCAGAGACCCAGCAACGCCGGCAATAGCTGAATCATCGACTTCAGCATTGCCGTTTTATTCAACAACTGATTCATCATCACCAAGGAAAACAACCATGAAAACACTGACCGCCGCCCTCCTGTCTGCCTGCATGCTTTTCGCCGGCGCTAGCGTCATGGCACAGGACGCCATGAAAAAGGATGCGATGGGCAAAGATGCCATGTCGAAGGACGCCATGGCAAAAGACACGATGGCTAAAGACACCATGTCAAAGGACGCGATGAAAAAAGATGGCATGAAGAAAGATGCCATGGGCAAGGATGCCATGGCTAAAGACGCCATGAAAAAGGATCACATGGCCAAAGCTGGCATGGCCAAGGACGGCATGAAAAAAGACGCTATGGGTAAAGATGCTATGGGTAAAGACGCCATGGCCAAGGACGAGATGAAAAAGTAAGGCGATTGCGAGGGACGTTCCGGGAGGGCTGTGCCCTGCAGGCCGCCTCCGGAATTCATTTCAATGAACCCTATCGCTTGCGAAGCGGATCCAGCAGGGACGACAGGCCGTTGTGGTCGATCTCGTGCATCAGCGCCAGCAGGCGACCAATCTCGCCCTTCGGAAAACCTTCACGGGCAAACCAGTTGAGGTAGTTGCCAGGCAAGTCGGCAATCAGCCGCCCCTTGTATTTGCCGTAGGGCATTTCGCGGGTCAGCAGGAGCTGCAGGTCTTCGGGGTTCACCCACCGCTCCGCTTGACGACGTAACCCTGCTTCTTCAGCGCCTGCATGACCAGGTCGCAGTGCTCGCCCTGCACCTCAATCACACCGTCCTTCACCGTGCCGCCCGAGCCGCACGCGGTCTTGAGCTGCTTGCCCAGTTGGGCCAGGGCCATCGCATCCAGTGCCAGCCCCTTCACCACGGTCACGCTTTTCCCGCCACGGCCTTTGGTCTCCCTGGAAACATGGACCACACCGCCGGACTTTCCGTCAGGCGTTACCAGGGCCTTGAGTTGACGGCAAACGCAGCCGGCCACGGGCTTGCGGCAATCGGGGCACATGCGTCCCCCGTCAGTGGAATAAACGAGTCCGCCGGATGGATTGCTTTTCATGGATGGGTTGAGCTTGGCAGCCAGGGGAAAGAACAGGCCGGACGAATCTGCCACGGCACAATGAAGATTTGAAACCTGCCGGCCGGTGCAAAGCCTTCGCAACAGCGCAGCTTGCGTCCCGACAGGGCACTTCGATAAGTACTTTGATAAGTACTTCGATAAGTGTTATCGGGGTTGCAGCAAGAACTCCATCTCGGTTCCCGCCAGGTTCAGCACATCGTGGTGGCTCAAGGGAATCGCCTTGTACCCGATTGATTTGCCATTGAGCGTGGGCTGTGTCTCACCGTCCATGTGGGCGACGTAGTAACCATCGCGGCGGTGAGAGATGGCCACGACCGCCACACCCGGCCGGCCAAAAGTCGTCACCGCCTTGACCACCGGAACCTCCAGCCCCGCCGAAGAACCCGACAAAACCTTGAGGCTGGCCTGCAACGCGCCACTGGTGCCCGGAAAACCAAGCGCCTCCAGCGGCATGGTGCCCGTTTTTTCGGATACGAGAGGCTGCTCATGCTCGGAGGCCGAGAGATACTGAATCCTGAAATTACCAATGGCGATGATGTCCTTGTCCAGCAGCAGCTGCCTGGACTTGATCATCTGGCCATTGATATAGGTCCCGTTGGTACTGCCCAGGTCCTCGATATACACATCCGCGAGGCCCTTGAGTTCAAACACGCAGTGCTCGCCGCTCACCACCAGGTTGTCAAGCACGATGTCGTTATAAGGTCTACGGCCAAGCGTCGTTCTGTTGTTCTTCAGATAGACATGCTGGATTTCGACGCCTTCGACAGATGCGATGAGTTGTGGCATGGAACCTCCCCTCCTGCGGTATACGCCGCCAGACACGCTTGGCGCGGTGGCGACAATTGATGGTAGCCGTGCTGCCACAAAGGCACAAGGCCAAGACTATGACAAAGTCGTCCCCAGTATAAAAGCATGTGCCGGGACTTTGCTTGGAGGCGCTGCCGGGTCAGTCCGGTCAGTCCGGCACGAAGCGGGCCTTGAACTTCAGCTCGTCTTCGGGTTGCTCGAACGTCGCCACCTGCCCCATCTTCATGTCTGCCAGGCGGCAGGCCGAAAACAGGCTGTATTTGCCTTTGAGGTCGTAGCTCTCCATGTCAATCAGCATGTAGGGGTAGGGCACAAAAACCTGGTACGGGAAAACCGTCCGGTGCCTGTTGCGGGGCGACGGAAAAAGTTTGTAAGTGTCGGTGGTGATGCTTTGTGCTGCCATGATGTGGGTTGCTCTCACCCTATTTTGATACGTGGAACCCTATGACCGAGCTTTTCGTTACACCTGGTAAAGATCAAATTGCGCTCCTGGAGCCTTTCGAGCGGCTGGGGCTGGCGCAGGTACAGGTGGTTTCAACGCCGCAGCAGGCCGGCAAGGCGCTGCAGGAACTCGCAGACATCACGGCCCTGGGGTTTGATACTGAATCCAAGCCGACCTTTGCCAGGAACGAGGCGTCTGACGGGCCCCACATCGTTCAGCTGTCCACGCTGGAGAAAGCCTATATCTTTCAATTGCAGGACGCGGAGTGTCGCCGCGCCGTGGCCGTGCTGCTGGAAGCACCGGCCATCATCAAGGCCGGCTTCGGCCTGGGAGACGACCGCCGGCGTCTTATCAGCAAATTCGGCGTTGACCCGCAGGGTGTGCTGGACCTGAACACCGTGTTCAGGAAAAAAGGCTACCGCAAGGACATGGGTGTGCGGGGGGCGGTGGCCGTGGTCTTCAACAAGCGGTTCATCAAGTCCAGAAAAGCCACCACCTCCAACTGGGCCAACAGCAAACTGTCCGACGCGCAGATCATCTACGCCGCCAATGACGCCTATGCGGCGCTCAGGGTCTTCATGGCGCTTGAGTTGAACTGACCGCTCAGGGCCAGCCGTGATTTACGGCGGATCCAGAGAAGGGCCATCGACGGCACGGCCAAGCCGCCAGCTGGCGCGCCCTTACAGCGCCCACAGCCCCTTCAGCCCTTGCATGCGGCAGCACATTACCGCCACAATGACCTTGCACGACCTTGTCCAACCGGTCCCGAACGCGCAGGAGAAACTGCCATGGCGCAGCGTACGCATTCCCAACCAATCCACATGAGCCGCCGTGCCGCGCTGGCGGCGTTAACGGGACTAACGGGGCTCTCGGGTATCGCCCTGGGCGGGTTGTATGCCACCGCCCTGCTCTCGCCCGGCATCGGGCGCTCACAGACAACGGGCGCCTCTCGCCTGCAATCCTGGCCGCTCAACACCCCGCGCAGCACAGGCATTCACGACGTGGCGCCCGCGCCCGGTGGCGGGGTCTGGTTCTCGGCGCAGCGCAGCGGGCACCTGGGCTGGTTTGACCCGCGCACCGGCAAGTCCGAGCTGATCGCCCTGGGAAGCAATGGCGGCAGCTCGTCGCCGCATGGCGTGATTGCCGGGCCCGACGGCGCGGCCTGGCTGACCGACGGCGGGCAAAACGCCATTGCACGCGTGAGCTGGCCGGCGCGTGAGGTGAAGCTTTTCCCACTGCCCGCCGGAACACCCTACGCCAACCTCAACACCTGCGCCTTTGATGGCAACGGCGACCTGTGGTTTACCGGGCAAGGCGGCTACGTGGGCAAGGTGGCCGTGAGCACCGGCAAGGTCAGCGTGAAGGAATCGCCACGCGGACGCGGGCCCTACGGCATCTGCGCCACACCGAAGGGCGAGGTGTGGTGGTGCTCGCTGGCCGGGTCATTCATTGCGCAGATAGACCGCAACACCGGCGAGTCACGCGTGGTTGAACCACCGACACAGCGCCAGGGCGCACGCCGCGTCTGGTCCGACAGCCGCGGCCGCATCTGGGTGGCCGAGTGGAACAGCGGCAACCTCTCGGTGCACGACCCGGCATTGGGCGTGGGCGCCAACAACTGGCACACCTGGAAAGCACCGGGCGCCGACCCCCACGTGTACGCCGTGTATGTAGACGACAAAGACATCGTCTGGGCCTCCGAGTGGAGCAACAACGCCATGCTGCGCTTCGACCCGCGCGCCGAGAAATTCGACGTCATCGCCATGCCCCGCCCCGCAGCCAACATCCGCCAGATACTCGGCCGGCCGGGGGAAGTCTGGTTGCCCGAAAGCGGCACGGAGTTTATTTCGGTGATCAGGACGGGGTGAGCGCCGGCAAGTTCCAGGTCTGAGGGGCTTGCCCACTCGTCATTGAAGGCCTGACCCCGCAATCCATGAATCCCGGATCGGGGCCGTCCCGGACCTGATTCAGTGTTCGGGATGACCAACCAATGAGTTGCTTCACCGTACGGGAGCCGAGCTTGATTTGCAAAAGCCGAATGCCAGAGCTAGGGAGATACGTGATGACAGTTCTGAGGTTGAGATTGTTGTCTGGCACGACATAGGAGCCTGGAATTAAGCCATGAAAGCAGTCATTGAAATCGCCCCACACGGCTCCGTGTTCAGCGTAGCCCGCAAGCAGCTCAAAGCGGCTGAGGCCAGCCCAAAATACGGGGCCGACTACCACCTGAGCTTTGAATCAGCTCGCGCCCTGTTTTCAGAGCTGACACCTGCGCGCATCGACCTGCTGGAAACGCTGCGACAGTGCGGCCCCTGCTCGGTCTATGCGTTGGCCAAAACCGTGGAGCGCAACTACTCGAACGTACACACGGACATCGGAAAGCTGGAGGAGCATGGGCTGGTCAAGCGCACGCCGGAAGACACGGTGTTTGTGCCTTTTGAATCGGTGGAGATCCATTTGGCCTTGTTCAAAAAGGCTATTTGAAGCCACAGGCTGTCAGCCATCCATTCGCTATCAACCATAAACCATACGCAACTAGCGTACAATAAATCTTGCAAGCAGTATTCATCGAACTACCTCCCTTTGAACGCATGAGGCAGGGCTATCTCGACGACCAGGCCTACCGTCAGCTACAACTCGACTTGATGGCAAACCCGGAGGCGGGTGATGTGATTGAGGGCACGGGCGGTTTGCGCAAATTACGCCAACCAGATCCCCGCCGAGGTAAAGGCAAACGCGGCGGCTTGCGAGTGATTTATTACTGGTGGTTGGGCGGCGGGCAGTTTTGGCTTTTTACCGTGTACGACAAAGATCAGGCTGATGATTTGACGCCCGTTCAACGCAAGACATTGAAGCAACTGCTTAAAAGCGAGCTGGAGCAGCGGCAACCCAAGTAAAGGCAAACATCATGAAGAAGAAAAGGCGCGACATTTTTTCAGAATTGACTGAAGGTTTCGACGCGTTGAAATCGCAGCGCGAAGGCAAACTCACGCTGCGCACCTTCAAAGTAGTAAGCAACCCTGCGCCAACACTCTCCCCGCAAGACGTCGTGAACGTGCGCGAGCAATTGCACTTATCGCGCCCCGTGTTCGCGCGCTATCTGCGCACCAACCCACGCACGCTTGAAAACTGGGAGCAGGGGCGCGCAAAGCCCAATGCCCAGGCAGCGCTGCTGATCAAAATGGTGGCGCAGTTTCCGGATATGGTGGAGCGGCTGGAGGCCGTTTGACCTTTTGGAAAATTAAAGTTTGCCCCCGATTACCCCGGTGCCGGCTCCGTGACCAGGATGGAGAAGCACTCATGTCATCAGCGCCCCCAGATAAGGGCACATCACATTGGCCACGCAGTTAACAGCCACATAGGAAAAATCAGCAGCACCAGACCTCGACTGACCGAACCGTCATCGCGGGCCTGATCCGCAATCCATGCGTCCCGGATCGAGTCCGGGATAAAAAACCAGGGCAAGGGCTTGACCGAGCCGCATTGCTCCTAAGGTAGCGTGCCCTCCGCCACGCGCCGGTAACGCACCTGGCGCTTGCGAACATTGTCTGTGCCGATGAACTCGTTGCGCGACTCGAACCGGACCTCGAACGCGGCATACGGAAACTTGGGTGCGGAAGGTTTCTGCCCGTCGATGTTGGTGTAGCGGCGCTTCAGGTTGGTACCGTCAAAGTGCCATTCGCCGGTGTGATGGTGCTGGAGCAGCACCCCGTCGCGCAGGGTGACCGTTGACATTTCGCCAAACTGGCCGTCCTGCGCCAGCACCAGCACACGGCGCACTCGGGTCCCGTTTTCTTCATAGTCCCGCAGCCATGTTCCCGTCAGCTGCAGCTGGACATCTTCGGCGTGCGAATCGTCGGGCGGGCCGTTGCAGGCCGCCAGCGCGCCTAGCGTCAAAACAGCGCAAAGCCTGAAGATCTTGTGCATGCCTGTCATTGTGGCGCGGGTTTGGAGTCCATGACGCCCCCGCGATTACCCATGAAATTACCCATGCGACCAGCCCTGCGAATCCTGGCCGGGAACCGAATGCGGGCATCTTCATCCAATTCCAGTATCCGCAGGGTGTTCCCCCTGGTTCCCCTTCTGCTGCTCTTCTTCTGCTCCTCTTCTAAAAAAGAAAAGCGGCTCAAATAGCAAAACCTGACCTGATGGGGTTTCTGGACTCAGCCTGTAAGAAACAGGCCCCTCGCCGACCAACAGCCATGGCCCACTTTGGGTAACGCGAAAGGCACTCATGATGACCCGCAGAAACTCTTTGTTGAAATTTGGCGCACTCTCCGCCGGCGTTGCCGCCGCCCTGGCCGGCATGCGCGGCGTGCTGGCGGCCACACCAGCGCGCGCGGCTCGGGTTTATGAAGTCAGCCACAGCGATGCCGAATGGCAGAAACTTCTCAGGCCCGACCAATACCGCGTCTTGCGCCAGGCCGGCACCGAGCCCCCCTACACCAGCCCACTCAACAAGGAAAAGCGCGCAGGCATTTTTACCTGCACAGGCTGTGCCCTGCCCCTTTTCTCATCCGCCACCAAGTTTGAAAGCGGCACCGGCTGGCCCAGCTTCTGGCAGCCCATGGACAAGGCCGTGGTGGAAGAAAGCGACACCACCTTGTTCATGAAACGGGTAGAAGTGCTGTGCCGCCGCTGCGGCGGGCACCTGGGCCATGTGTTTGACGACGGCCCCAAACCCACCGGCCTGCGCTACTGCATCAACGGCCTGGCCCTTAACTTCAAGGCAGCATGATGATGAACAAATACCTTTTCTCCCTTGGCGCAGTCGCACTGGCTGCATGGGTTTTTGTGGGCGGCGGCATGGGCGTGAGTTCAGCGGAAGAAAAAGCCGTCAAACTGCCCGCCCCGGCCATCGACATACCGGCCACCGCGCAAGCAGGCCCACAGTCGGGCAGCGCCACAGCCGTGTTCGCGGGCGGCTGCTTCTGGGGCGTGCAAGCTGTGTTCCAGCACACCCAGGGCGTTCTCAACGCCGTATCGGGCTACGCAGGCGGCGAAAAAGCGACCGCCAGCTACGAGATGATCGGCTCAGGCCGCACCGGCCACGCCGAATCCGTGCAGATCACCTACGACCCGAAAAAGATTTCGTACGGCAAGCTGCTGCAGATTTACTTTTCCGTGGCGCACGACCCAACAACCCTGAACCGCCAGGGTCCGGACAGCGGCACTCAATACCGGTCCGCCGTTTTCTACCAGGACGCCAACCAGAAAAAAGTGACCGAGAGCTACATCGCACAGCTGGACGCCGCCAAGGTGTTCCCCAAGAAGATCGTGACGCAGCTCACGCCGCTAACCGCCTTCTACCCCGCTGAGGCGTATCACCAGGACTACGCGACCCTGCACCCGAACCAGCCTTACATCGCGCGGTTTGATTTACCGAAGATCGCGAACCTGAAAACCGTGATGCCTGAGGTGTATCGGGACAAGCCGGTGCTGGTATCGCAAGCCGGTAAGTAGAGCCGGAATGGTGCGGGCTTGTTGAGAGAAATCAGATCCTGACTCCGATTGCTGTGCCATGGTTCGAGCCCGTTATGGTTCCCCGAAGCGGTCGATTCTGGGAACTGGGAATTGCAGTTGGAAACTTAATCGCGTACGGCTCGGAAGTTTGTCCACAAAAATCCGCAGGCCGTCGGCCCTCCGCTCTCTTACGCTTCATGCGCAGTTACGAGTGGGAACTGGAGTGCCTGTGGAGGTTTGTGGTCAAGCGGGTTATCGAAAGGAACCAGAGATCACAAAGAAAATATCAACCCGATAAAGCCAGATTTCACTAAGAACCTATCCGTAAATTATGTTTACCTTGAGCGTCACTCTGCGGAACGCGATGATGGCAGCGGCTATGTGGTTCAGCGCGACGAAGCTGCGTTCGAGCTTCTCGTATCGCACGAGCAGCTTGCGAAAGCGGTTGAACCAGCTGTGGCAGACCTCGACCACCCAGCGCCGCGCCTTCCCCTTCC
>NZ_JBFUJT010000059.1:0-12199 GCF_056401235.1 Polaromonas sp. P4_F9 | reverse complement strand
TCGTAGGGGTGTCACTCCTCCTGTTTGTCGTAAGCCGCTACGTGTCCGCGCAGAATGCCTTCGGCGTCCATGTAAATGAACGTCATTGTCAGGACTTTCCCGTCGGGGGAGATCGTGCGGGTTCCCGCCCCGGTAACGTCATCCCCCTTTTTCGCCGTAAGCACGATGGTGTAGCCGTTGTTGACCCCCTCCCCGGACATCGTGTCGATCAAAGGGTTGCCTGTGTGGGGGTAGTACTCACCGTCATATTTGAGGATTAGCTGCTCGGAGAAAAGCGATCCGTCGGGCAGAACCGCGTTGACTGTGCCTGTGATGATGCCCTCTGGGTCCTGCGTATACGTTCGCGTCGCAGATTTGTAATTGAATGGTGTCGGCCCGTTGATGAATTTGGACTTTGCCAGATTCAGTTTCCAGATGCCGACGACCGGATCTATTGCTTTCATGGACCTCCTGCTTAGGTTGAAACGTTTCGACACGCAACGCTCTCACTACGCACTGCTCCGAACCCATTGTCGTTTTAGCTGCGCCAGCTCAAGCGTCACCTTTTCCGATCAGCGGCCGAACGGATTAGCCCCCGGGGTTCCTACCTGCGGCCTAGATAGCGGTTGAGGACATTGCGGGTAACACATTCGACCATGGCGTCCTGTCTGAGAAGGCCCGCCACCCATTCGCAGCTCCCGGCATGGAACACCCCACCCTTGCCGCGCTTGAAATTAACGATCATCCCGCTTGAGCGTTTGACCTTGTCAATATTGGCGCTGTTCGCCTCGCCGAACAGCAACTCGGCGACGAACCGGCCGTCCCCATCGCTGATGATTTCGTCTTCGGGCGCCAAATCGGCGCTCTCTTCGACCAGGGTGGCCATGCCTACAGCAAGGATTTCGAGCCCGTCCGGCGCCCCGCTCGCAGGGGAAGGGTAAGGCAGGCCATTGCGGATTTCGTAGTCCAGCCCATCGACCTCGTAGCCATAAGCGTGGCTCTCGGCGCCGAGAAGGTCGCCGTAAAAAAGCCCAGTGCCGGCGAAGGCCCAGTGGTCTGGCCGATAGATCGGGAAGCCTCGCACGCCGCGCGGCGTGCAGCCGCCCCAGCCGACATAGACACCGTTGGTGGCGTTGAGACCAAAAGACTGTGCGCCGGGCCTGCCGATCTCCGGCGCCTCCCATGAATTGGTGGCGCGGGTAACGTCGCCGCTCTTATAGACCGGATCCTCGGCGCGCGCCCGGTACTTGTAGCAGACCTGCCGGCGACCCTCGTCCTCTAGCCTGGTCTGCCACATGAAGTTGCCGGCGAATCGCGCCACATGGCCGCCCTGGTCGATGAAAGCGTCAACCGCGTCGCGCATTTCCCAGGTCCAGTACTCATCATGGCCGACGAAGACGACGCAGTCGTAATCGAGCAGGATCTCCGGTGAGAAATGCAGGTCGTCCTGGCTGGCGAGATCGATACCATACCCAGCGCGCTCGGCAAAGCGGAAGAAGTGGCTGTCGTAGCTTGCCCATCCGGCAGAGGCGTACTTCCTCGAGTGGCCGGTCGCGTAGGCCCATTCCTTGTGTGGATGGCGCGGTACCGTCTTGGGCGGCAGCATCATTTCCAGCGGCACGCGCGGAGCTTGCGGCGGAAGGACGACGAAGCCGCGGCACCATGGCCGTTGCGTTGAGACGATGGGCGAATATTGGTTACGGTTCGGGCCCGTGATGCCGTCGTAGTGGTTCGAGCCGCCCCAGGTGTTGTAGGCGAGCCAGGTGCTGGTCGCCGCCACCTGCAGAATGCGGCCAGGCTTTCGGCCAGCTTGCGGCAGCACGATGAGGATGTGATGGCAATGGATTAGTCGGCCATCGCTACCCTCCGCTGTCAACGTCAAGCGGTAGCCGCCGGACGGCCAGTCCTCTCCAATTTTGAACTCGAAGGTCGTGGTCCAGCCGCAGCCCTCGACTGAGCACTGATCCGGCGTGTCCTGCCAGTGCGCGGCGATGCCGCTCTGCTCAAACACCTTTGTTTCGGTCGCGCCGTCGCGCACGATCTCAATGGTGAAGCGCGGGGCGGTCGAACTCACCTGCAGGCGCACCATCCCGCCCGGCCGGTAGGAAAACCGGTCGCTGTAGCACCAGATCTCGCCACGCGCGCCATCCATACCGGCCCGCTCGTAAAAATGGCCGCGCTCGGTAAATCGCCTCTCCTCAGGCGTCAGCCCGAAATCCGGAAAGTCCTTCGGAAACTCTGTCATGACTGTAAATCCTTTGCTATTTCGGGTGTCCCGGTCTCGAGTTCAATGAAGCCTGGCCGTGTGCGAGGCATCACCGGGCATTTGGTTAATAACCTAAGTCCAGGTTAACCTCGCGCGTAAGCGGCTTTCCCGCCGCAAATTCCACCAAGTTCTGGGTGCCCCACTCAATGTAGCGTTCCAAAATGCCATCCGCATCGTGGCTTTGATCATTGGAGCCGACTACGTTTGGAAGCTTCTGAATCTGCAGGCGTGGCACGCCGCCCTCGGGAAAGGCTCGCCCAAATTCATACTTGGGCCAGACATCTGCTGCGTAGCCGCGCAGATGACCTGACGTAAGCGCATCGAAGAGCGGTTGCTCTTGAATCAAATTTCCACGGGCGATGTTAACCAGGAAGGCAGTTCTCTTCATGGCAGCTATCTCAGCCTCCCCAAAAAATTGGAAAGTCTCGCCTGTATTAGGAGTGGCTAAAACTACGTAATCACATCTTCCAAGCACTGAGCGTAGCTCGTCCATTCCGTGCATAGAATCCACGCATTCGGCCGGCCGTTCCTTATTGCGCCGCACTCCGAGAACGCGCATGCCGAATCCCTTTGCGCACTTCGCAATGTGACTTCCGATGCTTCCAACACCGATAATTCCAATAGTGCGTCCGTTGAGCATGGTCGATCGATGCTCATCTCCGAATAGAGGGAAAAACCGATGCATCTCTCGTGTTGCTTGATGCTTCAATAGAGTCTTCTTTGCCAGCGCTAGAACAAACATCATTGCTTGCTCCGCGACCGCAACTGCATTCGCGCCACGAATATTTGTGACCTTGAAGTCTCGTTGCTTCGCTAGCCTAAGAACACCCATCTGATCAAGATCGTCGACGCCAGAGTGCAGCCAGGACAAAATCTTTAGATTCGCGGCAATTTCCGGTATGCCTTTGGGAAGCGTCCATCCGATGATCGCATCGGCATCGACTGCGTGATGTTCTATGTCCGAGTATGTGCACTCAAATCGGGACAAGTACCTTCCTCTTGGTGCCACAACTTTTGCACCACTTGGAACTGCGCTTCTGATGTACGCAATTTCATCGTCCGTTGCGTGCCACAAGCAAAGAATTTTCATGTTTTATCCATTTCTGATTTCGGTTTTTAAGGTATTCCGCACCCTCGGGCGAAATTGATTGGCGTCCCCTCAAAGTGAGTGCAAACGCGCTGGCATGGGGGAAACTTTCTTTGTATTCGTTCGCGTGCACAAAAGTTGACGGTCAGTTGGCACTATCGACCTCGGATTCGCACTCTTAGTGGAGCTCCACCGATCAGTGCAAGGCAGAAGACAATCGTAGCGGCGCTTCCGCGCTTATTTTCAACAACGTTGGTGGCTCCATTAGAGAAATGCTGCGCGCGACAAGGCGAGTGCGATGAAATTCAGCGATCGTGGATCGCCGTCCCGCGCTGAGTTCGCCTTGGACCGGCAAAGGACCTATTTCGCGATAAAAGGCACAGGATCAGCTGGCGACTGACAGGTACCAATTGGGGGAATCAAATGCTTCGCGCTCACGTGCTACTCCGTCGCATGGCGTATCCCGCATCGTTCCGCTCAGCGTGTCGCGCTCGTCCGGCGCGGCGTGCACGCGCCATTCCACGCGGTCTGGGAAAAGCGCGAAGACGCTCGTGGCGACAGTCTGGACGCTATCGTGCCACCGGTTCTTGTCGCAATAGATCGGAGTGACCTCATCTAAGAGCACCGCCTCCGCGCCCCCCGCGAGCGCACCCTCTTCGATCATCCGGTCCGCCGCCTCCTGCTGATTGCGGGAAGAGTCGGTGATCGTCGGCTTCAACCCGTCGAATTCCTGAAGAACAGATGTTTCGCGTGCGCTAGGGGCGAGGCGGCCTCCCGAACGGCGCTGCCTGAGGCTGGCGCCTCGACAGACACGAGCCGGCGCGTCTTCGCCTCACCGAGGTTGTGGTGGAAGCCGCTGGCGCGGTACTTGCGCTTCAGTATGGCGACTGCTTCATCCAACCCTCTCGGTTCGAGAATCGCCCGGCAGATGATCTGCCGCGGCACGACAGGTTGAAGATCGTGGGGGCTGACGTTGTTTATAGTCTGGACGATCCCAGCCTCATTCAGGCCGAATGTGTGCCCCGGCAGCATGCCGGGATATGTGAAGCTGCTCCAGGCCGGTCCCTCATCGGGCGCGACCTTGACCCAGAGATAGGCGCCGAGAAGCTCCGCCGGGCCGTCCTCATTATGGGCGATTACCGCCGGGCCATCGCCTTACTACTTAGCTTCAGACGAACGTCAGCAGCCGCCTGGGGTTATCGACGAGAATGGCGGAGATTTCCTCCTCGCTGAACCCGCGTCGCTGCATGATGGGTCGCACGTTCTCGTAGATGTGCCCATATCCATGGCCACCGTAACTAACCAGGCGCGTCCGGTTGCAGATATCGTGACTGATCAAGACCTGCGCGAGATGCCCGTGGTCAATGAGCGTCCGGATATACCGTAGACGAGAGGCGTCGTTCAGGCCATCGATGTCACTCCAGTGGTAATACGCCTGCTCCTGTCCGAACAGGTCGAACTCCAGGACGCACCCCGTTGCGGCAAGCTTGAGCATGCGTTCGCTGTCAAAGATGGTGCGATCGATATGGCTGATGATTAATCGATCAACGGGGTAGCCGCTCCGCAAGACAAACTCGGTGACCTCTTTCGGCTGATCAGGGTGGCGCCCAGGATGGATGTTCAAGGCTGCGCCGGTTTCCGCCTGCGCGATCAGCGCGCCAAGCAGAACCCGCTTCTCCAGATCCGTCCAGGGCGACGTGCACCCGATCTCGCCGATGATCCCTGCACGCACATCCGTGCCCCACGCACCTTCAAGGATCTGCGACTTGATTTCCTGCGCGAAGCTCTCAACCGACCTCTGGCTGTTGCTCTCGTCCTGATAGCCGTCAACGTAATGGCCGCAGCCCATGACGATGTGCGCACCGGATTCTTCCGAGATCTTCCTGAGCCCCGCGGGATCCGGTGAAAGCCCACCGCAGGTCAAATCAACGATTGACTGCCCACCCGCTTCCAGCATCAGGCGTACCTCATGAATCGCGGTTTCCCAGCTCCCGAGCACTGAGTTGTTCGGGACTCTCACACGACCATAGTTGATGCGGAAGCAGTTGCACAACGTGATTTCCGGTCCCTGATCGACGGCCGCCTTCATCTCAGACGTTCGCCCATCCAACAGCAGGTGTTCATGCATCAGGGTGTTGCCCAGTAACTCAGGTGCCACCAAACCGCGCACCGTTTGCACGGCCCCGCGGAGCTGGGTCCTAGTGATCGCTTTTTGCTCGTTCATCTTGGTTTCTCGCTATCCCATGTGTAAGGCGTCACGCCCTGTTGCTGAAGCTTGAATTTCTGCACCTTGTCCGTTCGCCGTCATGGGTTGATTCCCAAACTCTGACAGTCGATTTGGATATAAGTACCCGATCAGTCCTCTGATCGGTCCTGTTCCATAGTCAGGTTGCCTCAGACTTGGCGCTTCTTTAAACGATGGCAGCAGTTCATTCAGAAGCGTCCGTCATCGATTTTTAGAGACAGCGGCCCAGGCTAGCCGGACCGCCATAGATTCAAATCTCTATTTGGCGACGCTGAAATCCTCTCCGTACCACTTGATCGACAGCTTGGAGAGCGTGCCATCATCCCTCATGCCCTTGACGGCGGCTGCAATCTTGTCGCCAAATTCCTTGTCGCCATGTTCAGCTGAAATAGCTCCCGAGTTGAAGAATACGACGCCAAGTTGCTTCAATGGATAGCCGGATTTGATCGCTTTGGACGCAAGTACTCCATCAGTCACCACCGCATCTAGACGAACTCCATTGCCAAGCCGAAGGTCGTCAAACGCAACATTGGTGGTTGCGTAGGCCTTCACCTCGCCCGGCACCAATTGGAATAGTGGCTGAGTTTCGAGTTTCTGATTGGCATAAGACTCTGCCACTGTGCTTCCTGCGACGCCGACCACCTTGCCGTTGAGATCGGCGAGCTTGGCGGCCTTGCTATCCTTGTGAACTACGACGACTTGCGGCCCGTAGTAGTACACGGCTGGAAAGTTAAGTTTTTCAGCGCGCGCCTTGGTCGGCACCATTTGGCCCATGGCCATGTCCCAACGCCCCTGCCACTTGCCTGCTACGATAAGATCCCAGCCCGGCGTTACAAATTTAATCTGCACACCCAAGTGTTTCGCAATCTCCTTGGCGATGTCGATGTCACAACCATCGAGTTCGTGTTTGCTATTCAAGAACGACATCTGCCCCCAGTCCGTCCCGACCGCCACCGTCAGCGTCTTCGAAGCCAGCACTCGATCGAGCACAGCGCCTGCATGCGCGGTGGGACCTGCCAATGCAAGCACGAGGGAAGCTGCAGCCACCATGGCCTTCGCAATTCTGTTCATACGATTGTCTCCTAGTTGGTTTTGGATGCCTCAAGTCTAGTTCCGGGTGGGTTTTTATTTATGCAATAGCCGATGCCTCGACGCGCGAAGTCGGCGTTTAGTGGCAATGTTTCAGTGGATTTTGACCCACACCGCGGCCGGCACGGGTGGTTCTGAGCGCGTCGGGCTCTTCGCGTGCACGCTGTCAGGCGCTGATTCTGATCAGCGCACTGGATTGGCCGAGCCTACTTGCTCTGAACTTTAGGCATACGCCGGAAACGACATCAGATGGAGCTGGTAGTGCCATGGAAGGCGCTGCTAAACGTCACGGAGCCGTTCTACCTGACGGACGGCTGGCGCCGCAGGCCCGTATCCGTTGGAATAGATGCTGCGAGTTACCTGATGCAGAGCTGGTCCGCGCTGAGCGAACCCGGCGACGGAGGAAGCCCTGTACGGGCGGCTTCGCTGAGCAACTTCGCCGGGCTGAACTTGAGCAGCCGTTCCTGACGAAACTACGATCCTGAACTTCCGGCAAACCTAGCAGACACGGGCCGCGAGTTGCCAATGCCAGCGCGCGTAGCCGGCAAGCGCATGCTGGAATGGGCGCGAGCCGCGGCCCTTATATTCGCAGCAATCCTTCGATTCGGGGGCGACTTTTGCCGTCTTTGCTCGCCGAGCCAACATTACATTGTTGTGAGGTAGTGAAACACCAAAGATGACATCGCCCACCACCAAATTTTTCGGCATCCTGAACCTCGAACGGGGTTTGCCGCCTGGCACTCCTGCCCCGCTTCCCAGGTTTGCGACAACCTTGGACTTCCCCGTGATCGTGGAAACCATAGAGGGAGGCTGGGCGGAAAACGTGATCCGCGGGGACCCGGCACTCGAGCCGGCTTTCATCACAGCCGCCCGGCGCCTGGTGGAACGAGGCGCCGTCGCTATAAGTGCGAATTGCGGCTTCTCCAGCCGGCACCAGGAAGCAGTAGCAGCGGCGGTCAATGTTCCAGTCGTGTTGTCGAGTCTGCTACTGTTGCCGAGTTTGCTCCGACAGGTACCGAGAGCCGCCAAGATCGCCGTCGTGACCGCAGATTCCACGAACCTCGGCGAAGAGTTGCTGGGGATCGACGATCCCGGCGAACGGGCGAGGATCGTAATCGGGGGCATTGAAGGCGGCGAACTGTTGCGCAACGAGATGCTACGCCCGCCTCCTGTCACGCCGGTCTCCTCCATCCAGAAGGATGTCGAAACGTGCGTCGATCACCTGAGGGCGAAGCATCCGGACATTGGAGCGTTCCTGTTCGAATGCACCGGGTTTCCGATGGTGACGCCGGCGATCCGTCTTAGGACGAAGCTGCCGATCTATGACCTCGCCGACCTCTGTCGGATGGCGTTCGCGTCTGTCTCTTGAGTGCATGAGGCGCGCAGAATGAATCTAGATTCCGCAATCCAAGTCGCCGCCGAGGTGTTCTCGACTACGGATCCGGAGGCCAAGCGGAAATCACAGGACGAGTTCTGGTTCTGGCAGCCTCTTCTCGGCGATCGACACACCTACGACACCGACAATGCCCGAAAGGCGCAACGCCACGACCACTGGTTGTTCGACCATCGGCCGGAAGAGGACTATACCGAGCTGAGTCGCAGGATTCGAAGGGCCTCTAGGCGACGCTGCTACCCCCAGGAAGCCGATTGGCCGGAAATGATGGTCTGTCGGTCCCACCAGATGCCATCGACAGGCGATCTAGGTATTTGAGTAGATTCAATCAACAGCGAAGGAATTCAATATGGTAAAAGAACTGCGTTTTGAGCGCGCCGAATTCGCGGTGCGCCTGGCAGCCGTGAAGAAAGAAATGGCGAAGCGAGGGATCGATATCCTTTTCGTTTCCGAACCTGCCAGCCAGTACTACTTGACCGGGTACGACGCCTACTCGTTCTATACCCCGCAGATGGTGCTCGTCGCGCTCAACCATCCTGAACCGATCTGGATCGGCCGCTTCGTGGATAGCGTCTCCGCGAAGATGACCACCTTCTTGGCGAGCGACAACATCAGGGCCTACCCCGACAAGTATGTGGCGTCCACGGAGTTGTCTGCTTACGAATTCATGGCCGACGTGTCGAAGGAACTCGTGGGCGAGACGGCGACGGTAGGCGTGGAAATGGGTAGCTTCTACTACCCCGCGGGCGCCCACGCCGACCTCGTGAAAGCGCTACCGCTCGCAAAACTCGTCAACGCCGACCTGCTGGTGAACTGGATTCGGATTGTGATGAGCCCCGCGGAAGTATCCCTCATGCGCGAAGCGGGTCGTATCACTGACGCGATGATGCAGCGTGCCATCGAAGTGATTGAACCAGGTGTGCGCGAATGCGATGTCGCCGGTGCCGTCTACAACCAGCAGATGTCCGGCACTCCCGATTTTGGAGGAACCTATCCGAGTTCACCTGCGTTCCTTTGCGCCGGCGAAAACGCGGTCGCCCCCCACGCCGCCTGGACCGATAAGCCGCTGCCGGCTTCGACCGTGGTCAACCTCGAACTTTTCGGCGTGCGGCACCGCTACCAGGTCAATCTCGCGCGCACGATCTCCGTCGGTCAACCCGACCCGGCCTACCAAGGGCTAGCGGACGTCGTCGTGGAGGCGTTGAATTCGGGCCTGGACAGTGTCCGCCCCGGCCGAACCTGCGAGGAAGTCACGGATGTCTTCAGCAAGGTGCTCGCGCGCCATGGATACGAGAAGGAAGCCCGTCTCGGCTACCCGCTCGGCATTGGTTTTCCTCCATCCAGTCAATCCCGTACCGCCAGTATGCGCAAGGGTGACAAGACGGTCCTACAGCCCGGCATGTGCTTCCATATGATGTCCGGTCTCTGGCTGGACGACGTTGGCATCACCATCACGCAATCATTTACCGTTACCGAGAACGGGCACGATCCCCTCACGACGATACCGCGCAAACTGTTCGTCAAATAGTATAGCCAGAGGCTTCTCCCGCTGCAGGCTCGGCCCCCTTTCAGTGGAAAGACTCCGCATTGAACACATGCACTCAGACTGAGATGCAAGAAATCTGAAGTCATGGCTGCCGTTCTCCGTAACAGTCGGCTGGCTGAAGTGATCGCCCTCGGGCGGGCGTAGGTCCTGCATGCCTTTTCGAATCTGCACGAGTTCAAACGTCATTCAATGATTGCCCGGTATTTTCAATCACGCCCCGCTTGGTGAAAGGATTAGCAAAGTGGAAAATTTCGACAGTATTAGGAGCGCCATTCCGGTTCTCTTCTCCAACACCTACTCCGACGCGCGCGAAAAGTTTCTCGTCGACGCACCCACGGCGATAGCGTACCCCTGCACTGCAAAAGGACCTTCAGGTGAGAATCTCTTTACCGATGCGGCCTACTTCGGAAGACCGGATGCGAAGAAACTCTTGGTACTGGTTTCGGCCACACACGGTCCTGAGGGCTATTGTGGTTCTGCGGCACAGCTTCTGTTCATGCGAGCCAAATTCCACGAGAAGCTTCCTGCCTCCACTGCGGTGCTGTTCGTTCATGCCCTGAACTGCTACGGG
Source organism: Polaromonas sp. P4_F9 (assembly GCF_056401235.1). Classification (NCBI taxonomy): domain Bacteria; kingdom Pseudomonadati; phylum Pseudomonadota; class Betaproteobacteria; order Burkholderiales; family Comamonadaceae; genus Polaromonas; species Polaromonas sp. P4_F9. The sequence continues at coordinate 2,023 of NZ_JBFUJT010000059.1, read as the reverse complement.
TTTGCATGGGATCGCCGCGTGACCGCAGAAGGGTGCGACCTTAATAGGAATTTCATTGATTTCTCGAAGCCACTGCCTGCAAATCCTGGCTACGAGGAACTGGCAGCCTATCTTGTCCCTGCGGATATCGGTCCAGAGAGCATTCAGCGCGCAGAGGCTGCGATCGAGGGATATCGATCAGCACATGGCGACCGGAAATTTCGGGAGGCGCGGGGCTCGGGACAGTACACCAGGCCTGGCGGGGCGTTCTATGGCGGGAGCGGGCCTACTGACGCACGGCGAACTCTGGAGCAAATTGCGGTGGACTTCAACGTCGCGGCTCGCGATGAAGTCATCATCATCGATTACCACACCGGACTCGGCCCTTATGGTTATGGGGAGTTGCAATGCGAGCAGGCATCCGGCCTGGCGGGCTATGAACGAGCGACAAGCATCTTTGGGCCATCTGTCACTTCTCCGGAGCTAGGAACCTCTTCGGCTGTTGTGTTGCACGGTTGCCAGGACGAGTTTTGGCAGAGGATTCTGGGCGATCGCCATACCTATGTCTGCCTGGAGTTCGGGACCTACGACGCTGCGCGCGCAAGAGAGGCAGCGCGCAATGACCTGTGGATGTTCATGCATCGACCGGAGGAGGCCGATTCAGAACTTGGGCGGCGCATCCGAAATGCTTCCAAGCTCCACTTCTACCCTCAGAAGCCAGATTGGATGGAAATGGTTCTGTGGAGATCTCACCAGATCCATCGGCAGTCAATGGAGGCACTGACGGCTTCAAGCTAGTCATGGTCGTTAAGGGCAAAGGAAGGCTCGTCTCCGTATCGTCTCGAAGCACCCGCCTTGGTCGATCGCGACATGAACTAGCACACTCTTGTTGCGCATTTGCTTCGGCAGCTCCAACCGCGCCTGCGCATTCACCCAGTCTTCTACCGTCCCCACAGGAAACTCCGGCCCGTAGACGACGCCCGGTGCCCAGGATCACGTGTATCGGGCCGGCGGAGCCGAAGCGGGAGCCGAGATTGTTGATGCCTGATGACGATGCAGCGGTCGGTATCCACGGGCTTCCCGGGCCCTATCAGGTTGTCCCACCACCTTTTCGGTTGTGCCGCGTACTCACCTCCCAAGTGATGCGAGCGATTTGCCGAATGGCAGACCAGCACCGCGTTCGAGCGGTCGGCATTCACGCCATAGTTCTCGTACGCCAGCGAATCGCCTCTGATGGAAGCGCCGCTTTGCAAGGCGAGCGTCTCTTCGAATGCATCGCTTGCGGCGTAACAACGAACCTTAATCGCGTCGCTACCTCGAACCAGCGGGAACCCGGCGATGACGATCAATGCCATGCCGACCCATGCCAGGGAATTGGGCATGTAGCCCCAGATCGCATAACCCAGAAGCGCGGAGGAGATCAGCCCCCCAGGCTTCTGAACGGCGCGATCACGCCGATCTAGCCTTCCTGAGTGCCGACAGTCATCAGGAAGTACCCGCAAGAGACAAGTATGCTGAGCGAAACGCGACCAGCAGGCGAATGCGGCGGGCGATGGCCACCCAGCGCCGTGCACCCACTTTTGCCTCTGTATATTGAAGGTGGCAACACGGGCGACGACCATCGCAGATCCACGCACGCTCAGGGGGCTGCCAGTCCTGCACGCCGGCAGGCTGCACGGTGCACGTGCAGCTTGCCAATGCCACCGCGATCGACGACGACCCGTCATCGCGATAGCGGTCATGTAAGTTGCGGTGGCCAACGTGTCGAGGATGGCGCGTGCCATTCGCAAGCGCGTGCGCGCGAAACGGCACGCGCAGGATCAGACCGAATGCCACGAGAAGCGCGGTCGCGCGCATGTCTCGCAGGAAGATCAGCTGCGAGGGCGGCATCGCGACTCGCCGGCAAGTTTGATGAGGCATCTTTGGCGACGACGTTTGCGATGCTCAGCGTCATCGGAGCCACCCCAAAGCGTCCAAGCAAAATCAGCGCCAAGAGCTTACGGAAACTGCTTGCTTGAAAGCTGCGTGATTGCGGGATAAACGC
>NZ_JBFUJT010000058.1:0-12593 GCF_056401235.1 Polaromonas sp. P4_F9 | reverse complement strand
GCCACGCACAGCAACGTTCATATGCACTTCACCCCGACGTACTCGTCCTGGCTCAACCAGGTGGAGTTGTGGTTTGCCAAGATCGAGCGCGATGTCATCGCCCGTGGCGTGTTCACGTCTTTGCCTGATCTGAAGCGAAAACTCATGCGCTACATCCGCCAGTACAACGAACAGCCAAAGCCAGTGAAGTGGAAGTACTGTGATCTTTCACGACGCATCACTCCCGATTCAATCGTTACAGTCCACTAGGCCTCACCCCCCAACGTTTCGCAGGAGGTGCCAGCTGTCCACGCTGACCTGACCGGCACCCGGCGAGACTCACGTCCATCCTTGCGCCCTTGCGGCATGCCTACCCACCTTTATGGACGCCACCAACCCGATACCGCTTGAAACTGCGCCCGCTCCGCTGGAAATGCGCCCACGGCGGGGTTTCAGCCTGTTCTGGCGGACCTTTTTCTTTCTGTCGCTGCTGCTGCTCGGTTCCATCGTGGCCTGGCTTCAAACTTTTCGCGCACTGGAATCGGAGCCGCGCGCCATTCAAAGCGCCCAGCAACTGGCATCGCTGGTTAACCTGAGCCGTGCGGCCCTGCGCTATTCCGATTCGATTGCCCGTGTGTCGCTGATCAAAACGCTGGCCGACGAGGAGCGCGTACGCATCACGCCGCGTGAACCCAAGGACAAGTTCCAACTCTTTGAAAGCGACGACGAACTCGGCGAACGCATCACCCAGGAACTTCAGGCGCGCCTGGGCGCCAACACAGTCGTCGCCGGCACGGTCAATGGCCAGAAAGGCTTGTGGGTCGGTTTTACGATTGACGGAGACGCCTACTGGCTGCTCACCGACCCTTCCAAGGTGGGGCCTTCCCGAGGCAGCACTTGGGTGATCTGGCTCATCATCGCAGCGATCCTGTCACTGGCTGGGGCCGCCTTCATCGCGCGCCTGATCAACCGCCCGCTCAAGCAGCTGTCATTTGCGGCCAGCCGCATGCGGGATGGAGATTTTGACGCGAGCCTGCTCGACGAAAAAGTAGCCACCAGCGAAATCCGCGAGGTCAATATCGGCTTTAACCGCATGGCCGAGCAGCTGTCCAAAATCGAGCAGGACCGGGTCATCATGCTCGCAGGTATCTCCCATGACTTGCGTACACCGCTGGCACGCCTTCGGCTGGAGACCGAAATGAGCGTGGCTGACAAGGATGCGCGGGACCACATGGCCGCCGACATCACCCAGCTCGACGCCATCATTGACAAATTTCTCGACTACGCCCGGCCCGAGCCGGCGCGCCTTGAGCCGGTATCGCTCAACGCCGTGATCGAAGCGGCGGTATACGCCGTCGCCGACTATGACGACATGCGGGTCACAGTGACCGTTCCGGACGACCTGGCCGTCCTGGCCGACGAGGTCGAACTCTCGCGCGTCATTTCCAACCTGCTTGAAAATGCCCGGCGCTATGGCAAAACAGCCGAAACCGGCGTGGCCGTGGTCGACATTGCCGCCAAGGTCCGGGACCAATGGGTGCTGCTCAGGGTGCGCGACCACGGCATGGGTGTGGCCCCGGATACCCTGCCCAAGCTCACACGCCCGTTTTTCCGCGGCGATGCAGCGCGCACGGCCGCGACCGGTGCAGGCCTGGGCCTGGCGATTGTCGAGAAAACGGTCCAGCGCATGGGCGGCGTGTTTGGCCTGACCAACACCGGATCGGGCGGGCTGGCCGCGCATATCAAGCTGCGCAGAAGCTGAGGCCCTTGCGGGGCGCGCCAGCAGGCCACATCGGGGAGTAGCAGCGTGCTGCGAGAGTGCTGCGGTCCCCCTTCCCCAATTTTTTGCCAAAAAGATTCTTGGGGCCCCTTAAAATCATCAGCCCGATGCTATTAAAAATATAGCATCAATACAGCAACACCACAGCACGGGCTTCCATGCTCAGCCCCTGGCCGACCGGCCCCATCTTCTCGGCGGTCTTGGCCTTGACATTCACCTGCCCTGGTTCCAGGCTCAGCGCCTGTGCGATCCGCGCGCGCATCGCAGGGATGTGCGGGGCGAGTTTGGGAGCCTGGGCAATCACGGTGCTGTCTATGTTGCCGATCTTGTGGCCCCGATCGGCCAGCAGCCGCCCGGCCTCAGCCAGCAGCACCATGGAATCGGCACCCTTGAAACGCACATCAGTGTCCGGGAAATGGCTGCCAATGTCACCCAACCCGGCCGCGCCCAGCAAAGCATCGGTAATCGCGTGCAAGAGAACATCGGCATCCGAATGCCCCAGCAAGCCCATGGGATGTGGAATTTCAACACCACCGATGATGAGCTTGCGCCCGRCCACCAGCGCATGCGTATCCCAGCCTTCGCCGATACGGAAGTTGGGAAGATGGGAGACTGGGGTGGGCGGCACGGAATTCATGGCATTCGCTTTCGCATAAAAAAAGAAAGTAATCGCCTCCTGGGCGATCTATGGTCGTTAGTCGATGGTCGATGAGGGCCGGTCAATGGGTTCAGGTCTTCACGGTCTACGACTGCGCGTGAGCAAAATCGCCTCGGCCAGTGCGAAGTCTTCTGGGTAAGTCACCTTGAAATTTTGCGCACCGCCCGCCACCAGTTTCGGCGCCAGGCCCATGGCTTCCATGGCACTGGATTCGTCGGTCACGGCAGGGCCGGCCATGTCGAGCGCCCGCCTCAGTGCACCAATGCGAAACATCTGCGGGGTCTGGGCCAGCCATTTGTCGCCCCGGTCAATGGTGGCCGCCACGCGCCCGCCCGCTTCCGCCTTGAGCGTGTCGGGCAGCTTGTGCGCAAGCAAACCGCCCACATCGTCGTGCTCGCACGCATCCATCAGCTGGTTAATTTGCGCAGCGGTAATCAGGCAGCGGGCGGCGTCGTGGACCAGCACCCAGTCGTGCGCTTCGGCACCACCGTCGAGCAGTGCCTGGAGGCCATTGCGCACACTCTCGGCGCGGCTGCCACCCCCACAAGCGGCCACATCGAATAGCTTGCCCGGGGTCTGATCAAAAAAAAGATCACCCGGCGCCACCACCACCAGCGTGCCGGAAAGACGCTCCACATCTGAAAAAGCCGCCAGCGTATGCAACACCATGGCCCGCCCGGCAATCACCTCGTACTGCTTGGCGCCGGGCGTTCCGGCGCGACTGCCGTGCCCGGCACAGGGAATCAGGGCAAAAAACCGGGACACGGAGGGCGAATTGGACGAATTGAGGGAATTTGCGCTGGTTGCCGTCATCGCCTCATCATAGATTCTAAAATCCTCATTCTGAAGGCTGGAAGCACCCTACTCCGAATGGTTTGGGGTGCCTTGCTTTTTCCCGCAGTTTTTCCCGCCACTTTTCTCGTCATTTTTTAACGCAACTTTTCGCCGCACAATTTTTTATTGCCTTACCCGACCTAACGACGGCGCACCGATTAATGCATCTACCTCCACTCGTTTGCGGCAAACGCTACACCCTGCCACAGCCCGCCGGTTCCGCCGATGCCCTGCTGCTGGCCCGCCTGGGACAGCGCGAGAAAGCGGCCGGCAAGCTCACGGCCATCATCACGTCGGATGCCTCCACCGCGCAGCGCCTGATGGACGAGATGGCATTTTTTGCGCCGGATCTGCGCTACGCCCTGTTCCCCGACTGGGAGACCCTGCCCTACGACACCTTCTCGCCACACCAAGACCTGATCAGCGAGCGGCTTGCCACGCTGTGGCGCATTTCGCAGCGCGACAAGGACACCGGTGCCGACGTGGTGATCGTGCCGGCGACCACCGCGCTTTACCGCCTGGCGCCACCGAGCTTTCTGGCGGGCTACACCTTCGAATTCAAGGTCAAGCAAAAACTCGACGAGACCCGCCTGAAGGCCCAGCTCACGCTGGCAGGCTACAGCCACGTCACCCAGGTGGTGAGCCCGGGCGAATATGCGGTGCGCGGCGGACTGATTGACCTGTTTCCGATGGGCTCGCTGGTACCCTTTCGCGTCGATCTGTTTGACGACGAGATTGACAGCATCCGCACCTTTGACCCGGACAGCCAGCGCAGCCTCTACCCGGTCCCGGAAGTCCGCCTCTTGCCGGGCCGTGAGTTTCCGATGGACGACGATGCACGCGCCAAATTCCGGAAACGCTGGCGCGAGCTGCTGGATGGCGACCCGACCAAAAGCCGCATCTACAAGGATATGGGCAACGGCGTCGCCACGGCCGGCATCGAGTACTACCTGCCGCTATTTTTTGACGAGACCGCCACCGTGTTCGACTACCTGGGCAGCGATGCCACGGTGGTGTTGCATGGAGACCTGGAGCCGGCTTTCCAGCGCTTCTGGCAGGACACCAAGGACCGCTACCGGCTGGTGCGGGATGCGCCCGACCGGCCAGCCTTGCCGCCCGAATCGCTGTTTCTGGGGAGCGAGCAGTTTTACGCGCGGGCCAATGGCTACGCACAACTCGCCCTGCGCTCCACGGTGCAAGATGTGGAGGGCAATGCCCACTTCCAGAAACTCGACGACATGGCCGTCGTGCGCGGCGCCGAAGACCCGCTGGCCCGCTTCAAGGGGCACGTGCGCAACACGGCGCATCGCGTGCTCGTGCTGGCCGAAAGCGATGGCCGCCGCGAAAGCCTGCTCGACTTTCTGCGCGCCAGCAATGTCAGCCCGCCCGCTTTCGACTCACTCGAGGATTTCCAGGCCAGCGACGAAAAACTCGGCATCGCCACGGCCGCGCTGAACATCGGCTTCAGCTGGCTCGAGGAAGGCATCGACTTCGTCACCGAGACCGAGCTGTTTGCCGCCGGCGTCACCACCCGCAGGCGTAACAAAAAGCAGGAGCAGGTCAGCGACGTTGAAGCCCTGATCAAGGACCTCTCCGAACTCAATGTCGGCGACCCGGTGGTCCATAGCGCCCACGGCATCGGCCGCTACAGGGGCCTGATCAACATGGACCTGGGCCAGGACAAAAATCCGGACGGCACGCCCTCGCTCCAGGAATTCCTGCACCTGGAATATGCCGACAAGGCCACGCTGTACGTGCCTGTCAGCCAGCTGCACCTGATCAGCCGCTACACCGGCGTCAGCGCCGAAGAAGCGCCGCTGCACCGGCTGGGCAGCGGCCAGTGGGAAAAAGCCAAGCGCAAGGCGGCCGAGCAGATACGCGACTCCGCCGCCGAGCTGCTGAATATTTATGCCCGCCGCGCGGCGCGCGAAGGCCATGCTTTCCGCTATTCGCCGGGCGACTATGAAGCCTTTTCCAACGACTTCGGCTTTGAGGAAACCGCTGACCAGCGCGCCGCCATCCATGCGGTGATCCAGGACATGATCAGCCCGCGCCCGATGGACCGGCTGGTTTGCGGTGACGTGGGCTTCGGCAAGACCGAGGTCGCCCTGCGCGCCGCCTTCATTGCGATCACCGGCGGCAAGCAGGTGGCCCTGCTGGCACCCACTACCCTGTTGGCCGAGCAGCACTACCAGACGCTGGTGGATCGTTTCGCCAAGTGGCCGGTGAAGGTCGCCGAGATGAGCCGCTTCAGGTCCGCCAGGGAAATCACCGCAGCCATCAAGGGCCTCGCCGACGGCAGTGTCGACATTGTCGTGGGTACCCACAAGCTGCTCAGCCAGGACGTGAAGTTCCAGCGGCTGGGCTTGCTGGTCATCGATGAGGAGCACCGCTTTGGCGTGCGCCACAAGGAAAAGATGAAGGCCATGCGGGCCGAAGTCGATGTGCTGACGCTGACCGCCACGCCGATTCCGCGCACGCTGGGCATGGCGCTGGAGGGCCTGCGCGACCTGAGCGTGATCGCCACCGCGCCGCAGCGCCGGCTGGCCATCAAGACCTTCGTGCGCAGCGAAAACAACGGCGTGATCCGCGAAGCCGTGCTGCGCGAACTCAAGCGCGGCGGGCAGGTGTACTTTCTCCACAATGAAGTGGATACGATTGAAAACCGCCGCCAGAAACTGGAGGAAGTCCTGCCTGAAGCGCGCATTGCGGTGGCCCACGGCCAGATGCCGGAGCGTGAACTGGAGCGCGTGATGAAGGACTTCGTGGCCCAGCGCTACAACCTGCTGCTGTGCTCCACCATCATCGAAACCGGTATTGACGTGCCCAGTGCCAACACCATCGTGATGAGCCGCGCCGACAAGTTCGGCCTGGCGCAGTTGCATCAGTTGCGCGGGCGCGTCGGCCGCAGCCACCACCAGGCCTATGCCTACCTGATGGTGCCCGACATCGAAGGCCTGACCAAGCAGGCCAGCCAGCGGCTGGAGGCCATCCAGCAGATGGAAGAACTCGGCTCGGGCTTTTACCTGGCCATGCATGACCTGGAAATCCGCGGCACCGGCGAGGTACTCGGTGAAAGCCAGAGCGGCAACATGATGGAGGTGGGCTTTCAGCTGTACAACGAAATGCTCAGCGAAGCCGTGGCGTCCCTCAAGGCCGGCCGCGAGCCGGACCTGCTGTCGCCCCTGAGCGTGACGACCGAGATCAACCTGCATGCTCCGGCACTGTTGCCCAACGACTATTGCGGCGATGTGCACCTGCGCCTGAGTTTTTACAAGAAGCTGGCCACCGCCAAAAACACCGACCAGATCGACGCGCTGCTGGAAGAGATTGTGGACCGCTTCGGCAAGCTGCCACCGCAGGCGCAGACGCTGATCGACGTGCACCGGCTGCGCGTGATCGCCAGGCCGTATGGCGTGGTCAAGGTGGATGCGGCACCGGGTGTGATCAACATCACATTCAAAAAGGACCCGCCGATCGACTCGATGGCCATCATGCAGCTCATCCAGAAAAACCGGCACATCAAGCTGGCCGGCAATGACAAGCTGCGCATAGAGCGCGGGCTGGAAAACCCCAAGGACCGCGCGCAAATGGTGCGCGATATCCTGCGCTCACTCGGACAACCTACCAAAGAAACTGCCACCGCATGAATTCTGCTGAAATCTCCCCCGGCCTCGTCGTCAACGTCGCCATCCCCGATCTGAAACTCGGCGACTTCAAGCTGATTGCTTTCGACATGGACTCCACGCTGATCAACATCGAATGCGTGGACGAAATTGCCGACGCGGCAGGCCGCAAGGCAGAAGTGGCGACCATCACCGAAGCCGCCATGCGCGGCGAAATCACCGACTACAAGGAAAGCCTTCGCCAGCGCGTGGCCCTGCTCAAGGGTGTCAGCGCCGCCAGCATGGACGAGGTCTACCGTACGCGCCTCAAACTCAACCCCGGCGCCGCCAGGCTGGTGCAAGCCTGCAAGGATGCCGGCCTGAAGGTGCTGCTGGTCAGCGGCGGCTTCACCTTTTTCACCGATCGCATCCGGGACGAGCTGGGCATTGACTACACCCGCTCCAATGTCCTCGAGATCAGGGACGGCCTGCTGACCGGCCGCATGGTCGACCAGCCCTGGGGCGATATTTGCGACGGCGAGGAAAAGCGCAAGATGCTGCTCGAGACCTGCGGCAAGCTGGGCATCAGCCCGCGGCAGGCCATTGCCATGGGCGACGGCGCCAACGACCTGCCCATGATGGGTGAAGCCGGTTTGTCGGTGGCTTACCACGCCAAGCCGAGGGTGCGCGAGCAGGCCATGGTTGCCATCAACCAGGGCGGGCTGGACCGGCTGCTGGAACTCGTGAAATAGGCCGGCACCGCCGCCATGCCCCTGTTCAGGAAATTCGAAAGGCTGCTGCACGCCTACCCGGAGGCCGAGCCAGTCGTGCTGCCCAAGGGCTTCATCGCCTTCATCTGGGCGTGCAGCCGCGGCGCCCGCGGCTATATCCTGGTACTGGCCCTGCTGGCTGCCGCGATATCGGCCTTTGAAGCGCTGATGTTTGCCATGCTGGGCCGCATCGTGGACTGGCTGGGCAAGGCCGAACCGGCACGCTTGTGGATTGACCACGGCGCCACCCTCACCGTGCTGGCGTGGATTTTGGTGGGCAGCATTGTGCTGGTGGCGTTGCAGACCATCGTCAAGCACCAGACGGTGGCCATCAACTTCCCGATGCGCCTGCGCTGGAATTTTCACCGGCTGATGCTGGGCCAGAGCATGGCCTTTTACCAGGATGAGTTCGCTGGACGCCTGACCACCAAGGTGATGCAAACCGCGCTGGCTGTGCGCGACACGCTGTTTGTGCTGGCCGACGTGCTGGTGGCCATGGCGGTCTATGTGGCGACCATGACCGTGCTGGCCGCTGCCTTCGACACCAAGCTGATTGCCCCCTTCCTGGCCTGGCTGGCGCTCTACATCGCGTCGCTCTGTTTCTTTGTGCCGCGTCTGGGGCACATCGGCAAGCAGCAGGCCGATGCGCGCTCGCTGATGACCGGCCGCATCACCGACGCCTACACCAACATCACCACCGTCAAGCTGTTCTCGCACACCCAGCGCGAGGCCGCCTTTGCCCGCTCGGCCATGCAGGAGTTCATGAACACCGGCTACAGCCAGATGCGGCTGGTCAGCGCATTTGAAATAGTCAACCATGCCCTGAGCATGGGCCTGATTCTCGGCATGGCGGGCACCTCGCTGTGGCTCTGGAGCCTGGGCCAGGTCGGTGCCGGCGCCGTCGCGGCGGCCACCGCCATGGCGCTGCGGCTGCAAGGCATGTCGCACTGGATCATGTGGGAGATGACCAGCCTGTTTGAAAGCGTGGGCACGGTGCAGGATGGCATCAACACCCTGTCACGGCCGCGCTCGATTGTCGACAGGCCAGACGCCACCGTGCTGGACGTGCCGCGCGGCGAGGTCCGCTTCGAGCATGTTGGCTTCAGCTATGGCGAGGGGCCGCGCGTCATTGACGGCCTCACCTTGACCGTGAAACCTGGCGAAAAAATCGGCCTCATCGGCCGCTCGGGCGCGGGCAAATCCACGCTGGTCAACCTGCTGCTGCGTTTTCACGACCTCAACACCGGCCGCGTGCTGATCGATGGGCAGGACATTGCCGGCGTGACGCAGGACAGCCTGCGCAGCCACATCGGCATGGTCACGCAGGACACCTCGCTGCTGCACCGTTCGGTACGGGACAACATCACCTACAGCCGCCCCGGCGCGACCGAAGCGGAGATGCGGATAGCCGCCCGGCGCGCGGAAGCCGACGGCTTTGTTGCCAGCCTGACAGACCCGCATGGCCGCAAGGGCTACGACGCCCACGTGGGTGAGCGCGGCGTCAAGCTCTCGGGCGGGCAGCGCCAGCGCATTGCAATTGCACGCGTCATGCTCAAGGACGCCCCTATCCTGCTGCTGGACGAAGCCACCAGCGCGCTCGACTCCGAAGTGGAAATCGCCATCCAGAGCAGCCTGAACACCCTGATGCAGGGCAAAACGGTGATTGCGATTGCGCACCGCCTCTCAACGATTGCCGCCATGGACCGGCTGATCGTGCTGGATCAGGGCCGCATCGTGGAAGAGGGCAGCCACCGCACCCTGCTGGCGAGCGGCGGCCTGTATGCGCGGCTGTGGGCCCACCAGAGCGGCGGCTTTTTGACGGATGAAGTTGAACTTGCGGCGTAGCGCCGTGGCAGCTTGCCAGGTGGACTGGTCGCAACAAGCAGAACAGAAAGCCGCACCGGCGTGAACAGCGACATGAACAGCGATGTGAACGGCGACGGTATTGGTGGCCTGCCCCGCTTTGCCTCCCCTTCCCGGGCATTCACCGGTGCTCACCGGTACTCACCGGTAGTCGCCGCTGTTCACGGCTTCCTCAAGGCTCCATAGCGGCCCGCCTGAGTACTCGCCCGGGAGACCCGGCCGAGGCCGGAACGGTGCCCGCCGCATGTCGCTGGCCATTGCAGACCTCATGGCTGATGGCCAGATTCTCCACATGGCTGTTGCCACCTGCACTCAGGGGTTGAATATGCTCCAGGGTCGCCGCCTGGGGCGTCACGTGCTCACCGCAAACCCAGCAAGGCACCGTGCCGTGGAGTTGCCGCGCCACGATTTTGTAGATCTTGTCGCGGGTCAGCCCCAGCCTGCTCACAGCGCGACCTCCATGCGAGGACGACCGGGGAAACCGGCCACCCGCGCCTGAGCCGCCAGCATTAACGCGTTTCCTTAATCAAGCTTGGCAGGCCGCGTATCCAGAGGCTGGATGAAAGAGTCATCCCACTGCGTGGCAAACCGGTCTGCATTGTCGGGCGACCGGATGGTGCCTGTGCCATCGGCGCTAAAACCGACGTTGCTGTTTTTGCCGGACTGTGCGCCCTGATGGCTGTCCTTGTTGATTTCTTGCAAAGCAGCCTCTTTGGCGGTTCTGACCCGCTGCTGGGTAAAGGCATCCAGTTCCTCATGGAAACGGGTATCACCGACGCGAGTCTCCTGGTGATCCTGGCCATCCTGCCGCAGGCTCACAGGTATTTCACCCAAAAAGGCTGCACGCAGTGCGTCACCCGCGGGCAGGTGTGTTGCGTAAACGATGACGTAAGGTATGCCGCAATCCGACAGCAGCGACTCCTTCATATCACGGCCAGCCTGGTTGAAGCCGCGCTTGCCCGGCACATCCACACACCCCACCACCTTGCCGTCCGTCGTGCAGACGGTGAAGGTCGTATAAACGCCGTTGAGGAGCTCCAGCCAGCGCTCGCCCGGGTCCCTGCCGCCTTCCCGCTCACGCCTCTCGAGCGGAATGGTAAAACGCAGCACCGGAACCTTCACCATCACCATATGGTCAGGAAATGTGCTGCGCAACCACGTCCAGACGTTCTGCTCCTGGGTCGTCACCACCCCGCGCGCCTTGAGCGGCCAGGTGGAAGGCAAGCGCAACCTTTCGCTGGCTTCCCGCCGCAACCGCCAGGCGTAGAGCAAGGCGCCCGCCAGCATGCCCACGGCAATGCCCAGCAACGTCATCAGAAAAGTCGTCAGGTTCACGATGTTGTCCTCCTTTTTTTTGCGCAAGCGGAACGGGCGTGCTACAACTGCGGCGACAGTGGTCAACAGCAGTCAGTCACAGCCCACGCGCGATATTCAAGTTCTGCAGCGGCCGTCCCAAAGCGCTATTTAAACAGGATTTTTCCGCTTTGCCAGCAGTTTGGGCCAGGAAAAGGACTCATCCTCAATGAATACGCGGCTAATTAGCTACACTTTTAATAGCAAATGGCAATTTTCCCTTTGCCCGTCCGTGCCGTGGGCTTGACCGGCGCTTTTTGCCAACCCTCCAGCGAACCGATATGCTGGAAGTTCTTCAGGAGACTCTGATGGAACGTAAAACTGCCCAGGATTTTGACCAGGAACTGCTGATTCTGTTTGATGCCTATGTGCACGGCACGATAGACCGGCGCGGCTTTCTGGAAGGTGCCCAAAAATTCGCCACGGCTGGCATCACAGCCGGTGCGCTGCTCGCAGCCTTGAGTCCCGACTTTGCCGCGGGGCAACAGGTACCCAAAGACGACAGGCGGCTCAAGACCGCCATGCTGGACTACCCTTCAACGGCCGGGTCGGGCACCTGCAAGGGCTATCTGGCCAAGCCGGCCAACGCCTCCGGCAAGCTGCCGGGTGTACTGGTGATACATGAGAACCGCGGACTCAACCCGCACATTGAAGATATTGCCCGCCGCCTGGCACTCGACAATTTCGTAGCCTTTGCACCCGATGCGCTCTCACCGCTGGGCGGCTACCCGGGCGACGAAGACAAGGCCAGGGAGCTTTTTGGCCGGCTGGACCAACAAAAGGTCATTGAGGATTTTGCCGCAGCCGCGACTTTTCTGCGCGGCCGGGAAGAGTGCACAGGCAAAGTGGGCGTCGTCGGCTTTTGTATTGGCGGTGGCTTCGCCCACACGCTCGCGACCCGCCTGCCTGAACTCAACGCTGCCGTGTCTTTTTATGGCAACCACCCCCCTGCAGAAGCCGCCGCCAGGGTCAAGGCGCCGCTGCTGATCCACTTTGCGGGGCTTGACGAACGCCTCAACGCCTCCTGGCCGGCCTATGAAACTGCTCTGAAAGCCGCCGGGGTGACATACACAGCCCATCAGTATGCCGGCACCCAGCACGGTTTTAACAATGACACGACGCCCCGCTACGACGCCGCCGCGGCGCGGCTGGCCTGGGGGCGCACGATGGAATTTTTCAACAAATACCTGAGAACGCCCGGGGCCTGACGGTCCTGGTCCTGCAGCTCGCGCGGTGCCGGATGCAGGCAGGTGTGGCCTGCCCCATCCATTACCGTCAACGGGCGTGTGCCCGGCTTTGCACGCGTTACCATTGGTATCTTTTCGATTCGCGGCCCTCAGCGGGCCGCTTGAAGCGTTTTCTACCCCACCTGTTTGGAATTACCCATGAACCTCTTGCAAAAAATAGTGGCTACGGCCGGACTGTTCACACTCGCGCTGGGCGGCGTCCACGCCCAAAACACCGAGCTGGTGGTCGGCTCCAGCGCCACCTACCGGCCGTTTGCCTACGAAAGCCCGAGCAAGGAGATCGTCGGCTACGACGTGGACATGATCAAGGCCATCGCCCAGAAGGCGGGCCTCAAAATCAAGATCGTCAACACCCCCTGGAGCGGCATCTTCGCGGCGCTGAACAACGGCGACCTCGACCTCGTGATCTCCGGCGTCACCATCAACGACAAGCGCAAACAGTCGTACGACTTCACCAGCCCCTACTTCGAGGCGCGCCAGCTCATTGCCGTGCACAGCAACAGC
>NZ_JBFUJT010000057.1:0-14649 GCF_056401235.1 Polaromonas sp. P4_F9 | reverse complement strand
CCCACATCCTCTGTGGACTTGCGCCCGTTCTGGGAGCTCTGTGCCGCCTTCTGCGCACTGTCGGACACCAGCTTGGCCTTCTGGCTGGCCACCTGCGCCGTTTGCCGAACCTCCTCCACCGTGGTGGTGGTCTCGCTCACCGCCGCGGCCGACTGGCTGGCGCTGGCGGCGAGCTGGGTGGTCGAGGCAACAATTTCGGTCGCGGCCGAGCCCAGCACGTTGGCCCCTTCGACCAGGTCGCGAACCTGCTCGCGAAGACTCTCCGACATCCGCGCAAAGGCGGTGCCCAAAACGTCGTTGGGGGATTGAGGCTTGATGGTCGAACGCAGATCGCCGGCGGCGATCTGCTCGGCCGCGCTCGCCATCCCACGCAGCGACTGCGCCATGCGGTCAAACGTCCGTGCCAGCGCTCCTACCTCGTCGCTGCGCGTATCAACCGATACATTGACACCCAAGTCACCCAAAGCGATCCGTTCCGCGACAGCCGTGAGGTCCTGGAGAGGCCGGGCGATGTTGCGTGTGATGACGAATCCGGCCAGCGCAGCGAGCACCAAGGCGGCGAGGGTGCCGACCACGATGGTCAATTCCGCATTTCCGGCATCGTTCTTCGCGCTCTCCGCGCGTTGCTTGAGCAAGTCATTTTCTTCGCGCTCCATCTCGTCGATAACCTTGCGGATTTCACTCGTGAGCGTGCGACCCTTACCTGTCCTGATGAGTTGAACGCCCGCCGCCTCTCCCCTGGTCCGTATGGCATCGATCGTTTCCTTGGCGAAGTCGATCCGACTTTTGACGAGTGGTTCGAGCGCATCCAGGCGTCGCTGCTCACGCGGGTTGTCCTCGGTCAGTTTCCGGGTTTCCTGGAGGATTTTGTCAATTTTTTCCAACCCGGCTTGATGCGGTTCCAGGTATTTTTCTTCCCCGGTGATGACATAGCCCCGCAAGCCATTTTGCATGTCTGCCGACAGCAATTCCATTTCCGCGACTCGACTCAGCACTTCGTAGGTGTGCTGGCGCAAGTCCGATGCCTCGATCAATTGCGTTGTGCTGCGATAGGAAACCGCTCCGACCATCACAAAAATCACCATCGCCAGGCCAAACCCTGTACCCATTTTGGTTCCGACATTCCATTTCATGGCACCGACCTCCGTTTTTTTTTGGACTTCGGTTTTCCACGTGACTGAAAACCTGCTGCGATCGCCTGCACATGCTCTGTGGCTTTGACCTTGAAGGTCGCGCGGAGTTGTGGGAGAAAGTTGTCTTCTTGGGTGCTCATGGCGATTGTGGTTGACTACACCTTGTAACGTTCAACCATCTGCTTGAGCCGCTGGCCGAGTTCGTTGAGGTTGCGGGCTGCGGCTTCCAGCTGCTTGGCGCCGGCTACGTTCTGTGTGCTTGCCTGCTTGATGCTCTCCATCGCGCCCGCCACCTGGTCAACGCCCACCAGCTGCTGCTGGCTCGATGCCGCAATCTGCGTGGCCGCCTGCGCCGCCTCCGTCACGCTGCCCGCCAGCGCCTGGATCGATTCGCCCGCCACTTCGGTTTGCCGGCTCCCCGCCTCCACCGCCTTGCTACCCTGCTCCGTCGCCATCATGGCCGTCGTCGTCGCCTTCTGGATGTCGCCCAGGATGGTGCGCACCTGGTTGGTCGCCTGGCGCGACTGCTCCGCCAGGCTCTTGACTTCCTGCGCCACCACGCCAAAGCCCTTGCCGTGCTCGCCAGCCTTGGCGGCTTCGATGGCCGCGTTGACGGCCAACAGGTTGGACTGGGCGGCCAGGTCTTCGACGGTGGCCATGATCCGGCCGATGGCCTGGCTCTGCTCGGACAGCCGCGTCATGCTGGCGGCAATTGCTTCCATCTGCAGCCGGATGCGGTTCATCCCGGCCGCAACGTCCTCGGTGGACTTGCGTCCGCTCTGGGAAATCTGCGCCGCCTTCTGCGCGCTGTCGGCCACGTTTCTGGCTTTCTGGCTGGCCACCTGCGCCGACTGCCGCACTTCTTCCACGGTGACGGTCGTTTCGCTCACGACCGTGGCCGACTCGCTGGCGCTGGCGGCGAGCTGGGTGGTGGATGCGACGATGTCGCTGGCGGCCGAACCCAGCACCGTCGCACCTTCGATCAGCCCGCGAATCTGCTCGCGAAGACCCTCCGCCATGCGGGTGAACATTTCCACCAGCACACCGATCTCATCGGAGCGCTGATCCGCGGGCAGCGTTGCCGTGAGGTCGCCGGCCGCGATGAGTGAGGCTACCCTTGAAATATCCTGAATGGGGTGCGAGATCACGCGTTGCATGCGTATGGATATCGGCAGCGTGATCAGCAGCGAACTGACCAGCACCAGCAGGATGATTCCGCCGAAGCGTGCGACACGCCAGGTCAGCGACTCGGTGCTCGCACGCAAGTACACGGTTCCCACCGTGCGTGCGCCGTCCCTGATGGGTCGGAACACCTCCAGCTCATCGTCCCTGAATCGCTCCCCCGCAGGCTCCGTTGTCGTGGGCAGGGCTCGGGTGGACGAGCCGGAACGCTGGTATCGGGCAAAGAGCCTGGCATCTGCGTTGTAGATCCCGGCAGCCGCGATTTCCGGATTCGCTTCGAATGCTTTGAGGTATTCCTCGGCCACTTTCGCGTCGTTGAAAGCGAGTGCCGCCGTGACGCTGGCGGCAAGCGTTTCGGCCTGAACCGATATTTCACGTTTCTTCTGGTCGGTGTAGGTGATGGTGTCGTAGGCAACGATGGCCACACCGGCCAGCAGCAGCGCAATCGCACTGGCCAGCACGCTGATCAGCAGCAATTTGGCGCGAATCGGAACATTTGCAAGCCAGCCCATTTAACGGCCCTCCCCGACCCGTCTGGGCTTGACGTTGAGCGCCACGCTCAACAGTTTGGAACTGATGGCCAGCCTGTTTTGCGCGGCGGCTTCATCGTCGATATCAAAGCGCACGCGATCGTCCTTGATGACGAAGTTGATGATTCCCGTGGCCACCCCCGGCGACCGGCCATCACTCACGGTGAGCACGCTGCTGCCGCGTAGCGCTTCGACGATTTGGGGGAGGCGCGGCGCCTCTGAGGTGGCAAGGTACACGATGTGGCAGCCTGAGTCCGGCTTGACTATCTTCAGTCGCCGCACCTCGACTGGTCGTTGGGCGATCCGCTGGCCGCTGACGGCCCTGTCGAGAGTGGCGCCAAAGGGATCCTCGCCCGCGATGCACAGCTGAAACGGGCTGGTCGGCGAAGCAAAGGCTGTTGCAGGCCATTCGACAAAGGAGCCGAACTTGTACAGAAAAGCCGCCTTGACGGCGTATTCCACTGATTCGTCGGCTGCGCTGGCCTTGCCGGGGAAGAGCGCGATGCCCAATGCCACAACGGCCAAGGTGCTGCCCGAGTGCATGCGCGCTACCGCGCGCAGTATGTTGATCAGAATTTCCATAGCATTTTTGCGTAGAAGCTGCGCCCAATTTCGCTACGCGCCGGCGTGGAACCACTGAACTCCGGATGACCCTTGTCGAGCAGGTTGAGCGCGGTCAACGAAACCTCGACATCCTTGGCGACCCACCAGCCCAGACGCGCATCGAACGCGGTATAGCGAGGAACCTGGGTGGAGGACAATGTGCCGATCGAGCGCAGGGAGACATCAAGCTCAACGTCGTGCGCCAGATTCATCGCCGAACGCAGAGAGAACTGGTGTCGCGGATCAGTTTCGGCGGCGGCCAGGCTGGTTGTATCGGTGCTGCCTGACTTTAAGCTCAGGTCTTTCTTGAGATAGTTATAGCCTGCACTCAACCGCCACCAGTTGTTTACACGGTAGTTCCCCCACATTTCCACACCGTAGGTATTGCCCTTCATCTTGTTCCCGATCACAAGCGCTGATCCGGGGCCCGCAGAGCGTTCGAGACTGCGCAGGTCATCGTAGACGTTGTAGAAGGTGGACACGGAGAACGAGGTGTCGGCAGTCGGCTGCGTGCGGTAACCGACCTCGTAGGCGGTCAGCGTCTCCGACGTAAAGTCCCCGACGACGAACCCCGGGAACCCCAGGAGCGGGATAGCCGGCACAAAGAATTCGCGGTCGACGCGCGATGGCGTGCGCACCGCCCGCGAGATAGCCGACCACAGCAGCGTGCGATCGTCCAGCTTCCAGGCCAGCCGCGCGTTGGGTTGCCATTCCAGCCCGGTGTAGTTGTTGTGCTCCAGTTTCAGGCCCAGCGTGAGCTTGAGGGGTTCGCTGAGTGCGATGCTGTCCTGGACAAAGATATTGGCCCGGCTCAGCGTCTTCTGTGTCGGCAGAAACTGCAGGAACTGGCTGTTATCGACATGGTCGTTCTGCCGCCGGTAGCCGCCGCCCCAGACAATGTCGTGGTCCTTGCGCCACCGGAAACGATGCTGCACGTCGATGTCGTAGGTATCGAGCACTTCGCCGAACCCGGCGGAGCCCGGATAGTTGCGTTGAGTCCGGTCGTAATAGGCCTGGACCTGTATGTTTGCGTCATCCGCCAATGCGCGATTCCAGCGTCCAAGCAGGTTCGCTCCCGAAATGGTCTTGTCGGCCAGGGCGCGCTGATGTATCAACCCATCGTAAGCATCGCCCTGCAGCGTAAAGGTATCGGCGGCGCTGGTCGAGTCAATCCGGAAGCCTGCCTGCTGCGTGTTCCACGAATTTTGCAGGTCGGTGCCACTGCTGTTCTGCGTGCTGTCGCGGCTAAAGCCCTTTGCATACAGACGGTACGTGGTGTCCTCGCCCAGTTTGCCGCCATGACGAGCACCGGCGCCACGCTCCTTGGTACCGGCACCGCCGCTCAGCAAGGTACCCTGGGTATCTCGTGAAGAGCGGGTGATGATATTGATGACGCCATTGACGGCATTTGATCCCCACAGGGTCCCGCCTGGTCCGCTGATGACCTCGATGCGTTCTATGTCTTCAATCAAGGTGTCCTGCACGTCCCAGAACACGCCGGAGTTCAGCGGCGTATACGCGCTGCGCCCGTCTATCAGCACCTCCAGCTTGTTGGCGCTCCTGCTGTTGAAGCCGCGCGCCGTAATCGCATAATTGCTTGAGTCATCGCGCGCGACCTGGAGATTGGGCGCAAGGCGCAGTATTTCCGGGATGCTGGTATAGCCGGACCGGCGAATGTCTTCGCTCGTGATCACGTAGACCGCTGCAGCCGCATCGCTCAACCGTTCGGGTCTCTTCAGTACCGAGGAGATCTCGATGTTCGCCAGATCTTCAAGCGTCATGCGTGAAAAATCCACGGAGGACAAGGATGCTGTTGTGGCATCTGCCGCGATGACTGCGCCCACCTTGAGCGTCACGCATGCTACGGCAGTCAGACGGCTGACGAGCGTCGCTGCCCGGCGCCATCGTCCCTTGCCTTCCTTGCCTCCCTTGCCTGCGGCATTTGCGGCTCTTTTCATTATTTCCCTCCTTTTTTTGCTTCGAACACCCGTTACCCCGTTCACGCCAGACCTTGGCTAGCGGTCTAACCTCCGGTCAGGGCGACTCAGTACGACATCCACTCCCTGCGTTGGCCTGCAGGGTCTGGATTCAGTCCTCCACTTCCTCCTGCACAATGATTTTCGGGTCCGTCAGGAGACGATCCAGATCAAGCACCACGAGACGTTGCGCCGTCACGCCTTTCAGGTAGTCGTCCCGGATGCCCGTGAGCGTCGGCAACGTCGGCTGCAGGCTCCCTAGCGGGATGATTCGGACGCCCACGATGATGTCCGCCATCAAGCCGAGTTCGAGATCGTTACTGCGCAGGAGAATGACGCAGTGCAGGTCGGTCAACCCCTGGTCGGGCAGATCGAAGAATTTTTTGATGTCGATGACCGGCGTGATGCGGCCCCGCACATTCACAATTCCGCGCACAAATGACGGCGTGCAGGGAACCGGTGTCAGACTCTTCAGGGGATACACCTCGCGCACGTGGCGGGTCTCCAGCGCATAGCATTCATGGGCAAGACGAAACTCCAGCACCTCGAGCGATGCGTTCGCCACCGCGGTGTTATCCCGGGGCCGCGCCAGGGCGCGTGCACGGGCACGAAGGATGGTTCCGGCGTCGGGGATGGCGGTATGAGTGGGGTCACTCATCGCGTATTTTCCGGACTGGTGAGCGAAGCAAGGGTCTGCGCAAGACGCCCGGCGGTGAGCCCGTCCGATTCGCGCAGAGGATCGTCCGGGTGGTAGCGTTGCAGCAGATGCAGCGTATTGGCGAAATGTTTGTCCGCTTCGCCGGCCTTTCCGCACCGGCGCGCTAGATTTCCGAGTGCAAAATGAGCCAGCACAAACTCGGGTTCGAGATAGGTCGCCCGCTGAAGGGAAAACCGCGCTTGTTCTGGTTCGCCCTGCTCCAGCAAAACGACCGCGCGCAGGTAATGGCCGGCGGGGTCCTGCTTGTCGGCGACGATCCAGCGATCACACCATGTCAGCGCATCGGCAAGTCGGCCCTGGTTTGCCAGTGCCCGGGCCAGCAGCGAACATGCCACAGGCCCTGGTGTATGTTCGGCCAAGGGCGCCAGCAACGTGTCAACCACTTCGGCATAACGGCCCTGCCCATAAAGCGATTCTGCAAACATCAGGGTGCTGCCCGGTGCCTCCGGAACGGCGAAGTCGTCCGTCGGACGGTCGGACTCTAAAACCACCAGCGGGGCAGCCAATGGTGCCCATGACAAAGACGCCTCGACCGCAGGAAAACCAGATTCCGGCGCGCCGGTGGCGGCCACCGTCCCGGGTTCGGCCTGAGGCGCGACATTGCTCTTTTTGTAAAGGCTTGCACCGGCGAAATCCACTGTGACAAACTGTGGAAACAACGTCTGTGAGGCTTCGCTGGGACTCACCACCAGCCAGCCGCCTTCGACCAGCGAATGGTGGAGGTTCCCGATCACCTTGCGGGTCTGCTGCGGCGTGAAGTACATCAGCACATTGCGGCAGAAGATTACATCCATCGCATTGGTGTCTGTCTCAAGCGAGGGGTAAACGTCCTCCGCGAGGTTCAGGTGCGCAAAGTTCACCAATTTCTTGATTTGCGGCACGATGGCGTAACGGCCATCTGCGGTGCGATGGAAGTAACGTTGCTTGAGTCTTGCCGGCGCGTTGCGGAACGACCATTCGCCGTAGATGCCTGCGGCAGCCTTGCGCAGAAAGCTTGCGTTGATATCGGTCGCGGTGATCGTCACCTGCCAGTCCCGAAAATCGGGCAATGCTTCATGCAGCAAAATTGCCAGTGAATAAGGTTCTTCACCGCTGCAGCAAGCCGCACTCCAGATGCGGAGCCGCTGCTCGCCGCCGCGCCGGGCGCGGATCAGCTCGGGCAGGATGCTCTCGGTGAGCGCCTCCAGTGTTTGCCCGTCCCGGAAGAAATAGGTTTCGCCGATCGTGAGATGACCTGCCAGCACCTGTACCTGGGCCCGGGTCGGCTGCGCCGACAGCAGCCAGTCGACGCAGGCTGCCGCGTCCTCAAAGCCAAACTCCTGCGCTGCGTCAACCAGGCCACGCTTCAGATCATCCCAGCGCTCGCGCGGAAAATGCAGCCCCGTCGTGCCGGCGACAAGCTCGCTCAACTGCGACCACTGCGCCGGCATGACCTGGTCGTGCATCATTCGACCTCCTCCATCGCCGTATCCAGCGCGTGTGCTTCGTCCAGCGAAAGGAATTTTTCCATGTCGTGAATCAGCACCAGGCCATCGTCAAGCTTGACCACGCCCTGGAATTGCTCAAGGCCGGGTACCATCCGGTCCGCACCCACAACGGCAGATGGCTCGTGTTCGATCACGCCGTGGACCTCGTCGATCACCAACGCCACCGTATGCCGGGCCGTCCGTGCAATCAGAAACTGGTCGGCGGGAACGACCTCCCGCTCTGGCAGGAAGAACCGTCGCCGGATATTGAACACCGGGAGAACACAGCCCGCTACATTGATCACGCCGAGCACCACAGCCGGCGCACCAGGCAAGGAGGTCACTTCCACGGCTTGGATGACGCGCTCCACCACCGGGAGCGGCAACGCATAGCGCTGCCCGTTGAGGCGAAAAATGACCAACTCCATGAGTTCCCTTGTTTTTCTTGCTGAGCGGCCCACCTCCGCTTGCGCTGGTGGTTCGATGCAAAAACCTGGTCAGTTCACAATTTTGTGCCTCAGGATAAATCATTTCGGCTGTTTATGCCAAATGTGACAGTGATGGTGAGTCGTCGCATGACGCCCTGCCACAACGCCTGGACGCAGCCAGCCCCTGCAAACCAACGCAGCACCGGGTGGGAGACGCTCTGGCACCACCTGGAACGACTCCTGCTTCAGAGTCGGGCGCGAATGCATGTAGGACTAAAGACCATCTTGCAATAACCGGTTCAGCGCGGTGGCAAACTGCCCGGATGAACCGGATTCGACGCTCGGCGCTAAAGAAATGGCTGTACGGATTGCTGGCCGTGGCACTGCTCATAGCGGCGGGTGTGGCCGCAGCACAGTCGCAAGAGCTGAGCAGCGAAAAGCATGCAGCGGCGTTGCTCAAAGAACACGAAACGCTCACTGAGCAGCTGGCGCACAACCCGTACCGACGCCCCTTGGTCCTCGATTCTTCCGAAACCCACAATGCGGTCTATGGCAACGCCTACGCTGTGCTGGATTCGCCGTTCAGCACCTTCAGCGCTACCTTTAAAAGCCCTGATCACTGGTGTGAAGTGTTGATCCTGCATAACTATAAGACTCCGTACAGATTGCAAAGGTGCAGAGGTACCCACAGCTGACGCTCAGGAAGCCAGCTTTAGCCCTTGGTCAAAATTCAATCGGTACAGGTTATCAATATTGAATCGGCGGGGACACTATATGAAAAATCCATATGCGTCAGCTGCAAAAAGATTCTTGCACCATATATTACGAAAAGCGTTTTCCTTCTTTCCAAGGTCCTTACGGTTCGCCGTGTACCGGTCTTTTGTCAATTGCGATCCCACACCTGACCAACGTATAGTCCTGAAGATAGCGCAGACGAAAGAAGAACTGCAAGCGTGTTTCCAGCTCCTTCATGATGCGTATGTTGGCAGCGGCTTCATGCGGCCCGACCCGTCAGGCATGCGCGTCAGCATTTACCACGCGCTGCCAACCACAACCACACTTTGCGCCAAGTTCGACGGTGAGGTTGTCGGGACCATTTCGCTGATTCGTGAAAGTGTTTTCGGCTTCCCCTTGCAGTCGATTTTTGAGCTGTACGACATTCGCGAGAAAAAGGGCCGGATAGCTGAAGTATCTGCGCTTGCAGTGCATCTGAAATTCAGAAACACAGGAGGAACCATCCTGTTTCCCTTGATGAAATTCATGTATGAATACTCCACCACCTTCTTTGATACCCGGCATCTTGTGATTGCTGTCAATCCGAACCGGATTGAAATGTACGAGTCTCTTTTGTTCTTTGAAAGATTGACGGAGAGTTCAGTTGAAAAATACGATTTTGCCAATGGAGCACCAGCGATAGGTGCCTCTCTTGACCTGTATGTAGCCCCTTCAATTTTTAAACGGGTTTATGGGAAGAAAGCGAGACGCAAGAATCTTTATGCATATTTTTTACGCACCAAGCTGCGTAATATCAGGATGCCAAGTCGACGCTATTTCACGACCAATGATCCGGTGATGACACCAGATTTACTCGACTATTTTTTCAACCAATGTACTCCCACCTTTCAAAACCTAAGTGAAAGGGAGAAAAGACTGCTGCACTCCATCTACAACCACGCGGAGTACCAACAGGTACTGCCGCCTGTTTTTTCTGATTCAAACTTCCAGACCCGTGAGCGTAAGCATCAACGTTATTCAATCAAATGTCCTGGCAGGTTCTCTGTCACTGGCCCTGAAAATACGGACGTCTATGACCTGCGGGTGGTAGAGCTTTCCGAGGATGGTTTTCTGGCGCGCTCTAAAGTACCCTTACCCGCGAACGTTTGGGGTCAAGCCATCGTTCAACTGGGGCATGAGGAAGAGTCGGTTATCAAAGCCATGGTCGTACGTGGCAAACACAAGGGGCCCCACGGCTTTTACGGCTTCAAATTGATTGAACCTGATCTCCCCTGGCGTAAACTTGTTGGCGTATTGAAGTCAGGCATGACCCATGAAGACTTGGACATTGCCTCCCAATTTTTGCCAGACTGAGCTATCCAATCACTCACCTGGAGGTCAGTTGGACTTGCTCCGTTGCAACAATTGCTGCACAAATCTGGATGGAATGGCATAGCTGATTCCTGACGGGTTGGTCAAGGCCGATTCCCGGGTGCCTTTGATGAACACCATGTTCACAACGCCCAGCACCTCTCCTGTATCCGGATCAAACAGGGGCCCCCCACTGTTGCCGGGATAAGCCGTGCCATCCAGCTGAAAAATATCGAAACCACCTCCCGAGCGCAGACTGCGTATCGTTTTTTCGTTGAGCTGCTGGGCGGATGGGGTAGGCAAGGCAACTGCGGCGATAGAAGAAATCATGCCGCGGTGAGTCACGGGTGAGAAACCAAGCGCTCCCCCGATGGGGAACCCCATGAAGGCGACGGCTTGCCCCTCTTGAGCCAAGCCGGAATCCCGCATGCTGAGTGCCGGTGCCGGGGGCCCTTCAAAGCGCAGCAAAACCAGATCATGAGGCGTGTCCACTTCGAGCACCGTAACTGGCCGCATCTGCAGTTCATTTTGTTCCCCCCTGACCTGGATGACCAAAGCAGCATCGACATCCACTTTCGCAGGCAGCTCAAGAACATGGGCATTGGTGATGACCAGATTGCCACGCCCCGAATTTCCATTGGTCACGACAAAACCCGTCCCCCTCAAGGCGAAGCGCGGACTGTTTGTGTTCTTGTAGGTACCCACCATGACCACTGATGGTTTTACCTTGGCGATAGTGTTGGCCATATCGGCCCGCAAAGGCTCCGCAATCATGAGGCCAGCAAGAACAAGGAAAATGAGTCTGGACTTCATTTTTCACTCTCCATTGGGTTAAC
Source organism: Polaromonas sp. P4_F9 (assembly GCF_056401235.1). Classification (NCBI taxonomy): domain Bacteria; kingdom Pseudomonadati; phylum Pseudomonadota; class Betaproteobacteria; order Burkholderiales; family Comamonadaceae; genus Polaromonas; species Polaromonas sp. P4_F9. The sequence continues at coordinate 3,692 of NZ_JBFUJT010000057.1, read as the reverse complement.
GTAAAACCGCGATTTGCCCAACACACTGATGCATATTGAGCCACAGGTCAAACCCACGCTATCAATGTGCCGTGTGATCAGCGTCAGCTATTGCAGTATTCCCCTTTGGAAAGTAATGCATGAAGGCTTTCCGAGTCAAATGCGGAACAATCAAATACCAGGGCATCCGCAGATAATGGGATCGAATGTACAAAGACCAGCGGGCAAAATTGCCAAAGGAGTCATCGCAGCTCGGATGGAGCGGTTGCAATGCACGGTTGAGCAATACAGACAGCACCCGGCGAGTCATCCAGTTCGGCTGGATATCCTGTAGTTCATGGCGTAAATCCAGAGGTGTGCCGCTACCAAAGAGGCGTTGGGTGTGGTGCAACGCATGAAAGAGCGGTTCGCCCAAACCCAGTTCCTTGGCTCGGGCGAATAGTGCACTCCAAAACCCAGGATCTTTGCTGAAATGCTTCAGCAAATCGTTGATATCCAGCAAGTCGCGCAGGCCGTGACTGAATTCGCCCTCCTGAAACAGATGCACAGCGCTGTGAAGCACCATATCCACTGGTGCCAGAACGAACAAGTCAGCCCTGTCGTCAATGGCCACCATGCGCTCCAGCAGTTGGGCACCATTGACCTTGAATCGCGAGGTCGGCGGTGTGATGGTGTGATGAACATCAATCACCGTGCCGCGCTGCACATGCTTCATCGGCGGAATCTCGTGCATCCACTGACGGTAGTAACGCTCGTTGTAGGCATCTCTTTTTTCACTGATCCAACCAGCCCGGAACAACGCGCCTTCGACTTCCGGGAGACGATCTCGCGCAACCATGATGTCTATGTCAGAAAACAGACGCCCATGTCGTGGAGGCAGGTTGGCCACAAAGTAAGCTGCACCTTTAAGCATGACAATGGGAGTAGGAACATGTTTCAGTGCGCGCTTGATGCAGTCCACTTCCCATTGCACCTCATGATGCTGGCGATCAACCAACCTCAGTGCTCCTTCCAGGTATTGTCGCGGCCTCTCTGAAACTGCGGCCAACCAATTGCGCTCAGCATGGTGCTGCGCGAGACGGCCCAGCAATCTTGCTTGTCTGGCCTGACCCAAAATGTTCTCCCATTCCGACAGAGTCAGTTGGGGCCGCTGATCCGGTTGCGCCCAGACTTGCGAAAGCAGGCTCGGCTTCATGCCCTTCCCCGCTCTGCAAGATCGTCAAACACCGACACTGCATCTTCCAGTTGGCTGTATCTGAAGTCATAGCAATCGCTGGTCGTGATGACGTCTGCGAGCAATTCAAAGCCGGTTAATCCGAGCACGGTGTAGTTGAATGCGTTGCGGCCCAGCTCCAGCATGCTGTTGGCCTTCGAACGCGCAGTAAGTTCGGCTCTGGCAGCCGGAACATATTGCGGAAATACCACCCACCGTGGCCGCGCCTGATCTTCATGGAGGTCCACATGGAGAGTGGGAACCTTCATATGGCTGACTGATCCTTTGGAGGTGTCATGGGTCACCCGGTTCAGCACCGCGCCCGGCACAAACCTGCTGATTACTTGCAGCGACTGGTTCTTCAGGCTGATAGGTCGACCTAGCGGTGCAATCAAGCCGTCCGTCAGCGAAATCAAAGTCAGCTCATCCGAGAGCAGCCGCCAGCCCCGGCTGACGAGACCTGCGCACAAAGTGCTTTTTCCCGAGCCTGGCGGGGCTGGCATGATAACGGCACAACCGTTTCGCGCAACCACGGCAGCGTGCAGCGAAAGGTAATGATGGGCTTGGGTCGAGATACACCAGTTCATTGCCCATTCAAGCAGGGGAAATGCATGATCTACAGGCAAGGCGGCAAATGGATGCTCCCCGTCATAGACGAATTTAACCTGTGGCCGCCACCATCTTCGTAATCCTCTGCTTTGGGCCAGAGTCACGGTAAAGTCGACAAACTCCTGAGGGTCAACMAGTGGGAAGTCAGCATAAAGCAGCCTCAGACCCTCCCCAACGGACTCAAGCTCTGAGATGATTCTGAAATTGAAGGGGCCGGTCCGAATGGTCAGGCCTTCACTGCCAAGTCGATGACTGACTTCGGCTGTGCTTAACTCAGACAAAATCATTGCAGCGTCGACTCAATCAGGCCAGTGGCTGCCAACTGCTCCAGGATGCCCCCCACGGCGTCCGATAATTGGTTATCGCTGGGGATGAGCAACTCATCAGCAATCCGTGACACCAGTTCGGGGAGCGTGCTCGCGGTACTCTCAACCATCATGAGAGTGACTGCCGTCAGCGTGTCCATCTGGTGGGTTTGTCCCGACCCAACGTCAAATACCACCCACTCATCATTCCAGCATCTCCAGTGCAGGGATGCCAGCGTGTTCAGATGCCAAACCACAAGGCAAGGCGATTGAGATTGATTCACCAGCAAATGACAAGAGCGTCCCGGTTGCCAATACTTATGAAGTGTGCGTTTCCATGTACGTCTTGAAAAACTCCAGGGCATCTCTGTACGCCGGTGAAGCGCTGCCCTGGTTATAAAAGGCAAGCACTTCGTCTCCCGAGTAGGGGAAGTTGAAGCTGAAGCTCAAAGCGTTCAACCAAGCGCAAATCCAGTGAAATTCATCTGTATCCGCGAAATTGCGGCTATTATCTGCCGGCGATAGGACCTCAAACAGCGTCGGAAAACCGCCATCAGTATTTCGCAAATAACCGCTGGCCTTAAAAACCTGTTTACACTGCGTCTTGAAGGGAACGGGCCAGGCATGGCTGGGCACCAGCTTCCCGTTGATTGTCTCTGATTGACCCCACCAATCGGGACCGTAGCCACCACATACCGCCGCAGTCGTAGTAGCCGAATGCACGCCAGAGTGCATGCCCGAGATGCTGCACTGGTGTTGGCCATCAAATGTGATGAGCCTCTGACCCGCCAAAGTCTGGAGAGGTACAGTCGCTGCAAGAACGGCCGCTCCCTTACCTACACCCTTGAGAAGGATACGACGGCGAGCGAGAGCCGCAGATGAAAGTCCCCCTGCCTTGCCCTGGCCTGGCGCTTCAATATTTTCAGTGCTCATATCGATTCCCACGCGTAGCCGCAATTCTTTTAACGGTTTGCGCCGGGTATCCGACTTAAACCGCTTTAATCTTAGCAAATGCACCGCAATTGTGCGAAAAAACTAGCTCGCCACCGATGCAGCATTTTTGCCTGAGAACTCAGCAAACACATTAAATCCCGGCTTCCGCCAATTGCTAGGGACGCAATTTTCATGCCGTTCGTTTTGCCCGTTGATTTTTATTGGTATTTATGCTTTCTGGTGTTCACTTCGCCTGAGAGTTGTAAGAAAAACCGACAGACTTACAGATTTTTCAGGAGCGCCGCAACCTCCGGCTGAGCTGAAAACTTATCGCCCAGTTTATTGAGTTCCTCCAGTTTTTTTCGCGCTAGACCTTTATTTCCGCCTTTAATATGAATTTTTGCCAGGTTGAGTTTGTATACAGGATTCAACGGCTGCAACACCAGTACTTTGTTTTGAAGTTCCACTGCCTTCGCGTAGTCGCCCTTTTCTGAGAGTATCATCGCGAGGGTGTCCATAAATCTCGGTTGATTGGGTGCCAGGGCATTTGCCTTTTCAGCGTAGCCGATCGCACCATCCTTGTTGAGTTTAGCGCTCACCCATGCCAAATTGTTATACGCACCCGCGTTATTGGGCTGCAACTTGAGCACCTC
>NZ_JBFUJT010000056.1:0-14921 GCF_056401235.1 Polaromonas sp. P4_F9 | reverse complement strand
AGCCAAGCCCGGCATGGGCGTCGACGAAGGCATGTCCATCATGGGCAACGAACAGAATCGCCTGTTGGCGATGCTGCGCGCAGGGCGCGCAGCTTAAATGTCGTCCCGCAGTGTGGAGCTCGCGGGATGGCCAGTGCATCGGTCAAGCGCCCATCACAGGAAATTCGCAAGCCTTGCGATTCGACGTCACCGATCTGCGCATCTTCATCACTGTCGCGAAAGAGCGCAATCGCACTCGCGCTGCGACCCGCCAGAACCTGTCGCTCGCCGCTACGAGCGCGCGCATCAAGGCGTTGGAGGTGTGAAGAAATATGGTGCAGCGAGTGAGCCACCGCTGATTTTTATGGAGCAAACGGTCCGTTGGCCAGAGTAGAACTGCTTCAAAGACGCCTGCAATGTGAGCCGCCGCTGATGATGGATCAATTGTTGAACACGATGATTCACCGATACAAGTGTTTAGTCAGTGCGACAACCTGGCGGCCCCGGGTTCTCAGCCAAGTAGGGCGGCAAGCCTAGAGCCTCAGCCGTCAGCCGTCAGCCGTCAGCCGTCAGCCGTCAGCCGGGGGGCGCCTCCCGCGCCTGAAATGGAGTGACACACACATGAGCTATGAAACGATCCTCCATTCCGTCAAGGATGGAATTGCCGAAATTCGGCTCAATCGACCGCATCAGCTGAATGCCGTCACCCAACAACTCTATAAAGAGCTAAACAGTGCGCTTGCCACGGGAAAGCAGAACGAGCGCGCCCGGTCGTGACAACGGGTCAAAATCCAGCAAAAACTGCCAACCAAGCGCCGCATTTGTGCGTTGATGCATTAGAGATCGCATAAACCAAAATCCACCGAGCACTAGACTAGAGTTTGCTATCCCAAACCAACTAGGAGACAATCGTATGAACAGAATCGCAAAGGCCATGGTGGCCGCMGCTTCCCTCGTGATCGCAATGACAGGCATTACTGCGCATGCCGGCGCTGTGCTTGATCGCGTGCTCGCCACAAAGACGCTCAAGGTGGCGGTCGGCACSGACTGGGGACCAATGKCGTYCTTGAATGARAAGCACGAGCTGGACGGCTATGACRTAGAAGTTGCSAAGRGCATMGCSAAATACATGGRCGTGCAGGTYCAATTTGTAACGCCSGGCTGGGAYCTTATAGCGGCAGGCAAATGGGAWGGCCGTTGGGACATTGGCATGGGTCAGATGGTCCCGACCAAGSCCCGGGCTGAAAAGTTCGACTTCCCGGCCATCTACTTCTAYGAKMAGGSMGTCGCCGTCGTTCACAAGAACAGCAAGGCGACCAAGCTGTCCGATCTCAACGGCAAGGTGGTCGGCGCTGCTGCTGGCACCTCAGAGTCCTACGCCAAMCAAACCTACACGCCAAACTGGGTCGGCGCTCAGCCGGTAGAGTATCAATTCAAGCCGGGCCAGGTAAAGGTCTACACAAGCTCCAATATTGCATTCGACGATCTTCGCCTTGGCGACGGCACACGTCTTGATGCGATCGTTACTGATGAACAACTTGCGACTAAGGCGATCAAGTCCGGCTATCCATTGAAGCAACTCGGCGAACCGCTGTTCACTTATCCAGGATCCATCGCAACCCTACATGGAGACAAGGAGTTTAGCGACAAGATCGCGGCCGCCATCAAGAGCATGAAGGAGGATGGCACGCTCTCCAAGCTGTCGATCAAGTGGTACGGCATGGATAAATTCGTCCAGAAATAAGGTCGCCAGGCTCTAGCGGCCCAAGCCAGGCTTGGGCCGCCTCTCTTCAAAGGTTTTTTCATGCTCTATCCGGATACAGTTGATTCCGAGGTATTCGTCCATAAGCCGTGGTTTGTCACTTCGCTGTTTGCAGTTGTGCTCGCGGTTTTTATGCTCTTCAATCTCACGGGCACCACCTTAGGCGAGCTCATGCGGCCGGTCATCGGCGATCCTGCGACGAGCGGCCTTCACGGGCGCTTCGCCATTGCCTTCGTGATCGCGATCCTGTTCTGCAGCAACGTCGTRTTGATCGGGTTTGCGTCCTTGCGAGTGCAGATTCGCATCGTGTGGCTGGAGYTGCTGCTGCTCTTTCTCGCGTTCTTCAAGACGTTTGATYTGAGCATGCCCTTYATTCGGGCGAATCTGCCCTTCCTGATCACGCAAGGGATCGTGACGACAATTTACATTTCGGCGATTTCACTCGTATTCGCGTCGATCATTGCCATCATTGCCGCCGTAGCCAAACTGTCTAGCAACGGCTTCGCCTACGGGATTGCCAGCTTTTACACTTCCTTCTTCCGCGGATTGCCGCTTCTGATGCAAATTTACTTGATCTATCTCGGCTTGCCTCAGCTGGGATTTGTGATCAATGCCGTCCCTGCAGGCATATTGGCACTCTCGCTTTGCGTCGGTGCCTACATGACGGAAGTCTTCCGCGCTGGGATCCAGAGCATCGATCGCGGCCAATGGGAGGCGTCCCGCTCCATGGGTTTTGGGTTTGGCCTCACTATGCGCAAGATCATCTTGCCGCAGGCGCTTCCGGTAATCATTCCGCCTACCGGAAACATGTTCATATCAATGGTGAAGGACAGCTCGCTCGTCTCGGTCCTGGGCGTTTGGGAGCTGACGTTTCTTGCCCGTACCCTCGGTCAGGAAAGCTTCCATCATATGGAGATGCTGGTAACGGTGGCTCTCATTTATTGGGTACTGTCCATCTGCCTCGAAGTAATCCAATCACGGCTCGAGCGCCACTACGCAAGGAGTAAAACGCGATGACCGTGAACAACATAAGTCAGCTGAGAGATGACCTTMTTCATAACCCTTCSGAGYCRYCTGCCACTGGGCTGCRCACGMMGCCAACTTCCTATCCAGAGTCATCACGTCAGAAGCAAGCGCCAATGAGTACGGACAAGATCATCGAAGCGACGAACGTCTCAAAGTGGTACCGCACCTTCCGGGCACTGACGGATATCAACCTSACTGTGCGCAAAGGCGAGCGTATCGTCATTTGCGGCCCCTCCGGATCGGGGAAATCGACGCTGATCCGCTGCTTCAATCGGCTTGAGGCGCATCAGGAGGGCGACATCATCGTCAACGGGATCAGGCTRCACAACAATATGCGCGACGTGGCTGAAGTCCGCAAAAGCGTTGGTATGGTGTTCCAGAACTTCAATCTCTTCCCGCACATGACGGTGCTGATGAACTGCATGGCCGCCCCGATGTGGGTCAAGGGTGTGCCAGAGGCCGAGGCAAAGAAGATCGCGCTGAAGTACCTGGAGCGCGTGCGCATTCCGGAGCAGGCGAACAAATACCCGGCTCAGCTTTCCGGAGGACAGCAGCAGCGTGTCGCAATCGCCCGCTCTCTGTGTATGGACCCGGCCGTCATGCTCTTCGACGAACCGACTTCGGCGCTCGATCCCGAGATGGTCGCGGAAGTGCTCGAAACAATAACGGGTCTCGCCCGCGACGGCATGACCATGGTCTGCGTCACGCACGAGATGGGCTTCGCGCGCGCCGTTGCGGACCGGGTGATCTTCATGGATCAGGGKCAGATCGTCGAGGAGGGCGCGCCGCAGGACTTCTTCACCAACGCGCAGCACGAAAGAACGAAGTTGTTCCTCAGCCAGATCTTGTCCCACTGATTGGTAGGCCGTCGTCACGAAATGCCTGTCGTGGCTCGCCCGCGGCCAGGCTCCGTTGAACTTAAGGCCGAGAATGACCGAAATAGTACTGGCTTTACCCTGCAGGTGGCGGCGACCGGCACCTGGCTCGCCTACAACACTTGGGGCGGCGCGAACCACTACGAGGGCGATCAGTATTCGCCCATCGTTTCAACGCAGCGGCCATGGGGTCGCGGTTTCGTCGTCCTTCCGCCGGAAGCGCCGCGCGTGCCGCTGGAAGTGGCGATGCCGCCGAAAACCGTGCCGCGCTATCCACACATGGAATGGGCCTACGCCACAGGTCATTCTAAGAAATATGCCTCCGCCGGATGGGCGAGCTACGACAGCCATTTCTTCCGCGTCGCCGAACGCGCTGGGTATGGTATCGATCTCGCCAGCCAGCACGGATGCCTGCCAACGCTGCGGCAGCAACTCCCCGATCTGACTGGCGCGCTGCGTGGGCAGGCGCGTGAGCGATTTTCCGGATTTCGGGCTGACGCCCGATCCTCACGCCTGATCGCCAACCATGGCCGCCAGCCGGCGGTCAACATGGGTTCACCGCGCGCATACGTATGGAACAGCTGTGTTCCAAACGCGTCCTCAAGTCGTCGCAAACGATGGCTCGCGCCGGAAATCGACATATGGCACAGTGGCGCTGCGGTGGACAATGAGCCCACACGTACGCACTGGACCGCAAGCCGCAGCGAGACGAGGTCGAGCCGCGCCGCGCCGCGCCGGATTTAACTTCAGAAGCCGCACGTAGTTCTGCTTTCGGGAACTTGGCCAAGGCAGCTGAGATTGAATCGCTGCCGGATTTTCGAGGACTGCCTGCCGTTCCATCATCGGCAGCAGCCGGCCCTGCGGACCCATGCTCGTATTTGGAGACATCGAAGGATCTGGACGGCATTTCGAATCGGCGCCAGCGGATTGCCCAATTCGTGCGCGAGCAGCTATCCATACGCAGACTTTCCGCGGAAGAAGCCCCCAAGTCAACGAGATTGATCCATCGACGCTTGGTACGATTTGCCCAGAACTGATCGTTCCTTCGCATCATGACAACGCAACTGGGCCGCACAGGCGCCGTGATCTACCAACGGTTCCACTGTGTACTGCAATTGGTTGGTCTGATAAGAAATGGACGTAGCTTCGAATGCGGCATGCAGAGTCACAGCGTGTCGATTCATCCGCCATCAAATGGCGCAATACTTCGTTAATTACACTAGGACCTCCGAATGAACGCATGCTTTTTCGCAGCAGTCGGCGTAACGATTGCAATACCTCGCGTAGAGGCTGAGCCTGCCAATCTTGATGCCAAGCGTTGCTCTTACTCACCAGATTGCAGCGGACCCGACGAAATCTCGGAGGGGGTCTTCGATGGTTCACTCTCACGCTGAGATGAGCGCGCGCCACGCCCAGCGGATCGACACGAGTGGTATCAGCGATCTGCCAGAACGACTCCAGGACATCATCCGGCGCCGGGACACGGTGCTCGGTCCTGGCTACCACTTTTCCGAGACGATTCCGGTAGAGTTTGTCTCAAGTTTTGGCGCCCACCTAATAGACCGCGACGGCAACGACTATCTCGACGCGTATAACAATGTTCCGGGCGTTGGCCACGCGAACAAGCATGTTGTGGACGCCGTTTCCCGCCAGATCGCCGCAATCAACACGGATACGCGTTACCCCGAAGAGCGGCTCGTTGACTATGCCGAGCGGTTCCTTGCGACATTTCCAGCGGCGTTGTCGAAGTTAAGCTTGACATGCACCGGATCCGAAGCGAATGACCTCGCGATTCGGGTCGCGAGGTTCCATACGGGTGGTGAGGGAATCATCGCTACCCGCTGGGCGTTTCACGGTCGCACTCATGAGGTGGCGAGTTTTTCCCCAATGTTGGGCGCGGGATCGCCGCTCGGACCGAACGTCCGACTCATTGCCGCTCCTGACCCGCGAATCGTCGGGCCTGGACGTTCTCTCGAGGACTACATGCGGGACCAGGTACGTTCCGCGATTGGTGATCTGGAGCGGCATGGGTACAGGCTGGCGGCCTTGATCGCCGATTCCGCGTTCACATCCGACGGGATTTTCACTCACCCAGTCGGCTTCATGAAGGCAGTAGTCGACGAGGTTCACGCCGCCGGCGGCGTCTACGTTGCGGACGAGGTTCAATCGGGGTTCGCCCAGCTCGGGGATTCCATGTGGGGGTTCAGCCGACACGAGGTGGTTCCCGACATCGTCACGATGGGCAAGGCGATGGGGAACGGGTACCCCGTCTCTGGCGTCGTCTTCCGCCCGGAGGTATCCGACGAGTTCGGAGAGAAGGTCAGCTACTTCAACACATTAGGTGGCAGATCGCTCTCCATAGCCGCTGCGTCCGCGGTGCTCGATGTGTTCGAGCAGGAAAATCTGCGTGAGCGCGTAGTCGCGAATGGTGCGACCCTACGAGCAGGGCTTGAAGCGCTTACACGGGAATCCCCTTACGTCGGGGAAATCCGCGGCAGCGGCTTGTACCTTGGTGTCGAGATCGTCAAGGATAAAAGAACGTTCGAGCCCGATTCCGTTCGTGCCGAAGACATCATCAAGGACATGCGCGATCGTCGAGTCCTGATCAGCCGGACGGGTCCGGCGGGAAACGTGTTGAAAATCCGTCCCCCAGTTGCTTTCACCGCTGCCGATGTGTCTCGACTCCTTGAGACCTTTGCCGTTGTAGCGAAACACTGGCTGTAAAAGGCTCGACCGACATGAACAAGTCACACCGCGTGATGTTGCAACAGCTCTTCGAGGAGAGCAGCCTGCTGTCGTCTCGGGAGTCCATCGACCCCTTGCTGCTGAAAACCATGCTTGAGAGGAATTATGGGCTCAGCGGACACGTCGAACGACTGTCTGTTGAAAAGGGCGACACCTTCAGGCTCACAACCGGCTCAAACAAATACCTCGTTAAGGTGTCGCCGTCCGATGAGCCTGAATCAGTTACGGCGTTGCAGACTGCCGTGATGCGTTACTTCGATGATGCCGCTCACGCGTTGCCGGTCCAGCGAATCAAATTGACCCTTGATGAAAGCGACAGCGTTCCCATCGACATGAGCGATGGCACCCGTCGGATGCTAAGCGTCTTCTGCTTCGTCGAAGGGGTGTTGTGGGAACACATGGACGCGAACGCGGAGCAGTTGACCAAGCTGGGAGACATGCTCGGGCGAGTCAACAGTGTGCTGCGATCATTTGGGCACCCAGCCGACGCGCGCAGACTGGTTTACGACATTGGGCACTTTCACCAGTGGGTCGGACTTGTCGAGTACACGCTGGAGCCCAAGCGGCGACGGTTGGCTCAACAGGCCTTCAAGCTCTTTGAGGAAGTCCTGCTGCCGAGGCTGCCCGGTCTTGAAATGCAAGTGATCCACGGTGACTACGCTCCCAACAACGTCGTCGTGGATCCGCACAGCGATGCCTTCGTGAAGACCATCCTTGACTTTGGTGACACTGTCCGCACCGCTGTGATCTTTGACCCTGCGAATACGGTCGCTCACTTGGTCGGCCGCACTCAGGATCACCCTTGGCAGGATGCCTTTGCCTTTGTCGCTGGGTACGAGCAGAGCCGGCCGATAAACGACTCAGAACTTCCACTTTTGCCAGTTGCGGCTCTCGCGCGGCTCACCATGCTCGCGTTGATCAGGCACTGGAAGGCGGAGCGCGCACCTGACCAGCGCGAGGAGTTACTCGCTAGTGCCGAGTATTACTGGACGAACCTGGAGCTGGCCATGGGCGTACCACTTGACGACGTCATCGCGAGATTCCGGGACCGCGCTCGTGATCCTGGTACGTGAGCGCAGCGACCGAAGGCGGGTGCGGGCTGAGGGAACACCGGTGGACTGCGCGCCGGAGCGAAGACCTCTGACCAGCGTCTTCGATTTCGTCTTCAGGTCACCGTTGATTGGTTTGCAAAGTCTCGCTTCGGTCGCCTCTTATAAACGCGTGGCTACTAAATAGATAAATGCAATGAGCGATGAAAGCCTGACCCGCTACCTACGCCGAGTCGGGCTACATCGACCCGGTGGAAAACGACGACACTTAGGATGGTCGCAGGGTTTATCCAACCCAGCGCGGGCCGTGTTGTGTGCGAAGTGCCTAGTTCAAACAAAAACAGCAGCGGCGAAATTTAAAAGGAGAATTGTCCATGGTATTGGAAAGTCATCGTCCCCTCGGAATCCTTGAGCTGAATGAAGGTCAATCCGAGAGCCCGCCACAAGTCCCGCGGGTAGGGTCGCTGTTGAATCCGACGACCTTCAATCGCCCAATAATTACGGAGATCGTGGAGGGCGCATGGGCGGACGTCATCATTCGCGGTGATCCGTCGCTTGAAACCGCCTGCGTGGCAGCTGCTCAACGCCTGGTCGAGCGGGGCGCAGCCGTGATTTCTTCTGACTGTGGTTTTTTCATCCGGCATCAGGCCGCCGTCGCCTCTGCCGTCAGCATACCTGTAGCGCTGTCGAGCCTGCTCTTAATTCCGGCCTTGCTGCGTCAGCTGGCACCTGCTCAAAAACTCGCAGTGGTGACAGCTGACTCCACGCATTGCGGTGATGATCTGTTAGGCGTCGACAATCCGGCAGATCGAAAGAGAGTGGTCATCGGCGGAATCGAAGGCGGCGAATTCTTGCGCAATTCGATTGCGTGTCCATTCATCCGTACCGATATCGATCAGATCGAGAGGGAAGTCGCCGCTTGCGTTGCGCGGCTTCGCACTGCGCATCCTGAGATCGGCATGGTACTGTTCGAATGCACGGGATTCCCAATTGTCAAGAATTCGCTTCGCCGTAGTACAGGGTTACCGATCTTTGACATTACGGACCTCTGCCGGCTGACGCTCGCGTCCGTTGTCTAGTAGGACAACGTTGAATCCACCACCGAGGCGCCTGAAACGTTGAGCTTGGCATGAGGCAGCAGACACTTGCCGTGGCATCCGACAAGAGGGTTCGAGCCGTGCCGTGGATGGAGTTGTGCGCCGTGATTGAGCCCCATTACCCTAATCCTTACTGTGCCACAAGAGTAACTTTGCGCTTGTGCGACCGCACCAGGGGCACTGCCCAAGTCGGGCGATCAGCTGATGGCTCAATCGATGGCTCAATCGATGGCGCAGTGTCGTGATCGAGGTCGCCTACCGCTGCGCGCGCAGGACTGCCGCGGGGGATGTAATCCGCGGGAAGGGCAGGCACTTGGCGGTCGATGAAGTTTTTTTACCACCGACAGACTTGTCGGTGACGAGGCGCTCTGCCATCATGAACCCATAAGCCGCGATGCATAACACGCGTGGTGATGGAACCCTCGCCAGCCTCGCCCCTCGTAGTGCCCCAGGCCGAAGTCCTGCTTCAGATCCTGGTAGTCGCGTTCGATGCGCCAGCGCTGATGGGCGGCGCCGACCAACTCGTTGATCGGTGTTTCCTCGCGCAGCGTAGATAGAACGTACTTGCTCGGATCGGCGTCGTTCGCGGGCCACTCGATGAGCAGCCATTGCTCGGGACGCAGGCGCGCCTTGCCCGCATTGCCACCTGCATGGCGCACCCGCACGGCCGCGAAGCGGCCACTCAGTGTTTCATTGGTTCCCTCGCGCCAGGTGATGTTCCGACGCACGATTGGCATCAGGCTAGGCGCGGCTAGTGGACTGTAACGTTTAAAAAGGAAGTGTCATTGCAGCCCTGGGGGTTGCGATGAAACTGACCCAAAGCGAGCGCATGGAACTTCAACAGCAAGCTGCATCCAGAAGCGCGCGGGCCGATGCGGCTCGCCACGCGCAGTTGATTCTGATGCTCGCCGATGGCCTGACCAGGGCCGACATCCGCGCCAAGCTTGACTACAGCGACAGCTCCATCGACCGGTGGAGCAAGCGCTTTGAAAGTGATCGCCTGGCCGGGCTGTTTGCTCGCCATGCTGGGCGCGAGCGCTACAAGGTGACCGATCGCCTGGAGGCGCGGGTGCTGGCGCGCACCACCAAACACAAGCCGGGTGACAGCTCCATGCACTGGTCCTCGCGCAAGCTGGCGGCCGAACTGGGCGGGGAAATCTCGCACATGACAATAGCCCGCATCTGGGCCAAGCACGGCATCAAGCCGCATCTGCTTGAGGGCTATCTCACCTCGGACGATCCGGACTTTGAAGCCAAGGCTGCAGATGTCATCGGGCTGTACTTGAATCCCCCGCAAAAAGCTGCGGTGTTCAGTGTTGACGAGAAGACCGCTATTCAGGCGGTCACGCCCGAGGTGGAGTCGGACATTGGGTGACGCTGCATACCAAGCCGGCGGCCGCCACGCACGGGAGCAAACGCACGCTGGCCGCGCATCTGGGTCTGAGCGCTACCACGGTCCGGCGTGTGTGGCAGCGCAACGGCATCAAGCCGCAACTGAGCCGTACCTTGAAACTCTCGCGTGATCCGCGCTTCGAGGACAAGCTCGTCGATGCGGTACCTGAACCCATCGGAGCATGCGCCGGTGCTCAGTTGCGACGAGAAAAGCCAGATCCAAGCTTCGAACCCCACGCAACCGGGGCTGCGGATGAAGGCCGTGCGAGCGGGCACCATCCCCACGACTACAAGCGGCTTGGCACGACGACGCTGTTCGCCGCGCTTAATACGCTGGACGGCATGGTCATCTCGACGTGCCAGCCGCGGCATCGGCACGGGGAGTGGCTGAAGTCCCTGTGGCTCATCGACTGCAGACGCCTAAGCACCTGCGTTGCCGACCACAACGCTCACCCCAAGCCCTTCGTATGGACCGCCAGCGCCAAGGACCTCCTGGCCAAGGTCACGCGCGCCAAGGCCGCTCTGGCTGCCGTCACCCAATAAGTGCAGAACAGACTGGCGCACCACACGAGGTCGAGTTGCGGGGACTGCAGGCGATTCCACGTCAGCACCGACCGCGCGGGAGCAGAGCTTCGCTTCGCAGTCCCATGCGATCGACTTTCCCGCGACGCTAGACGAGGACTTCGTCGGCATGAATCACGGTAGCACGCTACCGATTTTTCTTGAGCAACAGGCTGGGCGGCGCAGGAAGTCTATCCGAATGCGAATTCAGGTTCGAAGATTTGACACTCTTTGCCGGATGCTCCGCGTGGGGGTTGGCGTGGCTTTCGTCCCCATGCTCGGTCTGTCAAAATTTGAGCGGATGAAGGTTGCGACGAATTGCCACCGCACGCCAGTGAACTGTTAGAAGATATTTGCCCTCGATTTCGGGGCAAAAAATTGACCACGCCTGCCTAGAGCAGATCGCAGATCATGATGGGCTGGAGTCTCGGAAGATCTCGATTTGATGTTTCAGCCTTCATGTTACTTGAATTCCTCGGCGTCAATGGGGAGCGCGAAGCTCGCCTTCACGCGGTCAATGACCACCATGGTTCTAAACCATTTGATGTCTGGATTGCCATAGAAGAACGTGCTAATGAAGGACTCGTATTCCTCCATGTCTTTCGTCGCGATGGTCAGCACGAAGCCGGCCTCGCCCGTCACGTAATATGCAGACATGACTTGAGGCGTGTTGCGGAGCATCTGCTTGAAGCGAACGATGATATCGGATCGCTCACGTTCCAAATCTACTAACACGATCATGGTGACGCTCTTCCCGATCACCCTCGGGTTCACTATGGCCACGTCGCCCTCTATCACACCTTCTTCTCGCAACCTCTTCAAGCGGCGCTGCACCGCAGTGGGCGAGAGCCCAACAGACTCGCCCAGTTTCTCGCTGGACGTTCGGTTGTTTCGCTGCACTTCTAAGAGGAGGCGAGCATCGAGGCGGTCGAGATTCATGGCGGTGGTCAAAGAAGACTGCGTTAGGGAAGGTCTGTGCAACGTGAATTGTTTGCGGGAACTTGGCGGTCTGACGTATGGAGCTATGGCACAGCTTTCGGAGCCCTATTAGCGCCGCATCACCTCACTGCAGCACGCGGGACGCTCGGCGCGCCGTGCAGGCGCAATCATCCCCGTGCACGTTGCTTTCGTTAAGCACTCACTTGAGTATATGAGCATCCGATGCGTACAAAATAGTGAATGTCGACCCGAGAATGGAGAACTCCTGCGTTATGTAATAGTTTCCGAAAGGTTGGGAAAACCGATGAGGTTGCGTATTCAGCTCCGTGAACCTGAGAGCCGTACGGCGCAAGGTGTTTGACACGCAGAGACAGAAGTCTGCCCCAGCGCGCTCGAGGGCCCGGGGCACGGTCCGCCAGATATGCCCCCATTTCCTTCAACTTCGCGTTGCGCACGCAGTATTCGGCGAATGCGAAATTCATGGAAGTCATCACCAGTTCTGCCGTATTGAAACCACCCCGGCGCTGTTTCGCAAGCAGATTGAGCTGCCTGTAATAGTCGGCGGTGGCCTGGTCGCTGGATCCGCCGAGGATGTCGATACATTTCATCAGCTTTCCAACGCCGCGCCGGCGTTGGCGGCCTGCGCCTTCGCGAATGCAAGCGTCGCGATGGCCGTGTCCTGAATGCCCGTGCCGGTGAGGTCCGCCATGGTGATTTGAGTGTCAGCGGTGCGCCCCTTCTTCGATCCCGCGATGATTTCCCCGAGTTCCGGAAACAGCGCATCAGCTGACACGTGGCCGGCGGAGATCGCGTGGTGGAGTTCGCCCAGGCGCCGTGTCTGCGAAAGACGGTCGGCCACGTATAGATCGGCGCGGCGGATGGCCGCCGGGTCGATTTCGTTCTTGTGCTCGGCGTCCGAACCCATCGCTGTTAAGTGCTGGCCGGGCTCAAGCCACTCCGCTTCAAGGATCGGCCGGTTTGCCGGTGTGGTGGTCACGATCACGTGCGACCCGGCGATTGCCTTCGCGGCCTCAGCATGCGCGATCACGGGAATGCCCAGCTGCGCGGAGAGTTTGCGCGCCACGCTTTCGGCCTTCGCAGGATTGCGCGCCCAGATGCGCGCCTCCCGAATCGGGCGCACGAGCGCAAGCGCCTGCAACTGCAAGGTCGCTTGCATGCCCGCCCCGAGGATTGCCGCGACGGAAGCGTCCTTCCGCGCAAGATGATTCGCCGCCACCGCGCCCGCGGCAGCCGTTCTCACATCGGTCAGGTAACCGTTGTCCAGCAACAGTGCCTGGACTAACCCCGTCTTGCTGGCGAGCAGAACCATCAACCCGCCCGTACTCGGCAGCCCCAGCTTCGGATTGTCGAAGAATCCGGGGCTGATCTTGATCGCAAAGCCGTCGAGGCCCGGGACGTACGCGGTCTTGACGTCCACCTCGCCGCGATGTTCGTGGATATCGAGCCGAAGAATAGGCGGCATCGCCACCGCTTTCGTGGCCAGCGCACGGAAAGCATCCTCGACGCAGATTACCGCCTCGAGGTCGAGCGGCACGAGCTTGCGTAGGTCGCCCTCAGTCAGGATCTTGATCTGCGGCATCAGGCATCCCCTCCGAACGGGTCATCGTCGCCGTTCATCACATTTTGGTGCAATTCCATGTCGACGTTGCGCCCGGAAAGGACGATGGCGACCGGTCCGCGCAGGCCGGCAACCTTGCCGGCCAGCAGCGCCGCGATACCCACGGCGCCCGAGCCTTCAAGGATTTCGCGCTCTTGCGCGTAGGCGTGGCGCATGCCGGCTGCGATCTCTCCCTCCGTCAGCAGTACGATGTCGTCGAGCAGTTCGCGGCACAGGCCGAACGTCAGCGTATTATTCAGGCCGATCCCGCCGCCCAATGCATCAGCAAGGCTGGGAAATTCTGGCACCTGCATGGGCTTGCCGGCATCGATGCTTGCCTTCATGGCCGCGCCCCGTTGCATCGTCACACCAATCACCTTTGCACGGGGCCGCAATCCCTTAACGGCAGTTGCGATGCCCGCTGCGAGTCCACCACCCGAAACGCCAACGAGCACAGTCTCGACGTCAGGAACTGCCTCAACCAACTCGAGTCCAATGGTGCCTTGGCCTGCGACGATATCGGGGTGCTCGAAGGGGGGCACCATCACGAGTCCCTGTTCCGTGATCAGCCGGTCGACCTCCGCTTGCGCTTCGTCCTGTGACGTCCCTGTGATGCGCACGTCCGCGCCGAGTCGGCGGATTTCGCTGACCTTGTTCTGCGGTACCAGTCGGGACATGCAGATCGTCGCACGTGAACCGAGCCGGTGCGCGGCATAGGCGAGCGCGCGGCCATGATTGCCGGTCGACACCGCGATCACACCGCGCCCGCGCTGAGCGTCGGAGAGTTGGAGCATCGCATTGGTCGCGCCGCGCAGCTTGAAACTTCCGGTCGTCTGATGGTGTTCGAGCTTGAGCCACACCGGAACGCCGCATCTCTCAGAGAGAGATGGTGAAAAAACCGCGGGCGTCGGCAAGATATGCCCGGCGATTCGCCTTCGCGCAGCGTGGATGAGGTCGAGGTCCATTATTAAGAATTCTCCGGTTCAGTCACGACGAGCAGCAGGCTCGTCCCCAGGCACATAAGTCAGCTCCCGATGACAGGCTGCCACGGCACACCCGTCGTTGCGCAACCCGAGCAGTTCGCTCCGGGCCCGCTCGCCGCCGGGCGGCGTGCACTGGTATATTAGGAGGTAAGCCGAGTTGAATTTCGGCGACGAAGGGTCACTGCCGGCCGGATTCCTGCAATTGACAGGTGCTGCAAGCGTCTCCCAACATGTCAGGCGCGGAAATGCAGGATATGCGCGATGATCTCTGGCTGGTTAAGAATCGATCGAAAGAGGCCGATTCGGAACTTGGACGTCGAATCCGGAACGATTCCAAGCTCAACTTCTACCCTCAGAAGCCAGATTGGATGGAAATGGTTCTTTGGAGATCACACCAAGTCCATTGGCAGGCGATGGAGGCAATGAAAGCTTCACGCTAGGTGCGTCGGGCGTTACGCTTTCTGCAACCTAACCTCGACCTTCGAGCGCGGGGCTTTCCTTGCTGCGGTTTGTCCAGACGGAATGCGAGGACTGCCCCCGTACGCGCGAGTCGTAGGCGCGCGCAAAGTCGCCTGGACCGTAGCGTTCGATCTTGATGAGTAAGCAACCTGTGTTGGCCGGTTGCTTACAGCCTTCGGAAATTCCAAACCCTTGAGATTCGACCTTACGGACATGCGCCTGTTCGTTGCCGTCGCCGGAGAGCGGAACCTCACCCGCGCGGCTGCGCGTCAACACCTGTCACTGGCGGCGGCCAGTGCGCGCGTCAAGTCGCTCGAAGCACAGGCGGGTCTGCCGCTGCTTGTTCGCGAGGCGCGAGGCGTACAGCTAACGCCGCCGGGTCATGCCTTTCTGCACCACGCACGAGAGGTGCTGCACCAGACCGAACGGTTGCGGC
>NZ_JBFUJT010000055.1:0-16189 GCF_056401235.1 Polaromonas sp. P4_F9 | reverse complement strand
CTGCAAAGCTTCCTTGAGCAACAGGCCGAAAGGTTCGGAAAACCGATGAGGCTGCGTATCCAGCTGCGAAGCTTCGACGCCGTGTGCCTCATGGTGGGTGCCGGTGTGGGCGTATCCATCGTTCCGCTGAGCGCCGCACAACGGAACATGGAACATGCAAACGTCGCGCAGATCGAGTTGACAGACCCGTGGCGCGTGCGCGAGCGCTACATCCTCGTGCGCGACTACGAAGCCTTATCTTCCTATACCCGCAACTTGGTCGAGCGCATCCGGGACCATCACCAAAATTAATCGCTACCAGAGCTCGGTGCCGTGGCGCGATCCATTCGGCTACTTGAACCGTTCTGCGTCGATGGGCAGCGCGAAGCTTGCCTTTACCCGGTCCATCACCACCATCGTCTTGAACCACTTGATGTCCTGATTGCCAATGAAAATTTGGCGCGTGAACGACTCATACTGCTCCATGTCTTCGGTGGTGACGATCAATACGAAGTCGGCGTCCCCTGTCACGTAATACCCAGACATGACCTGGGGCGTCGCGCGGATCGTTTGCTTGAAATTGTCGATGATGTCCGACCGGTCGCGCTCGAGCCCGATGAACACGACCATCGATACGTTCTGGCCGACCGCCTTGGGATTGACGACCGCCACGTCCGATTCGATGACTCCGTCCTCGCGCAGCCTCTTCAATCGTCGCTGCACGGCCGTCGCGGAAAGGCCCACTACTTCCCCCAACGCATCGCTGGAAGCCCTGTTGTTTCGCTGAACTTCCACCAGAAGGCGGGCATCCATCCAATCTAAATCCATAACTTTGCCTAAAAACTGCGTCAATGGCAGTGGAACGCATCATAACTGAGTCTTGCAGCGGTGTTTCGCTGCACGCAGAGCCTAATTCTGCCAGAGAATATCGTAACTTTCAACGAAACAGGAGCACAGCATGCGCATCGGCGTACCGAAGGAAATCAAGAACCACGAGTATCGAGTCGGCCTCACCCCCGCGAGCGTAAGGGAACTGACGGCGCGCGGTCACGAAGTCATCGTGCAGGCCGGCGCCGGCGCGGCGATCGGGCTCACGGATGAGCAGTACCAAGGGGCGGGAGCGCAGATTGAGACTCAGGCTTCCAAGATTTTCTCGCGTGCGGAAATGATCATTAAGGTCAAGGAACCCCAGCCGACGGAATGCCGCATGCTGCGCCCGGGACAGCTCCTCTACACCTACTTGCATTTGGCGCCGGACCCCGAGCAAACGAAGGCTCTGATCGATTCCGGCGCCGTGTGCATTGCCTATGAAACCATCACGGGCCCCGGCGGCGGGCTTCCGCTGCTCGCGCCGATGAGTGAGGTCGCCGGCCGCATGGCTGTGCAAGCTGGTGCACATTACCTCGAGATCACGCACGGCGGCCGCGGTGTGCTGCTCGGCGGTGTTCCGGGTGTCGCTCCCGGCCACGTCGCCGTGATCGGTGCCGGCGTGGTGGGAACGAACGCTTTACAGATGGCAGTCGGCATGGGTGCCCGGGTAACCGTGCTGGACAAAAGCGTCGATCGCCTGCGCCATCTTGACCTGGTCTTCGGCAGCCGCATCAACACGGTGTATTCGAACGCCCAGAGCATCGAGGAAGCCGTACTCGATGCGGACCTTGTGGTCGGCGGCGTGTTGGTGCCGGGCGCGGCCGCGCCGAAGCTGGTTACGCACGAACAAGTCTCGCGCATGAAGACGGGCGCGGTCATGGTGGACGTTGCGATCGACCAAGGCGGCTGCTTCGAAACCTCGCACGCAACCACGCACGCCGAACCCACGTACGTGGTCGATGGCGTCGTGCACTACTGCGTTGCGAACATGCCCGGCGCAGTGGCGCGCACGTCGACGTTCGCGCTGAACAACGCGACGATCGGCCACGCCATCGCCTTGGCAGACAAGGGCTGGAAGACCGCGCTGAAGAACGATGTGCACCTGCGCCGCGGCCTAAATGTCTGCCAAGGCCATGTCACCTATGACGCGGTTGCGCGTGACCTTGGATATCCATATGTCGCGCCGGAGACGCTGCTCGAGGGCAAATAGCAGCGCCCCATCGCCGAAACTTCGCCCATGGACTGGAAGACCACCGACCTTTCGGATGCTTGCGCCGAGGCGCAGGTTTGCGAGCTGAATTTTATGGGCTTCGGCAGGAAGCGGAAGTTTTCCGGCCGGATCCGAACCGTCAGGTGCGTTGACGGTTTAGCCAGCCTACGTGGATTCATTGACCAGCCGGGCTCTGGGCAAGTGCTAGTGATCGATGGGGCTAGCCTCCCGTGGCGTGCCCTGTTCGGCGACGTCATGGGAGCGATCGTCAGTCGTAATGGCTGGGAAGGTGTGGTGGTGAACGGCTACGTCCGCGACCGCAGTGAACTGGAAGCAATGGACATTGGGGTGAAAGCCCTTGGCACCGTCCCGCGCCGCGCAGATACGACCCGCGGCGGCGAGGTGGACGTGCCGCTGCGCTTTGGCGGCGTTACCTTTAACCCGTCTGCCCGGCTGGTGGCGGATGATGATGGCGTTCTCGTTCTGCCGTCAGGAGTGACCGAGATGGACTTAATTGCCTAGGCCAAAGGGGTGCTATTGATCCGGCCCGATGATATGAAGCGGCATAGCGGACACGTTGATCCTGAAAGTAGGCGATAACTCGCTCAGGCGTGCGCTTGAGCAACGTCATGTGCTCATTGGCAGCATCGCGTAATTTGGCTTTGCTGCGCACCGGTACGCGTTTGCCTATCTCCTGCTTCAGATCTGCATTGAGGCGTTCCTCTGGATTGAGTTCAGGGCTGTAACTTGGCAGGTAAAACAGCTCGATTTCCTGCTTGTGCTCGGCTACTCACGCCTTGACGATTTTGCTGTGATGACCCCGCAAGTTGTCCAGAATCAAAAATACCTTTTTGCCCGCATCCTCGATCAGTGCTTGCAGGAATTCGATGAGCTTGTCCTCCTGAGCCTGGCTCCCGTCTTCTTTTTACCGTGGATAATTAAGTTTGGGTCGATGGTTGTGGATAACTTGGCCTGTCACGGCGTCGCTTGGGTCCTGTTCCTGGTCGCGCGCCGACCCATGTGCCCTTTTCGGCCAACGCTTGCAACCAGGCCTCGGCTTGCAACGTCACGGGCGTGAGCAGAATCGTGCGCTGGGCCATTTCGGCCGATGGTCCTGGAATGCATACAGGTACTCCGCGTACGCAAGGCGCGGCCTTGCGCGAGCAGCTGGCCAGCGCAACCCGCGGTAAGGTCGTCGCGCTCAAGCCAGGCCGCAAATAAGCCGTGACGCCAGAGGCGCGGGCTCTCGTTGCCGGGCTTCTCGCAGTGTCAGTAGCGGTACGGGTTCATCGGGAAAGCCGCGATTCACCGTGAATCAGCCTTGCTTCGGCGTCGACGGTCGTCGACCACCCTCGCCGAGCGATGTCGCTGGCAACTGCAATTCCATGTGTACGATCTCGATCGGCTCGCCGCCCAGACCATAAGAAAAATGGCCTCTGGCGCGGCTCACGAAGCCGTGCTTTCGGTAGAAGGCTTCTGCGTTGATCGTCGCCTCGACCTTTATCGAGCCGCCATGCGCTGGCCGTGCCCGATCGATGCCGATCTCGAGGAGTCGGCGCCCCAATCCGATCCCTGCGACTTCAGGCAATATGAACAGGCGTGTGAGTTCGCCGGGCTCGGCGTCAACAAATCCAACGACGGCGCCGTCACGAAGACATACGGTCGTTCGTCCCTTGGCAATGAGCTCCTCATAGAACGAGGGCGTGCGTTCGCCCATCCAGCCGTCGATTTGCCTTGGCGAACAGGATCCTCGCGCGAGCCCGGCGATCGCGCGCTTCGTGACATCGAATGCCGCCTCTGCGTCCTCACGGCGGGCGGCCCTGAACTCAAAATCAGGCGAGAGCTTCATCAGGATGATTGGATGGTTTCCTAAACAAGAGAGGATTTTCGGCAAAAGGTCGCGCCGTTTCTGCGCTTACTTCAGCTGGAGAACGTCGGGAAGCTGCATCGTGTAGTTAATCGCTCGTTTCTGCAAGCACCCGGCCATAAAGAACAAGAACAAAAATGCCCGTAGGCTGTACAGCCGGACCCCACGATCGCCGACGCGGTACTGGATCGTGTGGTGCACCAGGTGCACCGTATCCAGATGAAGGCGAGAGTATCCCCAAGGTGCGGCCATAATCCTTACCTCATGATCGAGATCCTTGAATACCGTCCCATTTGGGTTGCAGAGTTTGAGCAAATATCAGCTCGGTTGCGCAACGTCCTTGGCGACGCGGCCCTGCGGGTCGATCACGTCGGCTCGACCGCCGTTCCCATGCTCTGCGCGAAAGACATCATTGATGTGCGGGTTACGGTTCGAAGACTTGAGCCAAACATTGATGATCGAATGCTTAAGGCTGGCTTCCTGAAACATCCCGACGTCAAGACCGATCACGTTCCCCCGGGTTGCGTGGACTCCGCCGATGACTGGGCGAAGCTCTTCTACTTGCAGCCGACGGGAACGCGTCGAACTCACATCCATGTGCGGCAGGTAGACCGGCCCAACCAACGATACGCGCTTCTCTTCCGAGACTTTCTGCGAGCAAATCCATCGACCGCTGACGCTTACGGGGAACTTAAGCGCCGCCTTGCAGCTGCTTTAGCCGACGCCGCTGCATACCCCGACGTCAAAGACCCTGCCGTTGACCTGATCTACTTCGCAGCGGAGCGATGGGCGGCCTGCACAGGATGGCGACCACCGAATATCGAGGTACCTCGATAGGGAAGCTCTGAGCAACTTGTATGCGCGTGCCGTCTGAGCACACGCGAGTTTTTCAGACCTTTCATTTAGCTGCAACTGCCAACTTCGACTCGCAAGAACTGCCTGACTGGGACTCCAAGCGAGCGTCCATGTCGCTGAAGAAACTTCCAATTTGGCCGATCCGCCTATCCACCTCGTTCCGAACTGGCTATCCAAGTCGGACCGAAATATGCATCTCCAGTGTCCCGCATCGTGCTTGATAACCTTGCTGTGTATTTTTCGACTCGTTCGATGACGTGATCAGGCGGATCGCTTTTCGCAATCAATCGCATCCGATCGAATTTGCCGCGTCTTCTTCCAAGCTGGACACTCGCACGGCCATTCAGCATTCAGCAGCAAGCAACGACCGTTAGCTGTCGCTCTACATGCCGGAGAATTCGGGCCGTCGTCGCTCTAAGAACGCTGACACGGCTTCGAGATGGTCCTCTGTGTTGTGACAGATTCCTTGAAACGTCGCACACACTTGGAGGAAGTCTCCAAGTTCCATACGTTGCGCCATCTTCAGAAGGCGCTTGGTGTAGCGAAGCGCCTGAGGCGGCTGGCGGGATATTGATCGAGCGAGTTCCACAGCGCGCAACATCAACTCGTCGGGCGTGGTGACATCGAGCAACAAGCCCATGGAATGCGCCTGGACCGCGTCGATCATCCGTCCCGTAAAGGTAATTTCGGCGGCACGCTGATAACCTATCAACCTCTGAAGGAACCATGCACCTCCGTCGCCCGGAATAATCCCCAGATTAAGGAACGTCTCGCCGAAGGTTGCGGATGACGAGCCTATCCGAAGATCACACATACAGGCCAAGTCACAGCCCGCACCAATTGCAGGGCCATTGACGGCCGCGATCACTGGAACCTCGGCAGCCTGAAGCGCCAGTGGGATACGCTGAATGCCTTGCCGGTAATGACGCTAGACATCGGCGACATCGCCTGCGAAGTCCCCGCGACGCGCCTGCATGTCCTTGATATTCCCGCCGGCCGAAAATGCCATGCCCGTTCCAGTCATCAGCAGCACCGAAACATCGGCCGAGGCATTGGCCCAATGCACCGTCCGCACAATGTCGTCGATCAATGCTGTTCCGGTCAATGCGTTGCGTACATCATCCCGATCGAAATGCAGAATGGCGACACCATCGTCCAACTCGACGCGAGAATCGATGAGATGCGGAATCTCAGCCATGGTTAGACTCCGAGGTGAGAATGACGCGCGCATCGACAACAGTGAGTCCAGTTTCATGCAGCAAGACCGGGTTGAGATCAAGCTCCTGGATATCGGGATGGCGTTGGACAAGCCCGGATAGACTTAGCATCAGGTCGACCAGGCTTCGTCGGTCAACCGCTTTCATGCCTCGCACGCCATCAAAGATCGCGTGGCCGCTGATCTGATCGATCATTTCAACAGCGTCATCGCGGCTGAGCGGAATCGCACGGAACGAAACGTCCCGAAGCACTTCCACGAATATGCCGCCCAAGCCGAACATCAATACCGGCCCGAATACTTCGTCACGCACCACGCCCAGGATGACTTCGATGCCTGACGGGGCCATCGGCACTGCCATCACGCCTTCGATCCGTGCATCCCTGTCATGGGCAAGCACCCGTGCCAGGATGGCTTCGTGAGCAGCACGCACTGCCGCTTCGCCTCGGACGCGCAACGCCACGCCGCCGGCGTCGGACTTGTGCAGGACGTCACGAGACACAATTTTCAATGCAAGTGGCGCATCCCCGAAGGCGGACAAGACCGTGTCGCTGTCATTGGGCGTGCGCAGCAGCAGATGGGCAGGAATGGCGATTCCGCAGGACCTGAGCAAGTCACGCGCCTCGGTCTCCAGCAGCGCATTCCGCCCGTCCTTTCGGGCCTGGGTAATGATGTTTCGCGCATCCAACTCCGGCTCTTTCGGGGACTCAGGTACTCGGTGACCCAGTCGCTCCCGTGCTCCGGCATAACGGATCAATTCGGCAACGCACGTAGCCGCCGTTTCCGCCCAGACGAACACAGGAATCTGGCTGTCGCGAAGCACCATGAGCGGCTCTGGCTTGAGCGGCGCATACACGCTTTCAACGAGAATTGGCTTTCCGCTCTCGCGGGCCAGACTGGCGATCGCGTGCGACGTCTGAATTTCAACATCGCGAAACGTCTCCGAAAATCGCGCGGCATAGCCCCCGAACATGCCGGCAATGATCAGCACGGATACGTCCTCATCATCGAGCATGAGCTTGGCACATTGAGCAAACACGCCGGGATCGCTGTCAGTGCCGCCGGCGACATCCACAGGATTTCCAATCGACGCCGCCGGCGGAAGCACGGCCCGCAGTGCAGCGACAGTTCGGGGTGAAAGTTGCGCCAGCTCAACGCCGGCGTCGTCCAGCGCGTCGGCCATGATCGTTCCGTGGCCCCCGCTGTCGGCGAGTATGCCAACGCGGGTGCCCTTGGGCAGCGGCAGCCGCGCCAATGCGTCGGCGACGGAAAGAATCTTGTCGGAATCCCGCACGACGGTCACGCCGGCCTGGCGTAGCAGGTCACGCGTAAGGCCGTACCCGCTCGCCAGCGATCCGGTGTGCGAGGCAGCCGACCGCTTGCCCGATTCAGTACGGGCTGATTTGTAGACCACCACCGGTTTTCGTTGCGTGACCTGGGCTGCGGTATCCAGAAACGCGCGAGCTGCCTTGAATCCCTCCACATAGAACACAGGCACCGCCGTGTCCGGGTCCTCGCCGAAATGTTCCAGATACTCGTGAAACTGGAGATCGGCCTGATTGCCAACCCCGATGTAGGTGCTGAAACCGACCGTGCCTTTCTGTTTCGCTTCAGCGACCAAGCCCAGCATGACGTTGCCCGATTGCGAGACAATGCCGATCGAGCCTGGCTCGGCGTCAGAAACCCCGACCAGATTCATCTTCCGGTGCATGTTGAAAACGCCGTTGGTGTTGGGACCGACGACTCGAATTCCGCTCGCATGCGCAACATCCATAGCGTCTCGCTCCAGCAAGCGGCCAGCCTCCCCGGTTTCGCCGAAACCAGCGGCAAGCACGATCGCGCCCTTCGCATTCTTTCGGGCGCAGTCGGCGAGCACCTTGGAAAGCACCGAGGCCGGCGTGCAAATGAGCGCCAGGTCAATATCCTCAGGAAGCGCGCCGACAGAGGCATAGGCTTGCAAACCGAGTATTTCGGACTCGCGCGGGTTGACGGGGTAGACTCGCCCGTCAAAGCCATCAAGTTGCAGGCGCGCGATGGCCTGGTAGCCTCGCTTGGTGGGGTCTTTGGAAGCGCCAATCACGGCGATGGTGCGGGGCGAAAGAACGGCGCTGAGTTTGCTTGTCATGTGTGTGAATCAGAATTGGTGGAATGGGCTCTTAGCGCCCGGTGAAAACCGGCTTTCGCTTTTGCGCGAAGGCTTCGACACCTTCCTGCCAGTCATTTGTCAAGGTGCACGCAAAACACGCCTCGATCTCGGTCGAAAGGAGGGTTTCATAGTCCCGCGTGTTGCCCACGTTGAGATGTTCCTTTGCAAAGGACATCGATACGGGAGCTTTATCCGCCAGCGCGGACGTCAATGCACGGACAGCCGCGTCGAAGCTTTCTGCGGGTGCGCTCGCCCAGGCCAATCCGATTCGCTTTGCCTCGACACCGTCGACTCGGGTTCCCAGGAAGATCAATTCCCTCGCCTTTGTCAGCCCTACCAACCGCGGCAAGATCGACGTGACTGCGCCTCCCACATGGGTTCCGATGCTTACTTCCGGCAAGCCTATCTGGGCGTCGTCACGCATCACCATGAAGTCCGCCGATATGGCCATCTCGGCGCCAGCGCCCAGAGCGTAGCCGTTGACTGCAGCCACGACGGGCTTTCGATTGCGGTGGATGGCGCGGCAGACATCGTTGCCGCGCAGCAGATAGCTGCGGCGCTCCCATGCTGTCCGTTCGTTTCGGCCGTGCTCTTTCATGTCCGCGCCGACGCAGAAAGCGCGACCCTCTCCCGTCAGGACGATGGTTCTGACTGCGCAATCCGCCTCGGCGCGGCGCAGAGCGTGAAGCACCTCGTCGTAGAAAGTCTCCACGACTGCGTTCAGGCGATGCGGCCGGTTGAACCGAACCTCGGCAACGCCCTCTTCGACGCTGTAGAGGACGGTTTCATAGCTCGCGCTGGGTAAATTAGGTTCCATGATTTGCACTGTTTGGTTGTTGGGAAATTCGGCACAAAGGATCTGTCCCCAGGGCCGCAGGGCGGCGCGGGACAGTTGCTAGAGCACTTGGCTCAGGAATTCACGGGCGCGTGGATGAGTGGCTTCGCTGAAAAATGTTTTCGCCGGCCCGTGCTCCACGATGACCCCTTTGTCGGTGAAGTACACGTGACTGCCAACCTCGCGAGCGAAACCCATTTCGTGCGTCACTAACACGCATGTCATGCCGTCCTCGGCCAGGGCGCGGATCGTCAGCAACACTTCCTTCACCGTCTCTGGATCCAGCGCCGCAGTGACCTCGTCAAAGAGCATGACGTCCGGGCGCATCGCCAGTGACCTGGCGATAGCGACCCGCTGCTGCTGTCCGCCGGATAGCTCGCCGGGATAGCTGCGCTCCTTGCCTTCCAGGCGGACCTTCCGGATCAATGCCCGGGCACGCTCTTCGACCTCTGCCCGATCCTCTTTGAGCACATGGACAGGTGCCATCATCACGTTCTCGAGCACCGTCTTGTGGGGAAAGAGGTTGTACTGCTGGAACACCATGCCCACATGCCTGCGCAACTCGCGCTTGTCAAGTGCGGGATCGTTGACCTCTATGCCCTTGACCTTCACCGAACCCCTGTTCACCGGGGTGAGGCCATTGATGCAGCGAATCAATGTGGATTTGCCGGATCCCGAGGGCCCGATGATGCAGACCACGTCGCCGTGTTGCACATCCAGCGAGATTCCCTTGAGTACCTCCACCTCGCGAAAGGACTTCCAAACGTCCCGCAACGAAACGACAACATTCTTGGGAGCTTGTACCAAGCCCGGCCGGGCTTCCAAATCGGATAAGGCAATCATGATGGTTCCTTTAGGCCCGCCGCGTGACGGCGCTCCAGATGACGGGTAAACATTGCGATGGGAAACGAGAATATGAAGAACCAGGACATCAGCCAGATGTACATGGGGATCAACATGTCGCTTCTGCCCATGGCGGCTATCGCGTCCTGAGTCAAACGCATGGCGTCGTTGACACCCAGTACGGACATGAGGGGGGTCGACATAATCAGAATGGCGAACCAGTTCATCCACGGCGGCAGCATGCGTCGGATGCACTGCGGAAGAATGATCATGGTCAGTGTCTGCCGGCGGCTGAACGCCAACGATTCAGCCGATTCCCACTGACCCGTCGGGATCGATTGAATTGCGCCGCGCGTGACTTCCGCGATATTGGCCATGATCGGCAGCGAAAGCGCCAGGGATGCCTTGATCCACCCGGGCAACGGCACAGTCGCTATGCCGATGGTGACCTGATAGGGAACGAGCAACATCACGTAAAAGAGAAGTACCAGCCACGGCGAGTTCTTGAATAACTGTGTCAACGTCCAGCAAGCCCGCCGCAATGGGCGAACCAATGAAATCTGGCCAATGCCCACGAACACTCCCAGGACCGTGCCGATCGCCATCGCAAGCAGGGCAACGGTCACGTTCAGGACGAAGCCACCGAATTCACCCGGTGCACCCCAGAACATCAGCGGTGTCCAACGGATCAGGGCACGCGCGGCATCCGTTATCGGTTCGCTGCTGGCTGCAACAGCCAGCACTGGCATCAGAATCGCACCCACCATCAATATGCCGCTGCGTAGCAGCCCCAGGCCGTGACTTGCTTTTTCGTGATGAATCATGACGATTGCCCCCATCCGCGAATCCGTATCGCCTTCTCGAGCCGGTGCATGAACCAGACCAGAACGCCGACCAAGGCAAGGTAGACAAGCCATACGACGTTCATCATTTCGATGACGTTGTAGCTGTCAGACCAGATCTGGTTCGCCACGTACAACGTTTCGGGCACCGCAATCGCATAGGCAACAGTGGTCGTTTTGACAAGATTGATCAAATTGGTGTTCAACGCGGGCAGACATACCCGAAACGCCAGCGGCAGAACGACATGCCGATAAACGCCCAGCCTGTCATAACCAAGGGCTTCTGCCGCCTCGATGGTTTGTGGTGGGATGGCCGCGATGCCCGAGCGGAATATCTCGACATTAAATGCGCCGGCGAAGAATGAAAGCGACACGACCGCCCAGCCGTAGCCGTCGAGCAATGACTGGAAACCGAGCGTCTTCGCCACCGTCGGATCGACGGCGAAATAGAAGAAATACAGCTGGATCAACGGCGGGGTGTTGCGAAAGAACTGGATGTAGGCATCGACCAGTACCCGCAGCAAGCGATGTCTGGACTGTTGCAACCAGGCGCCCACAGCTCCGATGAGCAAGCTAAGCACGATGCACGTCACGGAAAGCGTGATTGTTGTCAGCAGGCCGTGTGCGAATCGCGACCGATCGATGGCGTCATACGCGATCGTCAGATTGATGCCGTGAGCAGCATGAAGCCACTCAAACCAGTGCCAGACAGGGTCAAGAATCTCGGTCACGATAGGGTTCCGGGTAAGGATGTTTAAAGATCGCGCTGAACCTGTGTACGGCCCGCGCGGTCTTTCGGGCGCTGCGCTTACTTAACCTTGACGTTGCTTGCGCAGGACGGAGCCGCCTTGCGACAGTCTTCGGCCATCTTTGCAAGCCAGGCTAAGGGTTCGACGTTGTATTTCTTCTCGCGCTCGATGAACCAGCCGCTCTTGTGCATGTCGATGAGCGCGTCGCTGAGTTCTTTGCCGAAGGCCGTGTCCTTGTCCTCGATTCGCACCGACGCGACCCATGGAATCACCTCTTCGACAGGTGTCGCGATCGTCAGATCCTTCCATTTTTCCGGCTCACTGGCCCACTTGGGAACAAAAGCCGTGTCGTACAGCCAGCCCGAGCAGCGACCGTCGAGCAACGCTGCGCCGACCTCCGGCACGCCCTTGAACGCGACGATTTCGGCGCCGTTCTTGACCCCGTAGTCTTTGTTGTACCAGGCGCCCTGGATCGCGCAGATTTTCGTGTCCTTGATCGATGCCCAGCTGGTGATGCGGGCGCTCGGGAAGGCGTAGACCGCGACGCCCGATGCGTAATAGCCGGGATAGACGATGCCAACGATCTTGTGGCGCTCGGGCTTGTCACTCATCGTCGCGATCATCATGTCGGTACGTCCCTGCTGCAGGAACTCCATCCGATTGGACGCGACGACCGGGACCAAATTGACGCTGATCTTCTTGCCGTACTTCTGGGAGAGCCGGCGAGCAAACTCGTCGACCACGTCAATTTCGAAACCGCCAATCCTTCCGCTCGGCTCGCGCATGCCCCATGGGGGAATGTCGCTCTTGACGCCTACCGTCAATTGACCCTTATCCAGGATTTCCTTGAGCTTGTCCGCCGCCATCGCACCGACAGCCGAAACCGCCAACGCGGTCACCACACAGAGCTTGAATAATAGATGTAGTTTCACTTTGTCTCCAATCACTGATGTTTGTTGCACTTTCATCACTCCGCTGATCGAACTCGAGTTTTTGAACCGCTAGGTTCGATTCGGAATGGCTATTTGAATAGGTTCAATATATGATGTCAATTAGTTTATTGACACCGTTTCAATCGAGGTGAACATGACCTGGATTCCCAATATCGATCCGTCAGAGCAGTTGCGTTACCGCGCCATCGCAGCATCCGTTCGTGATTCCATGCGGTCGGGCGAACTGCGCCCGGGTGACCATCTACCGACTCATCGCGCACTGRCCGAGCGGTTGGGCGTGACACCGGGCACAGTGGCTCGAGCCTATTCCCTTGCTGCTGAATGGGGGCTTGTCTCAGCCCGAGTTGGAGCAGGCACTGTTGTCTTGGGGCCAGAGGGACGCAAAGCATCCAAGCCGCTGGTGATCGGACAACCAGACAATCGGATTGACTTTGGTTTATTGTTTCCTGCTGCGCTGACGGATCTCTCATTGCAAGAGCGCTGCTTCGGCCGCCCCTTCGCGGTATTGGGACGCGACCTCCTGCGCAAATCCTTTTCGGGATACTCACCCGAACTTGGCCAAATGTCCCATCGCACCATCGGGGCAGCGTGGCTAACCGGCGCGGGAATTGACACCTCCCCTGCTGAAGTTTTCGTCAGCGACGGTGGGCAAAGCGCCTTCCTGATTCTGTTCAGTGCTTTGGCGCGGTCTGGCGCTTCGATACTGGTTGAAGAACTCCCATATCTTGGCGTCAAGCACCTTTGCGCAGCCATGAACATCAACCTGGTAACTGTGCCTACCGACCGGGAAGGCATGATTCCAGAGAAGCTGCGTGAACGCGCCCATTCATCAGGAGCCCAAATCGCGCTTCTGACACCAACGCTCCAGAATCCCACAGGTGCGCGTATGAGCCAACACCGGCGTGAACAGATCGTCGACGTCGCTCGCGAGTTGAACTTGAGCATCATCGAAGATGCAGCGTTCGACCGTCTCTACCCGGGAGCGCCGTCAGCTCTGGTCACTCTCGCGCCCGAGCGCACGTACCATGTGGCGAGTTTTTCGAAGATGGCCTCTCCCGCGATGCGGGTGGCGTTCGTGAAGGTCCCGGGCGATCGGATGCAACTCTTCGAGTCCGTAAGGCACAGCTTGAACATCAGCGGGCCGTCATTGGAGGCAGAAGTGGTATGCCAGTGGATTCAAGCCGGGCTGGCTGACGAACTCTGTCGCTGGCAGCGCACAGAGGTCGATCGACGTTGGCAAACGGCAGCTGCCGTGATTCCGGAATTAGTCAACGTCAACGCCACGCCAGCGCCTTTTGCATGGGCCCCGCTGCCCGATGCTTGGCGTGCATCAGATTTTGCTGGCAACCTTCGTAATTTCAATGTTACGGTGATTGAGGCTTACCACTTTGCGGTCGGACGAGCACCCGCGCCACATGCGGTGCGCATCGCACTGACTTCACCCCCCTCTAGCGAAGCCTTTGAGCAAGGCCTCACAGCCATCCGATCAGTGCTGGACGCCGGTCCTCGGCCGGCGCCAGTTAATTTTCGATAGCGCTGGCTTGATGTCGACTGCGTCCTGAGAGGGAACGTGTCGTGTCGTTCCTGGCCGTTGGACGCATTCTCGCGGTCCGAGAGGGCGTGCGAATCGGCAACACTTGGTGGACGCGGCGGCTGACACGGCACGGACCGGATCAACGTCGTGTTCGAGCTATCACAAAATCAGCGGCCTGCCGGTGCCGCTTTGGCCTTGCTGTTCTGCTTCAAATTGACTTACCCAGCGCCTGACGGCACTTTTGCCAAGCTTCATGTCTTTGCAGACTTGGCTGATGCTCAAGCCTTGAATTTTGATCATTTGAGCTACCTGGAGCTTAAAGCTTGCGTCAAGTCGGGGTGGGTGCGCGTGTCGGGGAGCGCCAATGCGCCCATGGCGCGCCTGAGGTCCGCCATGATGCGCGGGTCGCTCAGCGCCGCCTGCCAGTACTGCTCGTCCTGCGCGGCCCGCGTGCGCCGCTCGTTCTGTGACTTGAACGCGGCCCGCAGAGAAGCAGCCGCTCGCCTGGACGGGGCGGCGAGCAGCGCGAGCGCGGCGAAAGCGAGAACCCACAGTACTATCCATGCGATCAGCAGGTTGCCCTCGATCCAAGAGTCCACAACCTTTTCTGCGATGACCAGCAGCGTCGCGACCACGGCGGCAAGCAGTAAACTCGACCCCGCGCGGGCGGCATGGAACGCGCGCGTAACTCGTGGGCGGGCGCCGAAGACCCTTTGGCCGCCGGGGGCGGCAGGGGTGGGACCCGAATGGTTCACGGTGGCATAGCTGATGCTCATTAGTTCCTCCTTTGTAGAGCAGCGCCATTGCGACGCGTGGGTAATGATAAGGGTTTTCCCGAATACGTCGCCAATGCAATTTCGTCATACCCATCATCTTCTGCGGCATGAAGTCACCCAAATCCGAACGCTCGACCTAAAACGCAAGCGCGTCGACGGGCGCCGAGCGATGCGAGGTGAGCGATCCGCGGCCGCGCACCGCCCGCCGGCGGCCTCCAGCTCAGAGGGCGACTCCTCCACCAGCATGGTCGACATGCTCGTGGGCTCCGTTCGTGCTCCTCAATGCCACGCATTCTGCGAAGGGCACCTACGGAAGTGGAACGACTGAAGTTCTCACGAACCGGTATGACCAATTAGCATTGAGACAAAGCGGGACGCTCTACAGCGCATGCCGCACAGCTTCGCGCTTGAACTCGGCTCCAAACTTTCTTCGGGTGTTTCCCATTTCTCACTCTCCTCGCTTTTTCAGCGTTTAAGAAAGTGTCCATTATTTCGGGGGAAGCCCAACCGTCCCTCTCTCCCCTGGAGATCAAGCTGATCGGATTCGTAGACTCATGCAGCCGACCGGGTTGTTTCCAGGCCTCTCGCGCCACGGCACCGAGCTCTGGTAGCGATTAATTTTGGTGATGGTCCCGGATGCGCTCGACCAAGTTGCGGGTATAAGGAAGATAAGGCTTCGTAGTCGCGCACGAGGATGTAGCGCTCGCGCACGCGCCACGGGTCTGTCAACTCGATCTGCGCGACGTTTGCATGTTCCATGTTCCGTTGTGCGGCGCTCAGCGGAACGATGGATACGCCCACACCGGCACCCACCATGAGGCACACGGCGTCGAAGCTTCGCAGCTGGATACGCAGCCTCATCGGTTTTCCGAACCTTTCGGCCTGTTGCTCAAGGAAGCTTTGCAGTGTGCTGCCGTGCTGCATGCCGACGAAGTCCTCATCAAGGGTTTCATTGAATCCGAGTCGTTTGCGCCGCGCGAAGCGATGCTTCTGCCCTGTGACGAGCACCAAGCGGTCGGTGCTGAAATGTATGGCTTGCAGTCCCAGCAGATCAACCGAGCCTGCGCCGATTCCAATGTCCGCTCGCCCGTCGAGCACCCCGCGCGCAATCTCTGCATTCGGTCTCTCCTGCAAGTCCACGTTCACCCGCGCGTTAGCGGCGAGGAAGGCGGGCAGGATCTCCGGTAAGAAATCTGTCACCGCGGTAGTGTTGGCAAACACGCGGACATGGCCGCGCAACCCACTGCCGTATTCATGCAAGTCGCGCCGCAACCGTTCGGTCTGGTGCAGCACCTCTCGTGCGTGGTGCAGAAAGGCATGACCCGGCGGCGTTAGCTGTACGCCTCGCGCCTCGCGAACAAGCAGCGGCAGACCCGCCTGTGCTTCGAGCGACTTGACGCGCGCACTGGCCGCCGCCAGTGACAGGTGTTGACGCGCAGCCGCGCGGGTGAGGTTCCGCTCTCCGGCGACGGCAACGAACAGGCGCATGTCCGTAAGGTCGAATCTCAAGGGTT
>NZ_JBFUJT010000054.1:0-16567 GCF_056401235.1 Polaromonas sp. P4_F9 | reverse complement strand
GTGCCGGCTTGGGCGGCCGCCCCGCCCCCGCCTTGCGCACGTACGCCTTGTCCGCGCTGCGCTCGCGCACCGGAATCAACGGCTCGACGCGCCGCCAAAATTCATCGGTCACCACCCACGATTCGACTCGCTTGCGTGTCGCCATTCCTTCGCCCTGGCGCCGTGTTAGCTACGGCTCGGAGCAGCAGTATACTATTTACGGATAACTTCTAAGCCCCACCCCCACGCTTGACCTTGTGTGCTGCGTTGCCCCGCGGGGCGCGCAGTCGGCTTGCGACGGCCCGGCGCCGCCTGAGCCGCGCGCGCCCACGGAAAACCCGCCATGAACACCCTGCATCAAGCCGCGCCTTGTGTGGTCGCCGCGCCGGCGATTCAAGCCGCCTTCAAGAAAGAACCGAATCGCAACACAAACCCAATTTCAGATTTTGGTTTTCCACTTTCCACTTTCCACTTTCCACTTTCCACTTTCAACGTTCAACTTTTTACAAGGAAGCACCATGAACTTATTCTTTCGTAACATCCTGGCCAGACCGGGGGTGCTCATCGCGCTCGCAGTGTCCGGCCTAATGAGCGGCGGCGCGGCCCATGCGGCAGGTACCGCGGCCGGCCAGGCCATCACCAACCTGGCCACGCTGAATTATTCGGTCGGTGGCACGGCCCAGAGCCCTATCGGTTCGTCTGCGACGGGCAACACATCTGGCGCGGGCACCAATACCAGCTTCGTGGTCGACAACAAAATCAACCTGCTGGTCACGACAACCGACGTCAGCCCCGGCGTGTCCGTCGTGCCGGGCTCGACGACGGCGACTGCCACTTTCAACGTGCTTAACTCAGGCAACAGCACGCAGGATTTCTCGCTGTCAACAGCCAACCTTGCCAATGGCACGGTACTGTTCGGCGGCACCGACAACTTCGATCCCACCGCCTGCTCGGTCAAGGTTGAAAGCGGCGCCACCGCAGGCTACCAGGTGCTCGAAGACACGGCGACCTTCATCGACGAGCTGGCGGCTGATGCCAGCAAGACGGTCTACGTGATCTGCTCGATCCCGTCCGGCCAGATCAACAATGACATCGGCGTGATCTCGCTGACCGCCACAGCCCTTGTCGGCGGTGCAGTCGGCCAAGGCGCTGCCCTCGTCGAGACCACTACCGCCAACACAGCGGGCGTGGACATCGTGTTTGCCGACGCAGCCGGCACGGATGACGTTGCCCGTGATGCCAAGTCCTCCTCGCGCGACGTCTTCAAGGTCGTGACGGCCACCCTGACGGTCACCAAGGCGGTGGCACCGGTCTGCGATCCGTTTAACGGCGACGTTAATCCGAAAAACATACCGGGCAGCTTTGTTCGTTACACGATCACGATCGCCAACATCGGTGCCGCCTCGGCCACCCTGAGCACCATCACCGACACGTTGACCGCCTTGGTGACCTTCGACGCCAACCTGATCACGGGCGTGGGCACGGCCGCACCGGCGACGACCTGTAGTGCAGCCACGGGAACCGCTACATCGGCGGCTGGTTCAGGCTTCCTGGTTGACGTCGCGGGCGACACGCGCGCGGGCTTTCCGAAGTACTACACCACGACAAGCAGCGTCGACGGTGTCGACCTGACGGGCGGCAACGTCGTCAACGTCAATTTCGGACTGGTGCTGCCTGTGGAGGGAACCTACACGGCCGGTGAATTGAAGGCGACCGAATCCGTCTCGGTGATCTACCAGGTCAAGATCAACTAAGCAGAAGTTGCGCCAGATTCACGGCATCTTCCAGCCCTCCAGCGCGGTCCTCCGCGCGGGAGCGGTTGCCTTGCGCTCGCTGAAGTCCGCTTCAGCGGGCCTTTGCATGGGTACGCCTCGTGCCCATGCAAAGGCCTGGTTCACCGGTTGCCTTGGCGCACCTGCGGCG
Organism: Polaromonas sp. P4_F9; assembly: GCF_056401235.1. Classification (NCBI taxonomy): domain Bacteria; kingdom Pseudomonadati; phylum Pseudomonadota; class Betaproteobacteria; order Burkholderiales; family Comamonadaceae; genus Polaromonas; species Polaromonas sp. P4_F9. Next base: position 14,665 of record NZ_JBFUJT010000054.1, on the reverse strand, counting down.
CTGGCGCGCCGTCTGCTGGTCGGTGGCGTGATCGCCTTGACCGGCATGGGCGGCGTGGGCGGCGTAAGCGGCGTTTTAGCCGCCACGCCCGCCAATACGCCGATCACCAACATCGCCAGCGCCACCTACAGCATTTCAGGCACGCCGATCACGGTGACCGGCTCGGTCACCGTGCTGACGGCGGCGCGCCCGCCCGCGGCCATCGAGTTCCTCCAGTATGTGTCCAGCACCGATGGCCTGCCGGCCGGTGTTGCGACCTCGCAGAACGTGCCGGTCACGCAGTGCAACGCGGGTGCCGGGTTCAACCCGCTGCCCACACCCGCTCTGCCGGGCGGCCGGTCGCTGGCGGTTCCGGGCAGCCAGTTGCTGGCTCCCGCCAGCCTGTATGCCAACGGCGACACGGTGTTTGTGCGCGTCACCGACTACGACCAGAACATTGACCCACTGGTGGCCGAAACCGTCGTGGTCACGGTGTCCAGCAACGGTGCCGACACCGAATCGCTGCGGCTGACCGAAACCGGTCCTTCTACCGGTGTGTTCATCGGCTACATTCCCGCGAAGTCCGGTGCGGCCCAGTCGGGCAACTGCCAGCTCAACGTCGGCGGCAACCACCGCTTGTTGGCCACTTACAAGGGGCAGTCCGCGGGCAGCATTGCCGTCACTGCGGCGGCACTGGTGGACCCTTTCGGGCTGGTGTTCGACTCGTCCACCGGCCTGCCGGTCAATGGCGCACAGATCACGCTGATCAACATGGCGACGGGCCAGCCCGCCACGGTGCTGGGCGATGACGGCACGAGCAGCTTCCCCTCGACCGTGACCAGCGGCGGCAGCGTCACCGACAGCGGCGGCGCGGTTTACGCCTTCGCTCCAGGTCGTTACCAGTTTCCGCGCATCGCGCCGGGCAGCTACCGCCTGGCACTTGTGCCACCTGCCGGCTATGTCTTTCCTTCCCTGGCATTAACGCCCGCGCTGCAGGCCTTGCCCGGTGGGCCTTTCCTGATTGTCACAGGCTCGCGCGGCGAAACCTTCCCGGTGCTGCCCGGCCCAGCGCTCGAAATCGACATGCCGCTCGACCCGTTGGCCACGGCCGGCGTGCAGATTACCAAGAGCGCAGGCAAGGCGTCGGTCGCCATAGGCGAATTCGTGCCCTACACCGTCACCATCAGCAATGGCAGCAATAAATCGGTGGCCGGGGTGCGGATTGCCGATCGGCTGCCTGTGGGCTTTCGCTACCAGGCCGGCTCGGCCAGGCTGGAGAAAACGGTGCTGGCAGACCCCCGTATCAGCGCCGACGGGCGTGGCCTGGAGTTCAGCATCGGCACGCTGCCCGGCAGCGGCACCTTAAGCCTGCGCTACGTCGCGGCGGTACAGGCCGGTGCCCAGTTGGGCCAGGCCGAAAACACCGCGCAGGCCATGGGTGGTGCCAGCTCCAACATCGCGCGGGCCAGCGTGCTGGTGCGCGAGGACCTGAATCGCAGCCGCGCCATCCTGATGGGACGCGTGACGCTGGTCGATTCCTGCCAAAACGACGCCAGCAACGAGAAGGACGACGCGAAAACCGACCCGGCAAGCCAACCGCTCGGGCTCAAGGGTGTGCGTGTGATGCTGCAAGACGGCACTTACATCGTGACCGACCAGGAAGGCCGCTGGCATGCCGACAACATCCGGCCCGGCACGCATGTGGTGCAGCTCGACGAAACCAGCCTTCCCAAGGGTTTTGAGCTGCAGGCTTGCGAGCAGAACACCCGGACCGGCGGCCGCAATTTCTCGCAGTTCGTCAACGTGCGCGGCGGCACCCTTTGGCGCGCCGACTTCCGGCTCAAGAAAGTGGCAAGCTGCCTGAGCCAGCAGATGCAGGTGCAAGGCAAGGCTGTGAGTCTGCGCCTCGCGGCACCGGTCGCCAACCAGGCCCTCAGCGCCACCGTGATGCTGCCCCATGGCGCCAAGGTGGTGGAAGGCAGCGTCAAGCTCGACGGAAAACCATTCGCCCAGGCCGAGCCAGGCGACGGCTTCCTGGTGGCGCGGCTGGGCGCGCAGTCCGGCCATTGGCAACGGTTGCTGAGTTTTGAGCTGGAGTCGGCACCCGACGCAGACCTTGCATTGAGCGTGCAGGTCCAGCCGAACGACCAGCCGGCGCAAAGCCTGCTGCCGCTGCACCTCAAGGCACCGGCCACCGAAGCCGCGCAGTGCGCGCCTATCGCCCTGCCGGCAGCGGCCGCAGCGGGCGTCGAGCCCAAGCCGTCCGCCCCAGCGCCCACTGCCAGCCGGGCCGCTCCCCTGCAGCAACTGGTCGAAATTCTGCCCTACGACGACAAATGGATTGCCGCGGCCGCACCCGGCGCCGAATGGCTGCACCCGCAGACCGGTTTCGTTCCGGCGCTGCCCGTGGTGAAAGTGGCGGTCAAGCACGAGCCCCGGCAGCAGGTGGAGCTCAAGGTCAACGGCGCCCCGGCCGGCGTCTTGCGCTATGAAGGCGTGGTGATGAACCCGGCCGGCACGCTGGCGCTGTCCACCTGGCGCGCCGTGGATCTGCGCGATGGCGCCAACCTGATGGAAGTGACGGTGCGCGACCTGGAGGGGCAGATCGTGCTGCAGGAAAGCCGCAACATCCACTACGCCGTGGGACCGGCCAGCGCCGTGTTTGATGCCAAGCGTTCACGGCTGGTCGCCGACGGCCGCTCGCAGCCGCTGATCGCCGTGCGCATGCTGGACAAGGAGGGGCAGCCGGTGCGGCGCGGCGCGGGCGGCGAGTTCCAGGTCGCGGCGCCCTATCTGTCGCAAGACCAGGCCGAGGCGATCCAGCGCGAGCCCCTGACGGGCAACCTCGGCGGCAAGGCGCGTTACCAGATCGGCGACGACGGCGTGGCGCTGATCGCGCTGCAACCCACCACGCAGGCCGGCGAGGTGGTGCTTAACTTCGACTTTGGCAACAGCCGTACGCAAGAGATCCGTACCTGGCTCAAGCCCGACCTGCGCGAATGGGTGCTGGTCGGCTTTGCCGAGGGAACGCGGGGCTTCAAGAACCTGAGCGGCAACATGGAAAGCCTGAAGGCCGCAGGCGCCGACGAGCAGCTGTTTGACCAGGACCGCGTGGCGTTTTATGCCAAGGGCCAAATCAGGGGCGAGTACCTGCTGACCATGGCCTACGACAGCGCCAAGGAAAAAAATGCTGCCGGCAGCAAGGTGCTCCAGCAGGCGGTCGACCCGAACCTGTTTTACACGCTGTATGCCGACGCTACCCAGCCGCAGTTCGACGCGGCCAGCGCGCGCAAGCTGTACCTGAAGATCGAGAAGGCGCAGTTCTATGCGATGTTCGGCGACTACGACACCGGCCTGTCCGTGACCGAGCTGGGCCGCTACAGCCGCACGCTCAACGGCTTCAAGTCCGAGTACAAGGGCGAGCGCTTTGGCTACAACACCTTCGCGAGCGTGACCGCGCAGAGCTTTCGCAAGGATGAAATCCAGGGTGATGGCACCTCGGGCCTGTACCGGCTGGCCAGCCGTGACATCGTGGTGAATTCCGACAAGGTGCGCGTCGAGGTGCGCGACCGCTTGCGGCCCGAGATCATCATCAGCACCAGAACCTACACGCGCTATCTCGACTACCAGATCGACCATGCGCTGGGTACGCTGTTCTTTCGCGAACCGATTGCCCCGCGCGACGCCGCTTTCAACCCGGTGTTCATCGTTGCCGAATACGAGTCCGGGAGCCAGGCCGATGCCAAGCTGACATACGGCGGCCGCGTTGCCATGAAGGTGGGCGAACAAAGCGAGGTGGGCCTGACCCGTATCCACGAGGGCAACGTGGGCCGGGAAGCCTCGCTGACGGCCGCCGACACGACGCTGCGCTTTGGCGACAGCATCAAGTTACGCGCCGAGCTCGCCCAGAGCCAACGCAACGCCGCAGCAGGCAAGGAAGGCGGCAACGCCTACCTGGCGGAGTTGAGCCATGTGGATGGCAAGCTGGACGCGCGCGCCTACGCACGCCAGCAAGACGCCGGCTTCGGCCTGGGCCAGCAGGCCGGCTCCGAGGCCGGAACGCGCAAGACCGGCGCCGACGCACGATACAAGCTGTCAGATTCAACGCAGCTTCAGGCGGAGGCCTACCGCCAGGCAAACCAGGTCAACAACGCGCGGCGTGACGTGGCCGAGGCGCGCGGGCAATGGAAAATCGACGCCCTCACCACCAGCGCCGGCGTGCGCGCGGCCAGCGAGACCGACGGCAAAGGCAAAGACGCCAGCGCACGTCAGCTCGTCGGCAGCGTGGGCTACGAGATGCTGGACAAGCAGCTGAATTTGCGCGCCAGCACCGAGCTGGACATGGGTGGCCGTGGTGACAGCACCACCTTTCCGAGCCGGATGATCCTGGGTGTCGACTACAAACTGACGGCGCAAACCACGGTCTTCGCCGAGCATGAGCTGGCACGCAGCGCGACGCTGCAGGCCGACACCACCCGCGCGGGCCTGCGCACGCGGCCCTGGAACGGCGCCGAGGCCATTGCGTCACTGGGTAACCAGGTCAGCCCCGACGGCGGACGGCTGTACAGCAACCTCGGGCTGGTGCAGAAGTGGCTGATTGACGAGCAATGGGCCGCCGATTTCGGCATCGACCGTTCGCAGACGCTCAGCGGCGTCGCGGCCAACCCGTTCAACACCGCGCAGCCGCTGGCCTCGGGCACCACGGCCAGCACTTCATCCAGCCTGATGTCCGGCACGGCGACAGGCGCCACGCCCGGCCTCGTGACCGGCGACTACACGGCGCTGTTTGCGGGTGCGGCCTACAGAACCAGGGACTGGAGCAGCAACGCCCGCATTGAATGGCGCGACAGCAACACCGACACCAAGATCAATCTGCTGCTGGGCGCGCAGCGCAACCTCGACGATGGCCGCACCATGGCCGCAGGCCTGACCTACAGCCGGGTCAAGGGCACCGTTGACAACACCAAGGTCGATGCCCGCCTCAGTTACGCGCACCGGCCGTTGAACAGCGAGTGGATCTGGCTCGACCGGCTACAGTACGTGCACGAGTCCACGCAGGATCTGGCGGGCCGTTTGCTCACACGCAAGCTCATCAACAACGCTAACGCCAACTGGATGCCGAACCGGCGCACCCAAATCGCGTTCCAATACGGCGCCAAGTATGTGCACGACAGCATCGACAACACCGCCTACAAGGGCTTCACCGACCTGATCGGCATCGAGGCGCGGCAAGACCTGGGCAAGCGCTGGGACATCGGTCTGCATACCGGCATGCTGCGCTCGTGGCAGACGGGCGCGCGCGACTACCAGCTCGGCGTTTCGGTCGGTGTCAAGGTCACCGACAATGCCTGGCTGAGCGTGGGCTACAACCAGCGCGGCTTCGTCGATGCCGACTTCACCGGCGCGGCGTACCGGGCCCGTGGCGTGTACCTGAACCTGCGCGTCAAGTTCGACCAGGACACCTTCAACCTCAACGACCGGAACAAGAGCCCGTTGTCATTCAAGCCCTAGGCATCCCATGCGACTTAACGACCTCATCAGGATTTTTCCGGCCTTGTGGCTGGCGCTGCTCATGCCGGGCCTGGTCCATGCTTTCGGTGCGACCCAATGCGCGGCAGAGCGTTTCGGGTCGGACCTCGGCTGCACGGCCAACGACGTCAGCATCACCGCCATCACCGTGGTGGGCGGACCGGCCTCCTGCACCGGCGGGCAGAACATCACGCTCGATCTGGATGTCACGGTCCAATTCGCGTCGCCTAATCGGTGGGACGTTGGCATCTTCATTTCAAACGACGGCAACAGTCCGCAGTCGCTCCCTGTCAATGGCGGTGCGGCTTCTTGCTCCGTGGCGATTTTGCCCACCCCCTCGGTTCTGGCGACATCGCCCTTTCTCGACCTGGACCCCGGGCCATGGAGCGGCACGCGCGACACCTGCGGCGACGGCAACGGGAGCATCCGGGGCGGCACCGGTAACGGCGTGTTGCGCATGACCGGCGTCAGCGTGCCGTGCCGGGCGAATCCGCCGCCGGGGACCGCGGGGACCCTGGGAACCACGGGCAAGCTGTTCATCCCGTTCGTCGTGAGCTGGGACAACCAGTCCAGCTCGTCGGGCGGCACCTGCACCTCCATCAACGATCCGGTGCCCAACACCAAGTCGAAATGCAACGCACCCGAGATATTTCAAGGCTCGGTTGATGTGGTCGTGCTGCCCTCCATCAGCAAGACCGACGGCATCACCAGCATCACGCCGGGTGACGCGACGAGCTACACGATTACCATCAGCAATTCCACCGGCATCGTATTGTCAACTGCCAACAGCAATGCCGCAGTCTTCAAGGACCCGGCGGTGAGCAACCTGAGCGTCGGCAGCGTGACCTGTGTGGCTTCGGGCGGGGCAACCTGCCCGGCCGCCGGTACGGCCTTGACGGTGGCCAACATGCAAAGCGCGTCGGGCGTCACGATTCCCGCGATGCCCGTGGACAGCACCGTGGTGTTCACGGTCAATGCACRGCTCACCGGCAACCCGACCGGAATCCTGACCAACGTCGCCACCGTCACCGCCAACAGCCAGACCAACAGCGCCAGCGATGCGGACACCATCGTCTACCCGGGCCTGATCAACATGAAAACCGTCTCGGTGATCAGCGACCCGGTCAACGGCACGACCAACCCCAAAAACATTCCTGGCGCGCAGGTGCTCTACACCATCACCATCAGCAATACCGGCCTGGGGACGGTCAACCCTGATGTGATGACCATCAGCGATGCGATTTCACCCGATCTGGAGCTGTACGTAGGCGCCGCGGGCGGCCCGGTGACGTTCACGGATGGCACGATTTCGAGCAACCTCTCGTACACCTTCACATCGCTGTCGAACGCCACGGACGACATCGCGTTCTCCAACGACGGCGGCAGCACTTTCACCTATACACCGGTGCCCAACGGTGCCGGTTACGACCCCGCAGTGACCAACATCCGGATCAATCCCAAGGGCAAGATGGCGGCCTGGAGCGGTTCTGGTTCGTATCCCTCGTACAGTCTTGGTTTGAAGGCGCGCATCAAATAATCGGTATTTTTCGACACCGGTTTGGCCAAAGCAAAAGCAAAAGCAAAACCAACTTCATCTGCCAGCGTGCGCGATGATGTGGAGGGCATGAAGTAATCCATGCGGCGGATTGCGCCCTGGCGTGGGGCGGTTTATAACTGCAGGAAAATGCAGCCTGGTGGAGGCGCTGTGCTCCTGCATGGAAGACACCCATGACTTTTCACCCTCGCCGCACCATTCGCGAGCTGCGTGTTCGCGCAGTCAGTGTGTCGATGCCGAGCCCCAGCCGACCAGCTGCAGGAGCCGCTGCGGCGCAGTGAACGGAGTTCAAGGCTTTAAGCGGCAAAGGAGGTAAACATGTCGACCACCCTCAATTTCCGGTGCCTTTACCCCGACGATGACGGTGTCTCGCACTTTGCGCCGCTTGACGTCGAGATGTCGCCGCGCGAGTTCGCGCCGCCGGCTCCGCCGTTCAGCGTTTCGCCCCTGGAAACAGCGTCACGCTATGGATTCCTGCACCTGCCTGCGGGATGGGTCGGAGACTTGCATCCCTCGCCGCTGCGCATGTGGATCATCGTGCTGTCGGGGGAAATGGAGTTCGAGGCGGGCGACGGCGAGCAGCAAAAAATTGTGCCCGGCAGCGCGTTGCTGCTGGAAGACACCACCGGCTTGGGGCATTGCAGCCGCGTGCTCGGCAACCATCCGGCCGTCCTGGCGGTCGTGCATGTCTAGGAACCTGCCGGGCTTGGGGCGTCGAAAGCGAAAATCGGTCCCAGCCGAATTCATCAAAAAAACGGCGCGCTTCGGTTCTTCAATGGTTCTTCAGAGCATCTCCTCCGGGGCAAACGGGCCGATCAGCTTGAGCATCAGCTTCAGGCCCAGGCTGGCATCCGGCTCGGTGGTCGAATCCTTCAGCTGCGAGCCTTGCGGTGCGCGCCAGACGAGTTGGCCGTCCACCAGTTCCACCCGGTAGGCGCTGCGCGCCAATGCGGGCTCAATCAGGCGCGTGGCCTCCTGCGACAACGCGCGGCTGCGGATGACGATGGCAACTTCGCTGTTTTGCAGCTTGGAGCGCAGGTCCAGGTTCATGGAGCCAACCACCAGCAGGCGATCGTCCATCACCACCACTTTGGCATGCAGGCTGGCGCGCGAGCCGCTGGTGGAGCCCCCGGACGAGCCGAAGCTGGTGATGGAGCCTTCCTGCTCGGCGCGCATTTCGTAAAGCTCAATGCCCATGCCGAGCAGCGCCTTGCGGTAGCGGGCATAACCGACGTGCGCGGCCGGCGCATCGTTGGAGGCCAGCGAGTTGGTCAGCACGCGGATGCGGACGCCTTTTTGGCGGATGGCGGCCAGCTGTTCCATCATGCGCGGGCCCGGCACAAAGTAGGACGAGACGATCAGCAGGTCGGTTTTGGCCTGCGACATGAGTTGCAGTAGGCCATCCACCGCAGTGTCTTGCGACTCTTCGGTGCTGTCGGCATCTGCGGCGATTTTGGACGGTTTGTCCACCAGCATGGCCGATGGCGCCCAGGTCCAGCTCAGCAGGCGCAGATTGGTTGAATCGGGCAAGGCCGGGAGGGTGGTGGTGCCCCCGTTCGGTGACGTGACCACACGCTCGGTGGTGGTGGGGTTGATGCCGCCCGTCGCGGCTGCCGGGACGCTGGCAGCGGTGGCGGGTTTTTCCGGGTTGGCGGGCTGGGTGCCGGGGGGATCTGTTGTGTTGCCGGCCCGGGGCTTGAGGGCTTCGATTTCCCTGGCGGTCATCAGTGACTGCACCGGGTAGGCCTGCGGGTTGTTCCAGTACTGGTCGAAGCTGCTTGACAGGTCGCGCGCCATGCGGCCGGCGGCCAGGATGTCGATGTCGACAAAGTTGGTGTTTTCACTTTGGCCGAAGTAGGTTTCGCCCAGGTTGCGGMCTCCGGTGATGGCCACGGCGTTGTCGGCGATGAAAATCTTGTTGTGCATGCGCCGCTGAATGCGGTCCACGTCCTTGAGGTTGCTCAAGATCCGGAAAAACAGCGAGCTGCGGCCACCGGGCAAGGGGTTGAACAGCCGCAGTTCGATGTTTTTCTCAAAAGCCAGCTTCAGGACCTGGGCGTTCTTGCCCGAAGTGTTGAAGTCATCCAGCAGGATACGGACGCGCACGCCCCGGTTGGCGGCGTCGCGCAGCGCCTCAAACATGCGCTGGGTGGTGTCGTCCGCAAAGATGGCGTAGTACTGGATATCCAGCGTTTTTTGCGCCGCCTGGATCAGCGTCATGCGGGTGGTGAAGGCCAGCTCGGCACTGCCCACCAGCGCAAATCCGGAATCGTTGTGGGTGCCGGTCTGGGCCGCCCAGGCCTCGACAGCCCGGCCCAGCGCGGTTTCCGAAGGGGCGGGCAGGGCGTGCGAGACCGGCCTGTCGACCTCGGTAGGCAGCGACGCGCAGCCGCTGATCCAGCAACTCAACAGCAGCGCGCAGGCCCACCGTGCGCCGCCTGATAAACGGGCTGCAAAAAAGGCACGGGAGAAGGCGGGGCCTGCTCGGCTGGATGCGGCAGCGGTGGGCATGATGCAAACCACTTTAGCGCAGGCCGGGGGATTTGAGCGCCCCCGGCGCCCCGGTTTCTGTCTACACTTTCTGTAGGCGCCCGGCTTGTCCGTGCCTGCAGGAGGCGTTGAGGAGGGCAGGCCAGGAAGACAGAATCAGCAAAATCAACAGTATCAGGAAGACAAAGCTTCCCAGCGCTGCAGTGCCGCCATCAATTCTTCCTCGATCTTGCTGTTGCGCGCATTGAGTTCGGCCGCCCGTTTGGCGTCGCGCGTGTACAGCGTGCCGTCGTAAAGCTCCTGCTCAATGGCCTTTTGCTGCGACTCGAGCTGCTGGATCAGCGCTGGCAGGCCCTCCAGCTCTCGCTGCTCCTTGTAGCTCAGCTTCTTTTTTGATGGCGATGCTGCCGCGTCCTTCTTTGGCTCGGCGCTGTTTTTGCTGGCGGCTTTGGAGCTGGAGGCCGCGGCTGTGGCCGTAGCCGCAGTTTTACCGCCACTGATTTGGGCGGCCCGCTTTGACTGGGTAATCCAGTCCGTCACGCCGCCTTCGTACTCGCGCCAGAAGCCCGGGTTCTCGGGCGTGCCTTCGTAGGCAATGGTGCTGGTGACCACGTTGTCGAGGAAGCGCCTGTCGTGGCTGACCAGGAAGACCCTGCCTTCGTAGTTCTGCAGCAGGTCTTCCAGCAGCTCCAGGGTGTCGATGTCCAGGTCGTTGGTGGGCTCGTCCAGCACCAGCACGTTGGCCGGCCGCGCAAACAGCCGCGCCAGCAGCAGGCGGTTGCGCTCGCCGCCCGAGAGGGTGCGCACCGGGGAGTTGGCGCGCGCGGGCGAGAACAGGAAGTCGGTGAGGTAGCTCTTGACGTGCTTTTTCTGACCGTTGATCTCGACCCATTCGCTGCCCGGGCTGATGAAGTCTTCCAGCGTCGCGTCCAGGTCCAGGCTGTCGCGCATTTGGTCGAAATAGGCCACCTGCAGGTTGGCGCCCTGGCGTATCTTGCCGGGCGGTGTGGTCATGTCGGGCTGCAGCTCGCCCAGGATGAGCTTGAGCAGCGTGGTCTTGCCCGCGCCATTGGGGCCTAGCAGGCCGACCTTGTCGCCGCGCAGCAGCGTGCCGGTGAAGCGGTTGACGATGATTTTTTCCGAACCCGGATGGCCGAAGCTTTTCGAGACATCGGTGAGCTCGGCCACGATCTTGCCGCTTTTCTCGCCGCTGGAAACGTCCAGGTTGACGCGGCCGACGGCATCGCGCCGGGCCGCGCGGTTGTCGCGCAAGGCTTCCAGCCGGCCAATGCGGGCCACGCTGCGGGTGCGGCGTGCTTCCACGCCCTTGCGGATCCAGATCTCTTCCTGCGCCAGCAGCTTGTCGGCCTTGGCGTTGATGACGGCTTCCTGCGCCATCTGCTCTTCCTTTTGCACCAGGTACTGGGCAAAGTTGCCAGGGTAGCTGGTCAGCTTGCCGCGGTCCAGCTCGACGATGGCGGTGGCGACCTGGTCCAGGAAGGCCCGGTCATGGGTGATGGTGATGATGCTGCCGTTGAAATTGACCAGCAGTTCCTCCAGCCAGGCGATCGAGTCCAGGTCCAGGTGGTTGGTCGGCTCGTCAAGCAGTAGGACGTCGGGTTTGGCGACCAGCGCCTGGGCCAGCGCCACGCGCTTTTTGGTGCCGCCGGAGAGCGAGCCAACAATGGCGTCCTTGTCCAGGTGCAGGCGGTGCAGGGTTTCCTCGACGCGCTGCTCCCAGTTCCAGCCGTCCAGCGCCTCGATTTCGGATTGCAGGGCGTCCAGATCGGTGTGCTCATCGGCCGCCAGGTATTGCTCGACCACGTGCCGGGTCCGCGCCAGCCCCGCGCTGGCGGCGATAAATACCGTAGCGTGCGGGTCCAGGCTGGGTTCCTGCGGCACGTAGGCAATGCGCAGATTTTGCTGCAGCTGCAGGGTGCCGTCGTCGGGCTTCTCCAGGCCTGCCAGGATTTTGAGCAGGGAGGACTTGCCCGTGCCGTTGCGGCCGATCAGGCCAATGCGTTGGTTGGTCTCGAGAGCGAAATCTGCGTGGTCCAGCAATGCGACGTGCCCAAAAGCGAGTTGGGCGTCAAGTAGGGTAATTAGTGCCATATAGGGCATGGATTATCCGGCCGGAGGCCAAGGACGGCGATTTGTCAGGGCTTCCGGGCTTCGGCGGGCGGTGGGCTGGCCGCCGCATCGTCGCGTTATAGTGGTCCTGTCCTTGATGGACTTTCAGGAGGACGCCGCGTGGAGTTACCGATCAAGCTGGACCTCAATGGCCGCGCTGTGCAGCTCGATGCCGACCCCGGCATGCCATTGCTCTGGCTGCTGCGGGATGTGCTGAACATGACCGGTACCAAGTTTGGCTGCGGCGTGGCGGCCTGCGGGGCCTGCACCGTGCGGGTGGACGGTCAGGCCGTGCGCTCCTGTGTGACGCCTGTGTCGGCCGTGCTGGGCAAGCGCGTGCAAACCATTGAAGCCCTGGGCACGCCGGACAAACCCCATGCCCTGCAGCTGGCCTGGATCGCGGAGCAGGTGCCCCAGTGCGGGTATTGCCAGTCGGGCATGCTGATGGCCGCGGCGGCCTTGCTCGACAGGAAGCCCAAACCCACCGATGCCGACATAGACGCGGCCATGACGAATATCTGCCGCTGCGGTACTTACCAGCGCATCCGGGTGGCCATCAAGCGGGCGGCGGATATGGCGCCCAATGGTTCGGTGAAAAAGGCCAACCGATGAAAAGGCGCGCCTGGCTGCTGAGTGCTGCGGGGGCTGCCGGGGCGCTGGTCATCGGCTGGAGTGTGTTGCCGCCCCGTTCCCGGYTGGGCAGCGCTGTCCCGCGCTCGCCTGCGGAACCTGTGGCCGGCATGCCGGCATCAACCGCGGTGGCGCTCAATGGCTGGATCAAGATTCGGGACGACGGATCCGTCGTGCTGGCCATGCCGCGCAGCGAAATGGGGCAGGGCGTGCATACCGCGCTGGCCATGCTGGTGGCTGAAGAGCTGGATGTGCCCCTGGCGCGGGTGAACCTGGAGCAGGCCGGCAGCGACACCATTTACGGCAATGTGGCCATGCTGGTGGCCAGCTTGCCCTTTCATCCGGCAGAGCTGGACACCTACTCTGCGGAGGGGGCGCCCAAAGTCCGGCCGGTCAAAATCAGGGTCAGCGAATGGATGGTGGGCAAGATTGCCCGCGAGCTGGGCATCAATGCGACCGGCGGGTCGTCGAGCGTGGCCGATGCCTGGGAGGTGCTGCGGACGGCCGCGGCCACCGCACGGGCCAGCCTGCTGGGGGCGGCTTCGCTGGACTGGAAGCTGCCGGTGGATGAGCTCAGCATCAGCAACGGGGTCATTTCGCATCCTTCGGGCCCCTCGGCCCATTACGGTGAGCTGGCCAGGTTTGCCGCCGCCACCCCGCCGGGCGAAGTAACACTCAAGAGCCGCAAGGGCTGGAAACTGATAGGCCAGAGTGCCCCCCGCCAGGACGTGCCCGCCAAAGTCAATGGCAGCGCTATTTTTGGACTGGACGTGCGTCTGCCCGGCATGGTGTTTGCCGCAGTCCGCCTCTGCCCCATGCTCGGCGGCTCGCCCGGCGCCATCAACCCCCATGCCGCGCTGGGCCTTCCCGGTGTGGAACGCTTGGTGCGCCTGCCCGCCTACGCCGGCTCCACCGCCGGGTTTGCCGTGGTGGGGAAAACCTGGTGGCATGCCCAGCAGGGCGCGCTGGCCGTGCAGGTCGACTGGCAGCAGCGCCCCACCGGCGCGCTGGACAGCCGGCTGATCGAAAAAGAGCTGGAAACCGTCCTGGAGCGCACGGATGGCTTCACCTTTTATGAAACAGGCGCCGTGGAAACTGCCGAAGCGGGCGCTGTACGCAAGATCGAAGCGCTGTACCGTGCGCCTTACCTGGCGCATGCGACGCTGGAGCCCATGAACTGCACGGCGCAAGTGGTGGATGGCAAGGTGCTGCTGTGGGCGCCGACACAGGTGCCGCAGATGGCTGTGGCGGCGGCGGCGCGGGTGGCGGGGGTGGCGGTGAAGGATGTCAAACTGACCGTCACCTTGCTGGGCGGCGGCTTTGGGCGTCGGCTGGAGGTGGACTTTGTAGCCCAGGCCGTGCGCGTGGCCATGGAGTGCGGCGGCCGGCCGGTGCAGCTGATCTGGTCCCGCGAGGAAGACACCACCCATGACTTCTATCGGCCCATGCATGTCGCCATGCTGCGTGCCGCTGTCAATGCAGAAGGCCAGGTGACCAGCCTGCGCATCAAATCGGCGGGCGACGCCATCACGCCGCGCTGGATGGCCCGTGGCCTGCCCGCGTTGTCCGGGCCGGTAGATACTCCCGATAAAACTACCGCGGAAGGCCTGTTTGACCTGCCTTACGGCTTCGCCAGCCAAAAAATGTCCCATGTGGCCACCCGCATGGGCGTACCCGTAGGCTTTTGGCGCTCGGTAGGGCATTCGCACAACGCATTTTTTTCGGAAAGCTTTATCGATGAGCTGGCTTGGGATGCCAAACAGGACCCCCTGGCTTTCCGCCGTGCCTTGTTAAGACATGCGCCCCGGCATCTCGCGGTGCTGGATCTGGCCGCCGGCAAGGCTGATTGGGGTGCTGCGCTGCCCGCCGGCCGTGCGCGAGGCCTCGCCTTGCATGAATCGTTCGGCTCCATCGTGGCGCAGGTGGTGGAGGTGTCGCTGGTGGGCGGAACGCCACGCGTGCACCGCGTGGTGTGTGCGATAGATTGCGGCACGGTGATCAATCCGGGTATCGTGGCGCAGCAAATGGAAGGCGCCGTTGTCTTCGCGCTGACTGCTGCGCTGTACGGGCGGGTCGATATTCATGAAGGCGTGGTGCAGCAGAAGAACTTTCACGACTACCCGATGCTGCAGCTGGCGCAGGCGCCATTGGTACAGACCTATATGGTGCCCAGCACGCGCCCACCGGCCGGCGTGGGCGAGCCTGGTGTGCCGCCCCTGGCGCCCGCCTTGGCTGGCGCGTTGTTCACCTTGACCGGCAAACGCTCGCGTTCCTTGCCCCTGTCCCTCTAGTGGTAGCTGGCCGTCCGGGATGAGTGTCCCTCTAGTGGTAGCTGGCCGTCCGGGATGAGTG
>NZ_JBFUJT010000053.1:0-21911 GCF_056401235.1 Polaromonas sp. P4_F9 | reverse complement strand
CATCTTCGGCGGGCGAAGCGATGTGCGTCGCGTGCTGTATGTGGCCGCCCTGGTGGGTACCCGATTCAATCCAGTACTCAAAGCCTTTTATGCCAAGCTCCTGGCCGCCGGCAAGCCCAAGAAGGTCGCCTTGGTGGCCTGCATGCACAAGCTGCTGGTCATCCTGAACGCCATCGCACGTACCAGGTCGCCCTGGAACAACGCTATTGCAGTAACGAATTAATGTCTTCATTCAAGATGGTTGCTGTCGATCAAAGCACTGGTCAATGACACCAGTCAGCCAGCCGAACAGCGCCTGGCATCTATTGGCGATATTGTCACGGATCTAAACCCGCTTTCGAGCACCAGTCATGCCGCAAGCGTGCGAGAAACCCTGACGGATGACCCGCACCGGATACGGGCGCTGCTCAGCAGCCTGCAGGACCTGGACTTCAAGGGACACTCGAACGACAACATCCTGAAATTGCTGATGTCACTCAAGGAAATTTACTCAGGAAAACTGACCGAATTGCCACAGGATCAGGCTTTTCCGGTGGACAAACCATGCTTAGTCATCTGCCAGCCGAATGGGAGGAAAGTATGTCAGGTGTTGAAGAACCGGGTGCAACGATGACCACCTGGCGAACGCGCAGCATTGGTGACCATCATTCGGCCAAGAAGAAGCCTGTTTGGCCATGAGCTGCCCCAAAAGGCGGTTTTGGGGTAGTAGTGACGCTCGTTACTCCGCTGGCCATGGTCAACGTTACTGCAGTCAGCCAGGTCAAGCGTGGATAATACCGATGCGCCATATGATTTAACATAATATACATCGTGGAACATTAAAATAAACCCCCAAAGGTAATCCTTCGAACATTTCTTAAGTAACCAGCGGGCGCTGTGGATCTACGAGCACCGCGGTTACTGCCTTGTCGGCAAGCGCAGGAACTACTACCCGGCGGGTTAACCCCCAGTGCGAGCATGCCTGGTCATGAGTCTGAAGCTATGAGCCTCGGCCTGGATGCGCGCCAGCGCGGAATGCTGGAGGAAATGGGCCTGCGGGTCTGGTGACCCGAAGCCGCAGCTTTGCCGAGTGCCTAGCCAGTCCCGCCGTCAGCCCCTTTACTCTCCTGATTTGATAGCAGCTAACAACCAACTGGTCAGGCCACTGCCCCAGAACCTTTGGGGCATCGGCCGGCCATGCCACCGATCAGCCGCCCGTTCGCCTAGTGGCATCCAGCAGGCTGCTTCGAAATGCCAGCTTGCGCACAATGGCTGAAAACGCCCGGGTCTCCGGCGCCCGGCGAGCCTCGGTCGACCACAGCATGCCCGGTGTGCGCACCGGGGTGGGGCTTTCCAGTCGGACGATCTGCAGACCCGAATTGGCGGGCACCGCACTGGCGGTCGCGATGCACGCCAGAGCCGTCCTGGCCACCACGCCCATCATGGGCGCCAGGGTGTTCATCTCGGCCATCACCTGCGGCTCGGCACCGCAGGCCTGAAAGCATTCGTCAAGCATGTTGCGGGTGGCGAAGGTCGATGGCAGCAGCACCATGGGCAGGTGGTGCAGCTCCACCATGCGCACCCGTTTGCGGCGCGCCAGAGGGTGGTTGCGCGCCACGATCAGCACCATCTCCTCGTTGAAGAGCGGCTCGAACTGCAGCTTGTCCTGATCGGGTGGCCGGTAGGCAATCCCCAGGTCCAGCGAGCCCTGCCGCAGCCGGACACCGATCTGCTCGGCCGATAACTCCTCGACCACCACCTTGACCTGCGGGTGGCGCTGCAGGAAGGTGGCGATGCAATCGGGGATGAAGCCCAGGTTGAAGGTGTGGGTGGAGCCTATGCGCAACTCGCCCGCTGTCTCCGACGAGTTCTGCCTGAGCGCGCCCAGCCCCTGGTCGATCTCGCCCATCGCGCGCGTGGCGTAGTGCAGGAACTCGTCACCGGCCTCGGTCAGCAGTACGCGCTTGCCGACGCGGTCGAACAGCGCCACGCCCACCTCTTCTTCCAGCTGACGGATCTGGTGCGACAAGGTGGATTGCGTCACGTGCACGCGCTCGGCGGCGCGGGTGAAGTTCAGCGAACCGGCCAGGGCAATGAAGTAGCGCAGGTGTCGCAGTTCCACCGTGTGTCTCCTTGAATGATCGATGAGGTCGATGATAACGATGAAAAATGATCATTTCCAAATCTTGTTCGGGCCCACTACAGTTCGCTCCTATTCGGTGGCGGTTATGCAGTAGGTCCGCCACCACCACAAACAGAGGAGTACAAGCGGTGTTCAAAGTCCTCAGCGGCATCAAGGTGCTGGAGCAGGGAACCTTCATCACGGGGCCGGCGGCGGGCATGTTCCTGGCCGACCTCGGTGCCGAGGTCATCAAGATCGAGCAACCGGGTTCGGGCGACCCCTTCCGCGCGTTTCGCAATGGTCTGTACAGCCCCCACTTCCAGACCTACAACCGCAACAAGCGCAGCGTCACGCTCAATCCCAAGCTGCCCGAGGACGCGGCGGTGTTCGACGAGCTGGTCAAGGACGCCGATGTCTACATCCAGAACTTCCGGCCCGGCGCGGCCGAACGCCTGGGTGCCGGCGAGGCACGCTTGCGCGCCCTCAACCCGCGCCTGATCTACTGCGCCATCAGCGGCTTCGGCCAGACCGGCCCGGCCGCTGGCCGGCCGGCCTACGACACCGTGGCCCAGGCCGCCAGCGGCTTCCTCAAGCTGCTGGTCAACCCGGCCAACCCGCGCGTGGTGGGCCCGGCGCTGGCTGACGCGCTGACCGGCTTCTACGCCGCCTACGGCGTGCTGGGCGCGCTGGTCGAGCGCGGCCGCACCGGCCAGGGGCGCAGCGTGGAGGTGTCCATGCTGGAGGCCATGTGCCACTTCAACCTGGACGCCTTCACCCACTACTTTTCCGAGAACGAGATCATGGGGCCCTACAGCCGGCCCAGCGTCTCGCAGTCTTATGTACTTGAATGCGCCGACGGCCTGTGGATTGCGCTGCATATGTCCTCGCCCGAGAAGTTCTGGCAGGGCCTGGCCAACGCCATCGAGCGCCCCGCCCTGTTCGAGGACCCGCGCTTCGCCACCCGCGACAGCCGCATCGCCCACCAGGAGAATCTGATCGCGCTGCTGGGCGACATTTTCCGCCGCCATGACCGCGCCACCTGGTGCCAGCGCCTGCAGGCCCAGGACGTACCTCACGCGCCCATGTACGACACCCGCGAGGCGCTGGAGGACGAGCAGGTGCGCCACCTGCAGCTGGCGGTGGGCACGACGCACCCCATGGGCGGTGAGTGGCGCACCATCCGCTCGCCCGTGAGCTACGACGGCGCGCGCGCCCTGGAGGTGACCGCACCGCCCATGCTGGGCGCGGACAACGGCGACATCGTCGAGCCCATACGGCGGCGGCTGAAGCAGGCGACCTGAACTTTCCCCCCAACCACAACGACGCGGAGACACCCATGAACCCATCGACCGAAGACGAACTGACCCAGGCCGCGCTGGAGCGCCTGAGCGGTGCCGACGACCCCCGCTTCGCGCTGATCATGCGCTCGCTGATCACCCACCTGCACGCCTTCGTCCGCGAGGTGGATCTCAAGCCCGACGAGTGGATGACCGGCATCCAGTTCCTGACCGCCGTGGGCCAGGCCTGCGCCGACAAGCGGCAGGAATTCATCCTGCTGTCCGACACGCTGGGCGCGTCCATGATGGTGGTGATGCTGGACCAGCTGCGTGCGGCCGCGCACGCCAAGGGCAGCCTGCGCATGACGGAGGCCACCGAAGCTACCGTGCAGGGCCCCTACTACTGGGAGGGTGCGCCGCAGGTGCCGCTGGGCGCCGACATTGCGCAGGGCGTCAACGGGGAACCCGCGTTCTACAGCGGCCGCGTCACCGATACCTACGGCCAGCCGCTCACGGGCGCGCTGCTGGACATCTGGTCCGGCGACGGCGACGGCGTGTACGACATGCAGGTCGAGGGCGGCGGGATGGCGGCGCGCGCGCGGATCCAAACCGACGCCGAAGGCCGCTACTGGTTCTGGTCCATCAAGCCCAGCTACTACCCGGTGCCCGTGGACGGGCCGGTGGGCCGCATGCTAGGCGGCATGGGCCGCCATCCCAACCGCCCCGGCCACATCCACATGAAAGTGTCGGCGCCGGGCCACGCGCCGCTCACCACCCACCTGTTCGTGGCCAACAGCCCCTACATTGATTCCGATGCGGTGTTCGGCGTGCGGCCCAGCCTGATCGTCGACTACGACGCCCACCCCGCCGGCCGCGCACCCGATGGCCGCGAGATGGCGCAGCCCTACTGGTCGGCCCACTACGACTTCCGCCTCGAACCCCAAGCCAACTGATCAGGACATCCTCATGAAAATCGGCAAATCCACCGTCCCGCGCACCGCCATCTGCACGTCGGACGAACACACCATCGTCGTGCGCGGGCAGGACCTGTGCCAGGATCTGATCGGGCACCTGTCCTTCACCGACTATTTCTTCCTGCTGCTCACCGGCCGCCGGCCCGACGCGGCCTGCACCGCCGTGCTCAACGCCACGCTGGTGGCCATCGCCGAACACGGCCTGGTGCCCAGCGTGCAGGCCAGCCGCATGACCTATGCCGCAGCGCCCGATTCGCTGCAGGGTGCAGTGGCCGCCGGCATCCTGGGCTGCGGCTCGGTCATCCTAGGCGCATCCGAAACGGCGGGCCGGCTGTTTGCCGACGTGGCCGCCCGCGTGGACGCGGGCGAGCCGCTGGATGCGGTGGCCGCCGAGACCATCCGCACGCTCAAGGCCGAGCGCCGCGCCATCCCGGGCTACGGCCACCCGCTGCACAAGGCCAGCGACCCGCGCGTGGATCGCCTGATCGCCGTGGCCACCCAGGCCGGCGCCGACCTGCGCTACGTACGCATCGCCCAGGCGCTGGAGCGCGCCATTCCCGCCATCGTGGGCAAGGAGCTGCGCATGAACGTCTCGGCCGCCATTCCGGCGGTGCTGCTGGGCGTGGGCTTTCCCGTGACCTCGCTCAGGGGCGTTCCAATCCTGGCGCGCACGGCGGGGCTGATTGCCCATCTGGCCGAGGAGGCCGAGTCGCCCAGCGGCTTCGCGCTGTCCTACCAGGCCACGCGCGAACTGCAGTACGACGGCGACGTGCCCGACGGCTTCGGAGCAGCGGCATGAAGCGGCGCGCTCTGGTTACCGCCGCGCTGCTGGCTGCCGGCAGTGCCCTGGCGCAGATCAACGCCGCGCGCCCGCTGCGGTTGATCGTGCCCTTTGCCGCCGGCACCTCCACCGACGTGGTGGGCCGCTTGCTGGCCGACGCGCTGGGCAAGCAGCTCGCGCAGACGGTGATCGTGGAGAACAAGCCCGGCGCCGGTGGCGCCATCGGCAGTGAGCTGGCGGCCAAGTCCGGCGCGGACGGCCACACGCTGCTGCTGGGCACGGTGGGTACGCACGCCATCAACCCCTCGCTCTACAAGCGCCTGGCCTACCAGCCGCTGCGCGACTTCATGCCGCTGGGATTCGTCGGCGCCACGCCCACCTTGCTGGTGGTGCCCGCGGCCTCGCCCTGGAAATCGGTGACCGACCTCGGGCGGGCCGCAGGCAAGGACGTGAACTTCGCCTCCGCCGGCAACGGCACCTCGGGCCACCTCGCCGGCGAGCTGCTCAGCAACCGCCTGGGCAAGAACTTCGTGCACGTGCCCTACCGCGACGGCGCGCAGGCGCTGACCGAGTTGATGGCTGGCAACGTGCAGTTCATGTTCTACCACCCGGCCGCGGTGCTGCCCCACATCCGCGCGGGCAGGCTGCGCGCGCTGGGCGTTTCCAGCGCCCGGCGCAGCACCGCCGCGCCCGAGGTTCCCACACTGATCGAGCAGGGCGTGGCCGGCTTCGACCTGGTGGCCTGGTTCATGTTGTACGCCCCGGCCGACATGCCAGCCGCGCAGCGTGAGCGCCTGCGCGAGGCCACGCGCCAGGTGCTTGCCCAGCCCGAGGTGCACGACAAGCTCGCGGCCCAAGGCGTAGAGCTGTCCGAGATGGGCGCGGCCGAGATGGCCAGCTTCGGCGCGAGCGAAATCACCAAGTGGGGCGAGGCCGTGAAGCGGTCGGGCGCCCAGGTCGACTGACCCGTTGCCGCAGGATGACCATGAGCGCCACCATGAGTACTGAGCATGAGGCCCTGGACGAGGCGGCCATTGCCCGCCTTTTCACCGAGGCTCGTACCCACGGCCAGTTCGATCCGAGGCCCCTGCCCGTCGCGCTGCTGCAGCGGCTGTACGAATTGGCCAGTCTGGGGCCGACGTCCATGAACTGCCAGCCCGCGCGGTTTGTGTTCGTGACCAGCGAGGCCGGGCGCAAACACCTGCTGCCCCATGTGGCAGCCGGCAATCAGGCGAAGGTGCGTTCGGCGCCGGTGACCGTGATCGTGGCGCGCAACACCCGCTTCTACGAGTGGATGCCCGCGCTCTGGCACGCACCCGAAGCCCGGGAGAACTTCGAGCGCCAGCCCTCGCTAGCGCAGGCGACGTCCGTGCGCAATGCCACCTTGACCGGCGCCTATCTCATCGTCGCGGCCCGTGCGATGGGGCTGGCCTGCGGCCCCATGAGCGGCTTTGACGCCGAGGGGGTCAACCGCAGCTTTTTCAGCGATGGGCGCTGGCAGGTCGACTTCCTGATCAACCTGGGCTACCCCGCCGGACCACCCGGCCGTCCGCGAGGAAGCAGGCTCGGTTTTTCACACGCCTGCGTGATCGCGTAACGCTGCAATGCAGTCCGCGATCTCAAGTCTCGAAAGGGGTATGCCATCGGTTCATTCAACACGATGCGAGTTCAGCTGTAGTTCAACCAAACCTGTTATTGATAAGCGGGCTTCGGTCCACGAGAGGAGACATCACATGCATAACATGCATCACATACACACGGGAATCAAGTTCTTTCTGGGTCTTTTCATGGGACTCTTGTGTGGTCTTGCGGGGGCCCAGAATCCGGATTGGCCGACCAAGCCCATCAAGATCGTGGTCGGGTTTGCCGCCGGCACACCGCCGGACATCTTCGCCCGCCTGTATGGCGACTACGCGTCCAAGAGGCTGGGCGTGCCGGTGGTGATCGACAACAAGCCGGGCGCTGCGGGCAACCTCGCCTCCGACACGGTTGCGAAGGCTGCGCCCGACGGCTACACATTCCTGTACAACCTGTCCACCGCCTTCACCATCAACCCATTCATCTACAGCAAGCTGCCGTTTGATCCCCAGAAGGACCTGGTGCCGGTGGCCACCACCATGCGCCAGGGCCTGGTGCTGATCGCCAAGCCGGGCATAGGTGTCAAGTCGGCCAAGGATCTGGTGGCCACTGCCAAGGCCAAGCCCAACACCATTTCGCACGCGTCCTATGGCGCCGGCAGCCCGTCGCACCTCATCGTTGAGTGGCTGAAGGAAGAAACCGGCATCGAGATGGTCCATGTGCCCTACCGGAGCAGCCCGGTGCCCGATGTGATGGGCGGCCAGATCGACACGGTGATGGAGCCCATCGCCACCGCCTTCCCGCTGATCAGCGGCGGCAAGGTGCAGGCGCTGGCCTACTCGGGTCCCAGCCGTTTCGCCACCTTGCCGGACGTGCCCACGCTGTCCGAGCTGGTGCCCGGCCTCACGATGATGTCCTGGCATGGCATCTGGGCGTCTGCGGCGACCCCGACCGCCATCGTCGACCGCGTCAATGCGGTGTTCGTCGAGGGCAGCAAGGATCCGAACATGCAAAAGCGCATCCGGGAGCTGAACAGTGAGCCCCTGGGCGTGACACGGGCAGAGATGGCTTCACTCGTGCGCCGTGATGCGGACATCTACAGCCGCATCGTCAAGTCCAAGAATATCCGGGTCGATTGACCTCACTGCTGGTTGTCGTTCATGCCGCGAACGCACCACGGGCGCACCACCATGAGGCGCATAAATCCCCAGCAAGCGTTTGCAGCACATTGTTGCCCAGGAGCTGCAAGAGGACTGACTAGCCGTCCCCCGGTACCAGCGCCCGGCGGATCGCATGAGCATGGAGCAAACCAAGCGCTTCACCATTGGCCGGCAGGCCGCTTGCCACGTATGGCCGCTGCGATGGCATCGGCTGAATCCGCCCGGTTGCCGCGTTGGGCGAACTGCAGCGCGGTCAGGCCTTGCTGATTTTTGAGTTGCGGGTCGGCACCTTCCTGCAGCAAAAGCTTGACGGCTGCGGGCGTCCCGTACATCGCAGCCATCATCAGGGGGGTGCTGCCGTTGGGTGATTCGGCGTCAATGTAGGCGCTGTTCTCAAGCAGCAGGCTGATGATGGCCAGGTGCCCGCTGCTGGCGGCGTAATGCAAGGGCGTCCAGCCGGTCTTGTTGATGTCAGCGCCCTTTTTGATCATCTTGGCAGCCAGATCCTGTTGGCCTTTGAGCGCTGCCATCATGAGCGGACTTTCGTCCTTGGCGTTCAGGACATTGACATTGGTCTTGGGCCAGTCAATCAATACCAGTGCGGCTTTGGGCGAAGGCTCGCGAAGCGCGAGGTATAGGCCATGCAGTCCTTTAGGGTCAATGGTATTGGCGTCAAAACCGCGCGCCAGGAGCTCCTTGATCTTGCCAGAGTCATCCTGTTTGATGGCAATGAAAAAATCATCGTACGACCCGGCGAAAGCAACATTAAATCCAATAAAAACAAAAAGGTATATTGCTTTTTTAATGTAGTTTGTGAAGTATTTTCTCATGCAGTCACGCCGGTAAAGAGCTGCTCGAAGTTATGGCTGGTGGCTTCGGCAATGGCCTGCACCGGCTGCTGCTTCAGCTCGGCAATCTGCTGCGCCACAAACGGGACATAAGACGGATTGTTTGTTTTGCCGCGGTAAGGAACCGGTGCGAGGTAGGGGCTGTCGGTCTCGATCAGCAGGCGGTCCAGCGGAACAAACTGGGCAACTTCGCGCAAATCGCCGGCATTCTTGAAGGTCAGGATCCCGGAGAACGAGATATAGAACCCAAGATCGAGCGCTGCACGCGCCACCGCCCGGGTTTCCGTGAAGCAATGAAAAACGCCCGTGGCGCACCCTGCCTGCCCGGCCTGGCCGCCCTCTTCTTTCAGGATGGCTATTGTGTCGTCCGAGGCGCTGCGGGTATGAATGACCAGCGGTTTGCCGGTCTGCCGCGCCGCGCGGATGTGTACCCGGAAGCGCTCGCGCTGCCATTCCATGTCGGCCACGGTGCGCTCCCCCAGCCGGTAATAGTCGAGGCCGGTTTCGCCGATGCCCACCACCTTGGGCAGGGCCGCGCGCTCGAGCAGGTCATCAAGGCTGGGTTCACGCACATCCTCGTTGTCAGGGTGCACGCCCACGGTGGCCCAGAAATTGTCATAGCGGGTGGCCAGCCCATGGACGGTATCGAACTCTTCCAGCGTCGTGCAAATGCACAGCGCCCGGTCGACCCGGGCGTCCTGCATGGCCTGGCGAATCTGCGGCAACTGCGCCTGAAGCTCCGGAAAGCTCAGGTGACAATGAGAATCTGTGAACATTCAGAAAAACCGTTTGATGAAGAGAACAACCTGCAGCGCCAGCAAAACGGGCGCAGGTAGCTATTAAAACTATTAAAAATATGGCGGGCCGCAAGACCCCTGCTTGTTTTTAGAGGTTGAGAACCCCGGCTGGCAGGCGTTTAAATGGTCTGTGTCGGCCTGTCCGAGGCGAGATGGGCGCCCAGGATTTCTTCAATCTTGATCTTGAGCAGGCGCGATTTCTCGTCAGAGGGAAACCGCACACCCACGCCCTGGGTGCGGTTGCCCGCCGCGCGCGCCGGCGTGACCCAGGCCACCTTGCCGGCCACCGGATAGCGCTGGATATCTTCCGGAAGCGTCAGCAGCACATAGACATCATCACCCAGCTTGTACTCGCGCGCCGTGGGAATGAACACGCCACCTTCCTTGAACAGCGGAATGTACGCGGCATAAAGCGCCGCCTTTTCCTTGATGGCCAACTGAACGACGCTGGGGCGGGCCGTGGCTGCTGCAGGGGAACTGGCGGAGGGTGTTGTACTCATGGCGTTAGTGTAGTGTTGCCCGCTTGCAGGCACAAATAAAACCAGTGACCTGTTGTTCAAGGCCCCCGCCTGGTGGGGCGAGCAGGAGGCCAGTTGCCGTTGCCACCTTTGCCGCCCGGCCTGGACTATTTTGAGTTGAGCGCCAGTTGGGCCCGGCTGGCCAGCGACTCCAGCATCAATCCCGGGTTGTAGGGATGCTCCACGGTCCGTGCTGTGACGGCCAGTTCCCTGGACCAGCCGGCCAGCGCATAAAGACCCGGCCCGAGTGCGGGGGTACTGCCCGGTTTGCCGGCAACCGGCTCCGGCAGGTCTTCAGTACTGAAAAATCGCGGAGCTGCACCCATCCGGACAGCCAAAACGTCATGGCAGAGCTTCTGCAAGGCATCCACGACCTGAGCCGGCGACCAGTTCGCCAGCGCGCTGACATCACCGCGAGCCATTGCCCTGGGCAGGCTTTGCCAATGCCGGGCCGCCTCGCCTGGGGCGCCATTCTGCGCCCAGGCCAGGGCATCGGCGGGACGCCCCCCGGCCGCCACCAGCAATGTTTGCAGATCGGCGGCGTCTGGAGACGCGGCCGGCCGGGCCCCTTTCCTGGTACTGCCCTCGCCCTCGCTTGGGCTGGCCGCCTCTTGCTGGAGCCAGGCAGAGGCCTGCGCAAAATCGGGCCAATGCATGCTGTGGCCGAGGCAGCGGCTGCGGATGGTGGGCAGCAGCTGGTGGGCCGCATCGGTTGCAAGAATGAATTTGACGGGCCCGGGTGGTTCTTCCAGCGTTTTGAGCAGGGTGTTGGCCGTGATGTGGTTCATGCGCTCGGCCGGAAATACCAGCACGACTTTGGTCGTGCCGCGCGAACGCGTGAACTGGGTGAAAGACACAGCCTCCCGCGCCGCATCCACCTTGATTTCCCTGCTGGGCTTGCGTTTCTTGCTGTCCAGCTCGTCCTGTGTTTTTTCGTCCAGTGGCCAGCCCAGGGCCAGCGACAGGGTTTCAGGCACCAGCAGGCAGAGGTCGGCGTGGGTATGCACGTCCACCGCGTGGCAGCTACCGCAATGACCGCAAGCGCCCCGTGGGGTGGGTTGCTCGCACAACCAAGCGCGAGCCAGTGCCTGTGCCAGTTCAAACTGGCCCAGCCCTGAGGGGCCGCTGAGCAGCCAGGCGTGGCCGCGCTGGGCCAGCAGGCTCTCCAGCTGGGTCTGCAGCCAGGGCGCCAGAGGTGCTTTTTTGACCACGGTACCTACGGTATTGACAGTATTTGTCTCGCGGATGGCGTCACTGGCGTCGCTCATGCCAGCCATCCCTTGGCAACAAAGACCTGCCGCACCGCCTGCCAGACCACCTCGCGCGGTTGCGAGGCATTTATCCGGGCAAAGCGCTCCGGATGGCCTTGCTGGCGGTCGGAATAGCCTTTCGCCACGCGACGGAAAAACTCCAGCGGTTGGGCTTCAAACTTGTCGGGCACGCGTGCGCTCTGCAGCCGCAGGGCGGCTTCTTCGGGCGGCAGGTCAAACCAGACCGTGAGATGAGGTTCGATGACTGTCTCGACTTCAGGCTTCATGGGAAAGTTGCCGGCCGGATCGCCCAGCAGCCCTTCGTCGGACTGCACCCACTGCTCCAGCGTAGCCAGCACAGCCAGGTCAAAACCACGTCCAGCCCCCTGGTAGGCAAAGGTGGCATCGGTGAAGCGGTCGCACAGCACAACGTCGCCGCGCACCAGTGCCGGCGCGATCACGCGCACGAGGTGGTCGCGCCGGGCCGCAAAAATCAGCAGTGCCTCGGTCAGCGAATCCATGGCGTCGTTCAGTACCAGGGCGCGCAGCTTTTCGGCCAGCGGGGTCCCCCCCGGCTCACGCGTCAGGGTCACGGCCCGGCCCTGCGCCCTGAAAGCGTCAGCCAGTCCTGCAATATGCGTGGACTTGCCCGCACCGTCGATGCCTTCAAAGCTGATGAACAGGCCGTGCATGTTTATTGACCCCGGATATATTTATTGACGGCACGGTTGTGCTCGTCCAGGCTGGCGCTGAATTGGCTGCTGCCGTCGCCCCGGGCAACAAAATAAATCGCCTGGGTCGCCGCCGGGTGCACTGCGGCCAGCAAGGCGGCTTTGCCAGGCATGGCGATTGGCGTGGGAGGCAAGCCAGCCCGGGTATAGGTGTTGTAAGGGCCATCCGTCAGCAGGTCGCGCTTGCGCAGGTTGCCGTCAAATTGCGGGCCCAGGCCATAAATTACGGTGGGATCGGTCTGCAGCATCATGCCCAGGCGCAGGCGGTTGGTGAAGACGCCGCCAATCTGGGGACGATCGGAAGGTTTGCCGGTTTCTTTCTCCACAATGCTTGCCAGGATCAAGGCCTCCGCCGGTGTTTTGAGTGGCGTGTCCGGGTTGCGTTGGGCCCAGGCGGCCTCCAGCCGTTTATCCATCGCGCGGGCGGCGCGCTTGAGCACGGACAAGTCGCTGGCCCCCTTGGCATAGGTATAGGTGTCCGGAAAAAACCGGCCTTCCGGGTGCAGGCCCGGCCGGCCCAGCTGTTCCATGATGGCTTCCGGGCCAACCCCGAGCGTATCGGGCGCCAGATTCTCTGCTTTTTGCAGCGCTGTACGAACCTGGGCGAAAGTCCAGCCTTCGACCAGCGTGACGCTTTTGAGCGTTTCCTCGCCGCGCACCAGCATGCTCAGCAATCGGCGAGGTGTGGTACCCGGCACCAGCTCATAGCTGCCGGCCTTGATCTGCCGGGCCTGCCCCGAGAAACGGAACCACGCATGCAGCAGCACCACAGGCACCTGGGCGCCGCTGTCCGCTACCACCTGCGCAACACCACTGGCGGGCGTGCCCGGCTCGATTTCGAGGTCCAGCACCTGGGTGCCGGGGACAAGCCGCAACGGAATCGGTTCATGCAGCCACCACAAAGCCGCACCAAACAACAGCAGGGCGCCGGCAAATACCAACATCAGCAAACTTGTAAAGACACGACGCACAACCCGGCTACCTTTTCCACACTGGGACCCAAGAACACAGGGCTATGATAATTCAGGCCATCCCCACAACCACTCCAACAGCCCCCATGACCCTGCCCTCAACTGCCACCGAAATTTCCGCGTCTGTCTCAGGAGTGGCCGACCTGGCGCACCTGGGAGTGATTCGTGTGGCTGGCGAAGATACCGTGAAGTTCCTGCAGGGCCAGGTGACTCAGGACGTGGCCCTGCTGAGCCTCTCAGAGGCCCGACTGGGCGCCTTTTGCAATGCGAAAGGCCGCATGCAGGCCAGCTTTGTGATTTTCAAACGCAGCCCCGAGGAGGTCCTGCTGGTGTGTAGCCGCGACATTTTGCCGGCCACGCTCAAGCGCCTGTCAATGTTCGTCCTGCGCGCCAAGGCCAGGCTCAGCGATGCCACCGCCGAGTTCGCCTTGTATGGCGTGGCGGGAAATGCCATTGAATTGATCATTGGCGGCAACCGCCCTGTCTGGACAAAGTCCGATATTGGCGATGCCAGCCTGGTGTTTTTACACCCCGGTGCCGGCCAGCCGCGCGCCCTCAGGTGCGCGCCTGCCGGTTCGCCCCGCCCCGAGGGCTCACCCCTGGACATTGCACGCTGGAACTGGCTGGAGGTGCAGTCCGGTATTGCCATGATCACCCAGCCGATTTTTGAGGCCTTTGTACCGCAAATGCTCAACTACGAATCCGTGGGCGGCGTGAACTTCAAGAAAGGCTGCTACCCCGGGCAGGAGATCGTGGCACGCAGCCAGTTTCGCGGCACGCTGAAAAGGCGGGCCTACCTGGCACATACCGCGGGCGTACCGGCAGTCGGACAAGAGGTGTTTCACGCCTCGGACGCCGAACAACCCTGCGGTCTGGTGGCCGCCTCCGCAGCCAACCCCTCGGGCGGTTTTGATGCCATTGTGTCAATGCAGACGTCAGCCGCCGCCGATGCGGGTGAGGGGCGCCTCACGCTGGGAAGTGCCGCGGGTGCGCCGCTGGCACTGCTGCCACTGCCCTACCCGCTGCTCGAAGATATCTGAATTGATCCTCGCGATTTGCCGGGAAATTTAAAGGTTTTTTACCGTGTGCCTGATCGCATTTGCCATCAACGCCTCTGCCCGCTGGCCGCTGGTGATCGCTGCCAACCGCGATGAGTATCTGGACCGTCCGAGCCTGCCGCTGGCCCGCTGGACAAATGCTTCCGGACAGGAAATCATTTCGGGCCGCGACCTGCATGCCGGTGGAACCTGGCTGGGCATGACATCCGACGGGCGGATGGCGTTTCTGACCAATGTACGCGAAGGTCGTCCGCAAGCCGCACCGCGCTCCAGGGGTGAGCTGGTGATGCGCTGGCTGGAAACGGACTGCGAGGCCGGCGACTTTATCAATGAGCTGGAAAAAGACGGTGCAGCCTACGGCGGATTCAATCTTGTGCTGGGTGATTTTCAGCGGGATGCGTGGACCTGGGTGACCAACAAGGCTGCTGCATTCCGGACCATGGCCAATTCGCGCTGGCATGCCCAGCCGCTGCAAGCGGGCGTTTATGGTCTCTCGAATGCGGCACTGGACACGCCATGGCCAAAAACTGTAGAGCTGAAGCAGACCCTGGCCACAGCCCTGGCGGCCAGCTCCGATGCGCATCAGCCGGAAGCACTGCTGGCGCCACTGTGGGCGGCCCTGGGCAATCGCCAGCGCGCCCCTCTTGCCAGCCTTCCTGCAACCGGCGTGCCATTGCCCATTGAGGAGGCCTTGTCCAGCGCCTTTGTGGATTTTCCCGAAAACGCTTATGGCACACGCTCCAGCACCGTGTTGCTCGCCAGCGCCGCTGACCATGGCAAAGGCAAGGGCGAAAAGCGCTGGGACCTGCAGGTGGAGGAACGAACGCATGCCCGGGCAGACGCGCAAGCCACGACCATTGCATCCAGGCGCCCCGCCGGCCATTCGCTGGCCAGCAGCTACCGGATGACCTGGTTGCAGGCGGGTGTTTAGAGACTAAAAGAAAGAGAGACTAGAGACGGGGAAGATAGGCCGCGGGGATTCTTTGCCGGACCGCTTCCCTCACATTGCCCGGTGCGGCCTCAAGGGCGGCCCGGTAAGACGCCAGCGCCCTGGTCTCTTCCTTTTTCTGCGCAGCGTAGAAATCGCCCAGCTTGAGCAGTCCATCAATCTGCTGGTCGGGCCAACCCTGGTCTCGCAATTCCATGGCCTGGGGATGCGCCGGTTATCTTCCGTTTGGTCCTTGTCATGGGCGGAGCTGATCGGAGCTGGGCGGAGTTGGTAGTTGTGGTCGAAGGCGGAAAACCATCCAGACAAAACGCTGCTGATTTGCTGGCGATTTGTGGATGATTTACCAGACCCGAATCAAAGCATCCTGACCATTTCAAGGTGTGCAATGCCCACCTCTTCGAAGGGCTCCCCACGCGGCGCAAAGCCCAGGCGCCGGTAAAAACCTTCGGCACTGCGCTGGGCGTGCAGCACGATTTCGGTATCACCCCGGCTTTTGGCGGCGTCCATCAGCGCGCGAAGAATCTCTTGCCCAATATGCGAACCCCGCAGCACCCGGTGAACCGCCATGCGGCCTATCTTGCCCACGCCGTTCGCATGCCTGATCAGCCGCCCCGTGGCGACGCCCTGCCCCATTCCGTTGTAGGCCACTGCATGCACGGCCGTGCCGTCGGCCTCGTCCCATTCCATCTCTGGCGCAATGCCCTGCTCCTGCACAAACACGGCGGTCCGCAGTTTGGCGGCGTCCGTGCCCAGAGCGGCCCAGTCGCCTACGCGGACGTCAATCATGGCCTCGCCAGCCTCAAAGCGGCTCAGCAGGGAGCGAAGTGCATCCGGTACCGGTTTGGATGTTTGCGATGCGGGGTCTGCAAACACATAAATCAGCTCGCTGGTGACGAGCACTTCGTCTCCCCGGAAAATCGCGCCGGAAAAAGTCATGGACGAATTGCCAACGCGCGCGCATTTGAGTGCCACTTCCAGCGTGTCGTCAAAGCGCGCCGACCCGTGGTATTCGACGCTGGATTTTTTGACATAGAGATCGCCGCCGAGCTGCTGCATGGCCTCTTCGTAAGGCAGGGCCAGCGCTCGCCAGTAGTCAGAAATCGCCGTATCGAAATACATCAGGTAATGCGCGTTGAACACGATTTTCTGCATGTCCACTTCCACCCAGCGCACACGCAGGCGGTGAAAGAAACGAAAGTCTTGACGTTTCATACTCGTTTCATGTCCAAAAATTCCGGTTAAGAAACCTGCCCAAAAGCACGCCGGATGGCCTGCACCGCATCGGCATGCGCCTGCCGGGCCTCGGGAATGACTCGCCCCATCTTGATGAACTCATGCGTGACGCCGCGGTAGATCTCCAGGTCCACCGGCACGCCGGCCATGCGCAGCCTGTCGGCGTACATCACGCCTTCATCGACCAGGGGGTCGCATTCGGCGAGCCCGACCCAGGCGGGCGCCACGCCATCCACGTCGGGGGTGTTCAATGGCGCAAAGCGCCAGTCGTCGCGGTCGGCGGGGCTTCGCACGTATTGGTTGAAAAACCAGGTGATATGGGGTTCTTCCAGCACAAAGCCTTGCGCAAACTTGTGGTGCGAGGGGGTGTCCTGATGGGCGGCGCAGCCCGGGTAAAACAGCAGTTGCAGGGCCAGAGGCAGACCCGCATCCCGCGCGAGTACGGCGCACATGGTGGCCAGGGTACCGCCGGCGCTGTCACCACCCACGGCAATGCGCGAGTGGTCAATGCCTTTGCGGGCGCCATGGGTGGCAATCCAGTGGAATGCATCCCAGGCATCGTCGCTGGCAACCGGAAACCTGTGCTCCGGCGCCAGACGGTAATCAACCGAAATTACCGCGCAGCCCGCAAGATGGCTGAGCTGGCGACACAGCACGTCGTGCGTGGCAATCCCGCCGATGGTGAACCCACCGCCGTGAAAGTACACCAGCACCGGCAGCAGATCGCTGGAAGGCGCATACAGGCGCGCTGCAATCGCGTGGCCATCGCGGGCAGGCAAGGCGAAATCCTCCACCCGCATCAGCCGGGGTGCGGGGATCTCCAGCACACCGGCGCCCGCGGCATAGGCCGCCCGCGCCTGCTGGGGCGTGAGTGTGTGAAATGGCGGATGGCCGGCCCGGGCCATGCGGCGCAGCACGTCCCGCATGGCGGGGGTCAGCAGGGTGTGGGGGTCAGCCGAATGCCGCATTATTTGAAAGACACCCAGACAGGTTGCGCACCCGGCAAGCCCCGGTAAGTTACCGTGGCTTTCAGGCCCGGTTTAGGCGGCAGCAGCGGCGAAAACGAGCCCAGGCTGATCAGCTCGCCGGGCTTCATCGCCAGGCCCTCTTTGGCCAAGGCGCCCGCCAGCCAGACCACGGCGTTGAGCGGATGCTCCAGAACGTCTGCCCCGACGCCTTTGCCAAGCTCGGCGCCGTTATCGTCAGTCAGCACCACCGTCATGTCACGTAAGGCATCCAGCATTGCATAACGCTCGGCGCGCGTCACCGGCACGGCAAGCGGTGTACCTGCCACGCCCAGCCGGGCCCCGACATTGATGGCGCTGATCGCCGGCCCATTCAGTTTGGGCGGCGCCTGGACCACCAGATCGGGCAATTCGATAAAAGGGATGACCTGGTCGATGGCCTGCAGCACATCCATAGGCGTTCTGGCCTGGTTAATGGCTGCACTTTTGACCCGCACCAGCATGTCCGCCTCAAACAGGGGGCGGGCGCCAAACGCAGCCTCCACCTGGGAGCCACTGGGCAACAGCATGCCCTGATACAGCTTGCCCCAGACGGGCTGGTCATGGTTGAAGCGTTTTTGGACCGCCGGATTCGTTAGACCGGCCTTGTACCCAATGACCTTTCCGTAGCGTTTTTCAAGCAGCGCATTGAGCTTGGCGCGGCTGCATGCACCGTCGGCCTCATTCAGGCCCTCCGGGGTGGCGGCCGGGGTTTTCGCGGCGATTTTTTCCGCCATGTCGCCTACCTGGGCATCGCTCAGGCACTCGGCTCCGGCAGTAAGGCCGACGATCATCAGGGTGGCCGCGATCAGGGTTTGCTTGCAACTCATGTGTGCCTCCAGCCAGTAAAGTAGCGTTAATCAAGTAACGTTAAACCAGTTTGCAAAATCACTCCCGCATCGTACAACGCAGAAAGACAGTAAAACATGGCCTTCATTTACTACGTTACCCAGATCCAGTTTGAATTTGGCGCGGTCAAACTGCTCAAGCAGGAGTGCGAGCGCGTGGGCATCACCCGGCCCTTGATCGTGACTGACCCGGGTGTCAAGGCGGCCGGCATTTTGCAAAAAGCGCTTGATGCCCTGCCCGGCATCACTGTCACGGTATTCGACCAGACGCCCTCCAACCCCACCGAAGCGGCGGTGCGCGCGGCAGCCGCGCTCTACAAGGCCGGCGGCTGCGATGGCCTGATCGCCGTGGGCGGCGGCTCGGCCATTGACTGCGCCAAGGGCGTGGCGATTGCGGCCACGCACGAGGGCCCCTTGACCACTTACGCCACCATCGAAGGCGGTTCCCCGAAGATTTCGGATCGCGTCGCTCCGCTGATCGCCGTGCCCACCACCAGCGGCACCGGTAGCGAGGTGGCACGCGGCGCGATCATCATCGTCGACGATCACCGCAAGCTCGGTTTTCACTCCTGGCACCTGGTGCCCAAGACAGCCATTTGCGACCCCGAACTCACGCTGGGCCTGCCGGCCATGCTGACCGCCGCCACCGGCATGGACGCGATTGCGCACTGCATGGAAACCTTCATGTCTCCGGCTTTCAATCCACCGGCCGACGGCATCGGGCTGGACGGCCTGGAGCGGGGCTGGTCGCATATCGAGCGTGCCACGCGCGACGGCAGCGACCGCGAGGCGCGCCTGAACCTCATGAGCGCCTCCATGCAAGGGGCAATGGCTTTTCAGAAAGGCCTGGGCTGCGTCCATTCCCTCAGCCACAGCCTGGGCGGCGTCGACCCGCGGCTGCACCATGGCACGCTCAACGCCATGTTCCTGCCGGCGGTGGTGCGTTTCAATGCCAGCGCCGAGTCAGTCCAAAAGGAGCACCGGCTGGACCGCATGGCCCGCGCCATGGGCTTGCGGTCTGGCGGTGACATTCCCGACGCCATCAAGGACATGAATGCCCGCCTCGGCCTGCCCACAGGCCTCGCCACCATGGGTGTGCAGCGCGACTGGTTTGACCGCATCATCGCGGGCGCGCTGGCCGATCACTGCCACAAGACAAACCCGCGCCTGGCCAGTGCCGAGGAATACCGGGAGATGCTGGAAACATCGCTTTAGCGCATGACACCGGCGCCACGGTCAGCGCCCTGCGGCCAGCACCTGCCAGCATCTGGATGAATGGCCGCTCAGGCGGTCTTTCCGGATTCCGAATCGGATTCCGATTCCGACTCAATGAGCCGCAGCATGAATGCTTCGCATTGCGCAATTTGGTCGAGGGTGGCAAATTCGTTCGGACGATGGGCCTGCTCGATATCGCCGGGGCCGCAAATCACCGTGGGTATGCCGGCCTGCTGGAACAACCCGCCCTCGGTGCCGTACGAAACTGYGCCATTCGGTTTGTTGCGTGCCAGGGAGGCGGCCAGCTTGACGATGGCATCGCTTTCTTGCGTGCTCATGCCAGGCGCGGAAGCCAGCATTTCGAACTGGATGGCGGCATTCGGCTCGACCCGCTTCATTTCCGGCAACAGGGTCGCCGCGAAGTCCTGAATTTCCCGGTACAGCCGGTCCGCGGAGGCGCCCGGCATGGTACGCGCCTCGAACTGAAACTCGCAATCCCTGGGCACAATGTTCGATGCCAGCCCGCCCTTGATGGTGCCGGTTTGCAGCGTGGTGAACGGCACGGTGAACGAGTAATCACGACTCTCGAGCTGGGCCAGCCGGTCCGCCATCTGGCGAATATAGACAATGATGCGGGCGGCATATTCAATCGAATTGACGCCCTGCGTGGTGTAGCTGGAGTGCGCTTCGCGGCCCGTGATGCAGCAGCGAAAGCGGTGCGTTCCCTTGTGTGCAATGATCGGCTGCATTAATGTGGGTTCGCCGACGATGCAACCGGCGGTCTTCAGGTCCATCTCCATCAAATCCTTGATCAGGCTGCGCACGCCGATACAGCCCACCTCCTCGTCATAAGACAGGGCCAGGTGCAGTGGCGCATCCGCTTTGGCGGCAAGGAATTTCGGCGCCACGACCAGCGCAGCGGCTATATAGCTTTTCATGTCGGCGACGCCGCGGCCGAACAGCTTGTCGCCGATCAGGGTTGCCTGGAATGGATCGGTGTCCCAGGCCTGGCCATCGACCGGCACCACGTCGGTATGCCCGGACAGCACCAGACCCGGCCGACTGCCCTCGCCCAGCGTGGCAAACAGATTGGCCTTTTTGCCGGTCGCGTCGTAGGTCAGCCGTGACTTGACGCCCATCTGCGCAAGGTAATCGCGGGTCCACTCAATCAGCCCAAGATTCGAATCGCGCGACACGGTCGGAAATGCGATCAGGCGTTCAATCATCGCCATCAGTTCAGCGGATGGCCGTTTTTCACTGGTCGTCGTATCGGTTGGGGTGCTCATGATCGATGCCTTCAAAAGGAAATATACGGGCGGACAACCCCATGGGGAATGCTGGTCGGGAGTCAGGAGTCAGGAGTCAGGAGTCAGGAGTCAGGAGTCAGGAGTGTCAGCGCTAATCCGGACGGCCTCGGCGCCTGCCCCGCTACGGACATGATACCCATCGGGGCTTGAAATACAGAATCCCGCTGGCAGCAAGCGGCGATGAACAGCGGAGCCGGGTTCAATACAGCAGGCCGACGAAGATTAAAGGCTGCTGACCAGCGTCATGTCCGGCCGCACCAGCCAGGCCTGCCACTCATCCGCCAGTTGCTGGCTCGCTGCAGTCGCCCTGCTCCACGCCTTCATCCTCGCCTGAAGATCGGCGCCATAGTGCAGGAAGTCTGTCCGGTCGGGGAGTTTTCCGTTGGGCAGCGTTTTGATCCACTGCGGGTCGGGCGCAAGCAGCACCATGTTGTCAAGAAAATGCGTGGCCTTGTGCCGCCACTTCAGGCCCTTGTCGAGCCAGCCCGGCACCACGGCTTTCTGGAAGTGGGGGTAGAGCACCAGACCGGTTTTTTCGGCCCTCCCAGAATACAATCGACCTGTAGCCCCTGTTGTATCTGGACCATCAGCTATCAAATCAGAAGCATAGTTCAGGTGCAAATGGTAGTCCGTGATGCCGCCGTCCCAATAAGCGCCAGGCGGCGCACCGGGAATGTTGTGGACCGAATTGAGCATGAAGGGGATGGAGCAACTGGCCTGCAGCGCCGGCTTGAAGTTCGCTTCATTGAGCGCTACCTGGCGTGTCCGGTAGTCGCTGGTGGCAAATGGCAAGGGCGCTCCCTGGCTGGAAAACACCACCCGCTCCAGCCATGCGCCCATGGCCTTGCGATGCACGGTGTTGGTCACGAAGGCGCCCAGATAACCGAGCGGGGTGCGCAAGTGGTGCTCACGCCCGAGCAGGTGGCGGCCGCGCGACGTCACGATGTGCAGCTTGTAGCGCGGGTGCTGCAGCACCTCCTGCAATCGGCCACCGTAGAAGTCCTCGAGGCTCTGGCCAAACTGCTCGCTGACAAGCTGCGCACTGGGGCGCTTTTGGCCCGGCTGCACCTCAAAGTGCTGCCGGATGTAGCCGCTCTCCAGGCGCTGGAAGGCTTGCACCGGATCATTCAGACATGCGGTCGCCATGCGCCACGCGCCTATCGAGGCACCCACCAGATGCACCGGCTGCGAGCTGGAGGCCAGCCAGTCGCCAAAAATAAAACGATCCAGCGGCCCGAGCACCAAGCCCTTCGGCCCGCCGGCCGCAGCGGGCACCACCCGCACGTCCTGCGGGCGCAGGCCGTGTTGCTC
>NZ_JBFUJT010000052.1:0-22637 GCF_056401235.1 Polaromonas sp. P4_F9 | reverse complement strand
CTCTCAAAGCGCTTGCTCCACCGGTCAATGTAGCTGTCGCTGCAGTCCAGCTTGGCGCGAATCTCCGCCCAGGTGAGCCCATCGGCCAGCAGCAGAATCAACCGGGCATGGCGCGCCGAATCGGCTCGGGCGTTCCTCGCTGCAGCTTGCTGTTGAAGTTCCATGCGTTCGCTTTTGGTCAGTTTCATCGCAACCTCCATGGCTACAATGATACTTCCGTTTTAAACGTTACAGTCCACTAGTGAGGCCAGTGAACGATTTACATCTTTGACTGGAACACCAGTCCCGCATGCTCGCGCAGCGCATGGAACCGGATCTTGGGCCACTGCTGCTCGACCGCACGCAAGGTTGCGCTATGGTCCACCAGCAGGGTGGGGGCATCCACGGCATCGAGCGCGACGCGGTGCGCGTTGGCATCCATGAATTTTTTCAACTCGTTGGCGTCGTCGCTGGTGACCCAGCGGGCCAGGTTGAAGTTGCTGCCCATGATGCGGGCCTTGACGCCATACTCGTGCTCCAGGCGGTGTGCCACCACTTCAAACTGCAGCTGGCCGACGGCGCCCAGCAACAGCACGGAGCCGGCAATGGGCCGGAACACCTGGATCGCACCTTCTTCACCCAGCTGCGTGAGGCCGGCACGCAGCTGCTTGCTGCGCAGCGGGTCGGCCACTTCGACGGAACGGAACATCTCGGGCGCGAAGAAGGGCAGGCCGGTGAATTGCAGCGCTTCGCCTTCGGTGAGCGTGTCGCCCAACTGCAGCACGCCGTGGTTGGGAATACCGATGATGTCACCTGCGAAAGCAGTATCGAGCAATTCCCTGCGCTGGCTCATGAAGCTCACCACCGTGTTGGGCCGCAGCTCCTTGCCGCTGCGCACCACCTTCAGGCGCATGCCGCGCGTGAACTCGCCGCTGGCCACGCGCAAAAACGCAATGCGGTCGCGGTGGGCCGGGTCCATGTTGGCCTGGATCTTGAACACCACGCCGGAGAATTTCTTTTCGTCAGGCTGCACCACGCGCTGGATGGCTTCGCGCTCTGCGGGGGCGGGGGCCAGATCCACCAGCGCGTCCAGCACCTCCTGCACGCCAAAGTTGTTGATGGCCGAGCCGAAGAACATGGGCGTCTGTTTGCCGCTGAGGAACTGGGCGCGGTCAAATTCGTGCGAGGCGCCGGCGACCAGCTCAATTTCGTCCTGTGCCTGCTTGTATTCGGCGCCAAAGCGTTTCGCGGCTTCGGCGTTGTCCAGGCCGGCCAGGATTTCATCGTCGCCGCCCGCTTTTTCTTCACCCGGGCTGAAGACGCGCATGCGGTCTTCACGCCGGTCATACACGCCATGAAAGAGCTTGCCCATGCCCACTGGCCAGGTGAAAGGCACGACCGCCATGCCGAGCTCGCGCTCGATCTCGTCCATCACGCTCATCGGGTCCTGCACCTCGCGGTCCATCTTGTTCACGAAAGTGAGGATGGGCGTGTTGCGGGCGCGGCAGACCTGCAGCAGGCGGCGCGTCTGCGGCTCCACGCCATTGGCCGCGTCAATCACCATCAGCGCGGCATCCACAGCCGTCAACACGCGGTAAGTGTCTTCCGAAAAATCCTGGTGGCCGGGGGTGTCCAGCAGGTTGATCACGCAGTCGCGGTATTCCATCTGCATGACCGAGCTGGCCACCGAGATACCGCGCTGCTTTTCAATCTCCATCCAGTCCGAGGTGGCATGGCGCGCGGCCTTGCGGGCCTTGACGCTGCCGGCGATCTGGATCGCACCGGAGAACAGCAACAGCTTTTCGGTCAGCGTGGTCTTGCCGGCGTCAGGATGGGAAATGATGGCAAACGTGCGGCGGCGCTTGACCTGCTTTGCGATTTCGGTGGATTCAGACATAACCCACGATTATCGGCGACGGCGGTGATTGCTGCCTCAGGCGGGTTGCCGCGCGAAGCGCGGCTGCCGAATGCCGTCGATCACCACGTCCTCGTTGAACATGGCCGCCGGGCGTACCCACAGGCCTTTTTCACCATAGAGCGCACGGTACAGGGTCATGGGCTCCAGGCTCTCGCTGTGGCGCACGGTACCCACCACTTCATAGAGCATGCCCTTGTAGTGCCGGTAGAGGCCGGGCGGTGTTTCAATGAGCGGCGGCAAGTGGTCGGACATGGTTCAAAAGGTTCAAAAAGCCCGTTGGGCAGATTTGCAGGGTGCAGTGGGACAATGGAGGGCTATGCATCCTAAAGCCTTACTCGATAGTTGTTCCGAGCTTCTCAAGCAGGTTCTCAAATTTGAACACCCCGCCGACATGGTGGTGTCGCGCTATTTTCGCGAGATGCGCCTCGGCCCACGCGAGCGCGCTACCGTGGCGGAGACGATTTACGGCGTGCTGCGCAAGAAAAACCTTTACACCTATCTGGCCCAGCACGGCAGCGGCCCGCCGGAGCGGCGCCTGGCCATTCTGGGTTTTGCCGCGGACCGGGACTTTCTCCTCAGTGCGCTGACCGACCAGGAGAAAGACTGGCTGGGGCGCTGTGATCAGGTAAAGCCGTCAGACCTGATGGAGCTGCACCGCCACAACCTGCCGCAGTGGCTGGTAGAGCCGCTCAAGGCCCAGCTGGGTGACGACTTCTGGCCGCTGGTCGAAAGCCTCAATGCGCCGGCGGGTCTGGATCTGCGGGTCAATACGCTGAAAGAAAAAAGGGCTGAAGTTCAGAAGGAACTTGGCAAGCATGCTATTAAAACAGTAGCGACGCCGTACTCCCCATGGGGCTTGCGTCTGGTGGACAAGCCGCAGCTGGGCAAGCTGGATGCCTTCACGCGGGGGGCGATTGAAGTGCAGGATGAAGGCTCGCAGCTGCTGGCCCTGTTGCTTGATGCGAAACGCGGCGAAATGGTGGTTGATTTTTGTGCCGGTGCGGGTGGCAAGACGCTGGCCATCGGGGCCTCGATGCGCAACACCGGGCGCCTCTATGCCTTTGACACCTCGGGGCACCGGCTGGATGCACTCAAGCCGCGGCTGGCACGCAGCGGCCTGTCCAACGTCCATCCCGTGGCCATCGCCCATGAACGCGATGACCGCATCAAACGCCTGGCCGGCAAGATAGACCGGGTGCTGGTGGATGCGCCGTGCTCGGGTCTGGGCACCCTGCGGCGCAATCCCGACCTCAAATGGCGGCAGAACCCCAAGGCGATTGAGGAGTTGACGGCCAAGCAAACCGCGATTTTGCAGAGCGCCGCACGTCTTCTCAAGCCTGGCGGACGCCTGGTTTATGCCACCTGCAGCATTTTGCGCGAGGAAAATGAGGCGATTGCTGAGGCCTTTAGCGCCGCCAATAAAGAGTTCAACGTCCTTGAAGCTGGCCCCTTGTTGACCCATCAGGGGGTAGAAGGGGCCGAAAAACTGTGCCGGGGCCCCCATCTCCGGCTCTGGCCCTACCTGCATCAAACGGATGGCTTTTTCGCCGCCGTATGGCAAAAGTTGTGATATTTTTGGCGGAAATTGCGGGGTAATAGACCAAAGTTACAGATTTATCCCGGATTTTGGGAACTTCTGGCGATTTTTGGGTCCTTACAGAGGACTTGGTGTTTTGAGGCTCTCCCATTACAATAACAGGTTGTCTGGTGCAGCCACTGGAGACAAGCCAGAGATGGTGAGCGGCTGGTGCAGATTGTTTAAAGGACTTTTATGATCTTTTTTGATGCCGCCATCGACTGGCTGGCTCATGGACTGGTAGCTGCCAGCTGGTGGCAAATTGTGTTGTACACCCTGGTGACAACGCACATCACGATTGCCAGCGTGACGATTTATCTGCACCGCCATCAGGCGCACCGCGCCATGGATTTGCACGCCCTTCCGGCGCACTTCTTCCGCTTCTGGCTCTGGCTGGGTACGGGCCAGGTCACCAAGGAGTGGGTGTCCGTGCACCGCAAGCACCACGCCAAATGCGAAACGATGGAAGATCCGCACAGCCCCCAGGCGCACGGCATCGAGACCGTGTTCTGGAAGGGTGCCGAGCTCTACCGCGCAGAAACCAAAAACAAGGAAACCCTGACCAAGTTTGGTCATGGCACGCCCAATGACTGGCTGGAGCGCAACGTCTACACGCGCTACAGCTGGCAGGGTGTCGGCCTGATGATGATCCTGAACCTGGCGCTGTTTGGCGCCGCCGGTCTTGCCGTGTGGGCGGTCCAGATGGCCTGGATTCCCGTGACGGCGGCCGGCATCATCAACGGCATTGGCCACTACTGGGGTTACCGCAATTTTGAGGCGCCTGACGCCAGCACCAACATTTCGCCCTGGGGCATCATGATTGGTGGCGAAGAGTTGCACAACAACCACCACACCTATCCCACGTCGGCCAAGTTCTCGGTCAAGCCCTACGAGTTCGACATCGGCTGGGTGTATATCCGCGCCCTGGAAAAGGTCGGCCTGGCTTCCGTGAAGAAAGTGCCGCCCAAGCTTCAGCTGGGCGCGATCCAGCCTGTCGCAGACGAGAAAACACTCGAAGCCCTGATTGCCCATCGCTACGAAGTGATGGCCGGATTTGCGCGCGAATTGCGCCGTGCAGGCAAGGCCGAAATTGAAGTCCTGAAAGCCCGGAAGGCGGACGTGTCGGTACTGCGCGCGGCCAATCGCTGGCTGCACCGTGATGATGACAAGGTGCCTGCAGCGGCCAAGCCGCAGCTTGCCCAGGTCCGCGCCGAGCATCCTGTGCTGGACAAGATGGTCACCATGCGTGAAGAGCTGCGCCAGATGTGGCTGAGCACTTCCGCCTCGCGTGAGCAACTGGCTACTGACCTGCAGGCCTGGTGCCACCGTGCCGAGGAGAGCGGTATTGCCGCGCTTCGCGAGTTTTCAATGAAACTCCGGGCCGCTCGTACCTGATCTGATCCTTAAGACGAAACGGGCTGACCCCGTTCTGTCACTCCAAGCCGCCTCAGCGATGTTTTGCTCAGGCGGCTTTTTCATGGCCGTCTCTTTCCCTTTGGATTCCGTCGCCCCTGGCGCCACGAGAGGGTAATGAGTCCAGTGAAGCCCAATGCCAGCTGTGACTGCCCTTGATCGTCAGTTCTTGGGGCGGGGGTGAGGGTGTGGGGCACTCAAAGTGCGATCACTGACCTCTGGGCCTCCCTGACTGGCGGCATGATGGGCGTGGCCGGGAGAGCGAACAGGGGATTGGAATCGCGGTGGGGCATAAAAAAACCCGCTGTGGTGCAGCGGGTTTTTTGGCAGCGCATGGGGCGCTGCAGGAGGTCAAGCCTGAATTACTTCAGTTTGATTTCCTTGTATTCCACGTGCTTGCGTGCCTTGGGATCAAATTTCATGATCAGCATTTTGTCGGGCGTGGTTTTCTTGTTTTTGGTCGTCGTATAGAAATGACCGGTGCCGGCAGTGGATTCCAGCTTGATTTTTTCGCGTGCGCCTTTAGCCATGGTGTTTC
Organism: Polaromonas sp. P4_F9; assembly: GCF_056401235.1. Lineage (NCBI taxonomy): Bacteria > Pseudomonadati > Pseudomonadota > Betaproteobacteria > Burkholderiales > Comamonadaceae > Polaromonas > Polaromonas sp. P4_F9. The sequence goes on along the minus strand of NZ_JBFUJT010000052.1, from coordinate 17,213 downwards.
TCCTTAGACTTCACCGCGGGCACGAAGGTCCACGAGGATGGCATCGATGCCTTTTTTATCAATCAAGCGCAGACCAGCGCTGGTGATGCGCAGGCGCACCCAGCGGTTTTCGCTCTCGACCCAGAAGCGACGGTATTGCAGGTTAGGCATAAACCGGCGCTTGGTTTTGTTGTTGGCGTGAGAAACATTGTTTCCCACCATCGGGCCTTTGCCCGTTACCTGACAGACGCGTGCCATGAGCACTCTCCGTAAAAAATTAGAAATCGGATGCTGGCCTCGAAGGGGGATGCCCTGCGGATGCGCAGCTAAGCCTTAAATTATAGCCTGAAAACCGGCTTTCCACAAAACCGACCCTTCACCGTTGCCGTGTGGATGGCAAAAACAGGCAACAAGGTGGTCGAACGTGTGGTCGACCGTATGGCTGAACCGCAGTTCTGCGGCTCTGAATCAGCTGCTTTGTTCCAGGAAGCGCTGGGCATCCAGCGCCGCCATGCAGCCGGTGCCCGCACTGGTGATGGCCTGGCGGTAAACATGGTCCTGCACGTCTCCGGCGGCGAACACACCCGGCACGCTGGTCATGGTGGCAAAACCCTGCAAACCGGTTTTGGTGATGATGTAGCCGTCTTTCATTTCCAGCTGGCCGGCAAAAATCTCAGTGTTGGGCTGATGGCCGATGGCGATGAAACAACCCTTGAGCTCCAGGTCTTGCGTCGCGTCATGCTGCGTGCTTCTGAGCCGCACGCCGGTCACGCCCGAGGCGTCTCCGAGCACCTTGTCCAGGGTATGGTGTAGCCGGAGGTCAATCTTGCCGGCGGCTACTTTCTCATGCAGTTTGTCGATCAGGATGGCCTCGGCCTTGAATTTGTCGCGGCGATGCACCAGCGTGACCTTGCTGGCAATGTTGGACAGGTACAACGCCTCTTCCACGGCCGTATTGCCGCCGCCCACCACGCAGACATCCTGGTTGCGGTAGAAGAAGCCGTCGCAGGTGGCGCAGCCGGAAACGCCGCGGCCCATGAATGCCGTTTCGGATTCAAGCCCAAGGTATTTGGCCGACGCACCGGTGGCAATGATCAGTGTGTCGCAGGTGTAGGTGCCGCTGTCGCCCGTCAGCGTGAAAGGGCGCTTGCTGAAATCGACCTGGTTGATGTGGTCGAATATTATCTCGGTCTTGAAGCGCTCGGCATGCTCAAGAAAGCGCTGCATGAGATCCGGCCCCTGCACGCCCTGCGCATCGGCCGGCCAGTTGTCCACGTCGGTGGTGGTCATCAGCTGCCCCCCCTGCGCAATACCGGTGATCAGTACCGGGTCGAGGTTGGCGCGCGCTGCATACACCGCAGCGGTATAACCCGCAGGGCCTGAGCCGAGGATAAGGACTTTGGAATGTTTCATGGTGAAAAAGCGATTGGGAAAGTGTTAGAACTCAGGTAGAGTCGTGCGGAGCAAATGCAGCAGCAGGTAAAACCTTGGCTGTATTTGTTTTTTTGCACGTTAAGGCCATTGTAAGAACTCGCGCGATTCGCCGTCGCCGCAAGGTTGGGAGAGAGTTGATATGACGACGATGGTGTCAAACCTGGAATTGATTCGCCGGGTACCTCTTTTTTCGATGCTGACAGCCAATCAGGCCGAGTCCGTGGCCGACGGGGTGGTGAAGCGCCGTTTCAAGCGTGGCGAAGCCATTGTGGAGCAGGGAAAAAAATCAAATGCCCTGTCCATCATCCTCACGGGCCGTGCGCGTGTCATCACCACCGACACCCGTGGCCGCGAGGTCATTCTGGCCACCATGCACCCCGGTGACTATGTGGGCGAGATGAGCCTGATTGACAACGAGCCCCATTCCGCCACGGTGCGTGCAGAGATCCAGACCGATGCCTTGATACTCGGTCAGCAGGAGTTTGCGCGTTGCCTTCCCGAGAACAGTTCCATGACCTATGCGGTGCTCCGGGGGCTGGTGCAGCGCCTGCGCCATGCGGACCGAAAAATTGAATCCCTGGCCCTGATGGACGTCTACGGCCGTGTGGCCCGGGCGCTGCTGGAGTTTGCCACCAAGGACGCCGAAGGCAATGCCGTGATTCGCGACAAGGTCTCGCGCCAGGATCTGGCCAAGATGGTCGGCGCCTCGCGCGAGATGGTCAGCCGGGTGATGAAGGACCTGGAAGAGCGCGGATTCATTGAAACCCGCGCTGACAGCTCGCTCCTGGTGAGGGACCGCCTTCATTCGCTGGGTTGACGGCACCTCGCTGTCTTCGTTGCGCGTCCGCTCTCCATCGAAGTGCTTGCCAACTGCGGTAAGCTCTGAGCCGGTCCATGACATACTCACTTGATACCCTGAACTCCAGAACATCCCCTGCCGCCGGCGTGCCCGGCGGCATCAAACGTTTCGCCCATGAAGTCAGCCTGATTCTGGGCTTGCTGGGCCTGATTTTCTGGCTGGCTGCGCTGCTGAGCTATTCACCGCAGGATGCCGCCTGGTCGACCTCGGGCACGGCAGATGCTGCCAGCGGCGCGTCTGCGGCCGCCCGAAACTGGGGTGGGCGTCTGGGTGCGTGGCTGGCCGATGCGAGTTATTTTCTGCTCGGGTTCTCCGTCTGGTGGACGCTGGCCGCGGGTGTCCGCGTCTGGCTGTCTTCACTGGCGCGCTGGTTGCGTGGGGAGCCTCTGGCATCCGCCGCCTCCCAGCAGGCGGACCGCATCCGGTTCTGGTTGGGCCTGCTGCTGCTGTTGATGGTCAGCGCCGCGCTGGAGTGGTCGCGGCTGTACCGTTTTGAATTCCGCTTGCCTGGGCATGCGGGCGGCGTGCTCGGTTACCTGGTTGGCACGCTGGGCGTCAAATGGCTGGGCTTTGCCGGCTCTGGCCTCGTCTTTATCGCACTGGGTGTCATTGCGGTGTCTGTCGTATTTGGCTTCTCATGGGCGCATGTGGCCTTGCGGATTGGCGCGTGGATTGACAACCTGATCGATTCGCGCCGCGAAAAACGCGAGATCGCGCAGGATCTGGCCTTCGGCAAACTGGCGGCGCGCGAACGTGAAGAAACGCTGATCGATGAGCGCATCGAAATCGAGGAGCACCATCCGGTGCCCGTGCTGATCGAGCCGACACGGCCCGATATTCCGAAGAGCGAGCGCGTTGCCAAGGAGCGGCAAAAACCGCTGTTCAGCGAGATGCCCGACTCCAAACTGCCGCAGGTCGACCTGCTCGACGGCGCGCTGACGCGGCAGGAGACCGTGGCCCCCGAAACCCTGGAAATGACCTCGCGCCTGATCGAGAAAAAGCTCAAGGACTTCGGCGTGGAGGTGCGCGTGGTGGCCGCGGCGCCCGGCCCGGTCATTACCCGCTATGAAATCGAGCCGGCAACCGGCGTGAAGGGCTCGCAGGTCGTCAACCTGGCCAAGGACCTGGCGCGCGCCCTGAGCCTCATATCCATCCGCGTGATCGAGACCATTCCGGGCAAAAACTACATGGCGCTCGAGTTGCCCAATGCCAAGCGCCAGTCGATCAAGCTCAGCGAGATTCTGGGCTCCCAGGTCTATAACGAAGCGAAGTCCATGCTCACGATTGGACTGGGCAAGGACATCGGCGGCAATGCCGTGGTGGCCGACCTGGCGAAGATGCCGCATTGCCTGGTCGCCGGTACCACCGGTTCGGGCAAGTCGGTGGGCATCAACGCGATGATCCTGAGCCTGCTCTACAAGGCCGACGCGCGTGATGTACGCCTGTTGCTGATCGACCCGAAGATGCTGGAGATGAGTGTCTACGAGGGCATTCCACACTTGCTGGCCCCGGTGGTGACCGACATGCGCCAGGCAGCGCACGGCCTGAACTGGTGCGTGGCCGAAATGGAAAAGCGCTACAAGCTGATGAGCAAGCTGGGCGTACGCAACCTGGCCGGCTACAACGGCAAGATCGACGAAGCCAAGGGGCGCGGCGAATTCATCTACAACCCTTTCAGCCTCACGCCCGAGCAGCCCGAGCCGCTGGAGCGCCTGCCTTACATCGTCGTGGTGATTGACGAGCTGGCCGACCTGATGATGGTGGTGGGCAAGAAGATCGAGGAATTGATTGCCCGCCTGGCCCAGAAAGCCCGCGCTGCCGGCATCCACCTGGTGCTGGCCACGCAACGCCCCAGTGTGGACGTGATCACCGGCCTGATCAAGGCCAACATTCCCACCCGGCTGTCCTTCCAGGTGAGCAGCAAGATCGACAGCCGCACCATTCTTGACCAGATGGGCGCCGAAGCCCTGCTGGGTATGGGTGACATGCTCTACATGCCCAGCGGTACGGGTTTCCCGATTCGTGTGCACGGCGCGTTTGTCAGCGACGACGAAGTGCACCGTGTGGTGGCCTACCTCAAGCAGCAGGGCGAGCCCAACTACATTGATGGCGTCCTCGAAGGCGGTACGGTTGATGGCGACGGTGGCGACTTGCTGGGCGAGGGCGGAGAAGCTGGCGGCGACAAGGACCCGATGTATGACCAGGCGGTGGAAATCGTGCTGAAAAACCGCAAGGCCTCCATCTCCCTGGTGCAGCGCCACCTGAAAATCGGCTACAACCGCGCGGCGCGCATGCTCGAGGAAATGGAAAATTCCGGACTGGTCAGCGCCATGTCGGGCAGCGGCCAGCGCGAAATTCTGGTGCCGGCCCGGGCTGAATGACGGCAGGCCGGGATTTACCTGGCCGATACATTCTTGAGGCAACCTATGGGTTCAGCCGGAGTCCTACGGCAATACCGCGGCAATGCCCAAAAACCTTGAACTCTCAAATCCTTTCTCCACAAACCCCTTCACCTGCAGCACCTCACCTGCCGCACCTGCTTGACTCGTATCTTCCACCGCACCCGATAATCCCGAATCGCACATCATGATGAACCACACTTTCATTGACACCCGTCCGGGCAGGCTCTGGCCGGGCGCGGTTCGGGTTGCTTCGGCAGTCCTGATCACCCTGTTCGCCGTGGTTTCCACGGCTGCAGGCGCTCAAACCACAAGCTCCGCCGGCCTTGATAGCCTGGAAAATTTCATCAAGGCCACGAAGAGCGGGCGCGCCAGCTTCACCCAGGTGGTGACCAGTCCGGCCAAGGACGGGCAAACAGCCAAGACCAAGACCTCCAGTGGCAGCTTTGAGTTCCTGCGGCCCAACCGCTTCAAGTTCATCTACAAAAAGCCATTTGAGCAAAGCATCGTCGCCGACGGCCAGACGCTGTGGCTGCACGACGTGGACCTGAACCAGGTCACGTCCCGCAAGCTGGCGCAGGTGCTGAACGGCACGCCGGCCGCCGTGGTGGCTGCCGCGGCCGACCTCAAAGGCCTGGAGGCGGATTTCAGTTTGACGCCGCTGCCCGAAAAAGGCGGGCTGCAGTGGGTGCAGGCCGTGCCGAAGACCCGCGAAGGCCAGCTTCAAAGCATCCAGGTGGGATTCAGGTCCACGGACAAGGGGAGCGAGCTCGCGGCACTGGAAATCCTGGACAGCTTCGGTCAGAAGTCGGTCATGACTTTCAGCCAATTCGAGATCAATCCCGTGCTGAGTCCGGCCAGCTTTCAGTTCAAGCCGCCAGCAGGCGCCGACGTGATCCGTCAGTAGCCGTGATGGCCAGGCGCATCACGCACTAACTAACAAGATGGCTCCCAAGGCAGACACACAGGTGCAGGCGCCGTTGGCGGAACGACTCCGTCCGAAGAGCCTGGGGGAAGTCATTGGACAGCAGCATCTGCTGGGCGAAGGCATGCCGCTGCGCATTGCCTTTGAATCCGGCCAGCCGCACAGCTGTATCCTGTGGGGGCCGCCGGGTGTTGGTAAAACCACGCTCGCCCGGCTGATGGCCAGCAGTTTCGATGCGCATTTCATCACCATCTCCGCCGTGCTCGGCGGTGTCAAGGATATTCGCGAAGCGGTGGAACAGGCGAGCATCTGGCAGGGTCAGGGTGGCCGCCGCACCATTGTTTTTGTCGACGAGGTGCACCGTTTCAACAAGAGCCAGCAGGACGCCTTTTTGCCGCATGTGGAAAGCGGCCTTTTCACCTTTATTGGCGCCACCACGGAAAACCCCTCGTTCGAGGTGAATTCGGCCCTGCTGTCGCGCGCGGTGGTTTACGTGCTGCAGCCCCTCGTCGAGGCCGACCTCAAGAAAATCGTCGCCAAGGTCCTTGAAGAACGGGCACTTCCAGCGATTGAAAGCATAGCGGATGATGCGGTGGAGCGGCTGGTGGCTTATGCCGACGGCGACGCGCGGCGGCTGCTCAATACGCTGGAGTCCCTTGGCGTGGCGGCGCGCAGCGAGAAAATCACCGCTGTGACAGGTGCCTGGCTGCTGAAAGTGTTGGGCGAACGCCTGCGCCGTTATGACAAGGGCGGCGAGCAGTTTTACGACACCATCTCGGCGCTGCACAAATCCGTGCGGGGTTCCGACCCTGACGCTGCACTCTACTGGTTCATGCGCATGCTCGATGGTGGTGCCGAACCGCGTTACATGGCACGCCGGCTGGTCCGCATGGCCAGCGAAGACATCGGTCTGGCCGACCCGCGCGCCCTCAGGCTGGCGCTGGATGCCGCCGAGGTCTATGAACGCCTGGGGTCACCCGAGGGCGAACTCGCTTTGGCGCAGTGCGTGATTTACCTGGCAGTGGCGCCCAAGTCCAATGCCGTTTACAAGGCATTCAACGAAGCCAAGGCCTTTATCCGCAAGGATGGAACCCGTCCCGTGCCGCTGCATTTGCGCAACGCGCCGACCAGGCTCATGAAAGAGCTCGATTACGGGAAAGACTACCGCTACGCCCATGATGAAGAAGACGGTTTTGCTGCTGGTGAGAATTATTTCCCCGATGGGCTGCGCGCGCCCGACTGGTACCGGCCCGTCAACCGCGGGCTGGAAATCAGGATTGCTGATAAGTTGAATGAGTTGAAACTGAAGAACAATCAGAAAAACTAATAAAAAACAAAACCGGCTGATAAAGCCGGGTTTGGCGATGCAAACCAACTTTCTCAAGGGTAAACCCCGCAAAAACTGGCCTGTTGGCCCGATTCTCGCTAATAACCCGTCGCTACAATTTGCGGATTAGCTCGCCACCCAACCCAGTTACCTGGTTTTGATAGGCGGGCTTTTTGTTAGCTCGCGCGATCCCGTGGTGATCCCATTGGTTCGTGGCCATTGTTGGCAAGAGGCAGAGTTGGCAAGTTCAATCAAACGGGAGAGTGAGTTATGGAAGTATTGCTTCAGCAGATCATCAATGGTCTGGTGCTGGGTAGCATGTATGCCCTGATTGCCCTGGGCTACACCATGGTCTACGGCATCATCAACCTGATCAACTTTGCGCATGGTGAGGTATTGATGGTGGGTGCGCTCACCAGCTGGACCATCATCCGCTGGATGCAGGAGGCCATGCCGGGCACACCGGGCTGGCTGATCTTGTTGATTTCGCTGCTGATCGCCTTTGTGGTGTGCGGTGCGCTGAATTTCGCAATTGAAAAAATCGCCTACCGGCCGCTGCGCAATTCGCCCAAGCTGGCCCCGCTGATCACCGCCATCGGCATGTCGCTGCTGCTGCAGACGCTGGCCATGATGATCTGGAAGCCCAACTACAAACCCTACCCAACCCTCTTGCCGACCGAGCCCTTCCAGGTGGGCGGCGCCGTGATCACCGTGACCCAGCTGTTCATTCTGGGTGCCACGGCGGTTTCCCTCTCGGTGCTGATGTGGCTGGTGCATTACACCCGCCTGGGCCGAGCCATGCGCGCTACCGCCGAGAACCCGCGTGTGGCGGCGCTGATGGGCGTGCGGCCCGATACCGTGATTTCCGCCACCTTCATCATCGGTGCCATCCTGGCGGCGCTGGCGGGCGTGATGTACGCCTCCAACTACGGCACGGTGCAGCACACCATGGGCTTTTTGCCCGGTCTCAAGGCCTTTACGGCCGCCGTGTTTGGCGGCATTGGCAACCTGGGCGGCGCCGTGCTGGGCGGTATTTTGCTGGGGCTGATTGAATCCATCGGTGCCGGCTATATCGGCCCGCTGACGGGTGGCGTGCTGGGCAGCCAGTACTCCGACATTTTTGCTTTTATCGTGCTGATTTTTGTGCTCACGCTGCGGCCTTCCGGCTTGCTGGGTGAACGTGTGGCCGACAGAGCCTGATCCCGCGCTGGCTAAGGATAATTCTGATGAAACCCAACAAACTGGTCACTTTTTTTATTGTTGCCATCGCGCTGCTGGTGTTGCCCCTGCTGTTGCAGCAGGGCGGTAACGCTTGGGTGCGCATTGTCGATACGGCGCTGCTCTATGTGCTGCTGGCCCTGGGCCTGAACATTGTGGTCGGCTTTGCCGGCCTGCTGGATCTCGGCTATGTGGCCTTCTTTGCGCTCGGTGCCTACCTGTTTGCGCTGCTCGGTTCGCCGCATCTGGCAGAGGCGTTTCCTGCGATTGCCGCAGCCTTCCCCGAAGGCTTGCACCTGCCCATCTGGGCCGCTATCCCGGCGGCTGCCGCCTTGGCAGGTTTTTTCGGGGTGTTGCTGGGCGCGCCCACACTCAAGCTGCGTGGTGACTACCTGGCCATCGTGACCTTGGGTTTTGGTGAAATCATCCGGGTGTTCCTGAACAACCTGGACCGCCCCATTAACCTGACCAACGGTCCCAAAGGCATCAACCAGATCGACTCGATGAAGTTTTTTGGCTTCGACCTGGGCAAGACGCATGAATTTTTCGGCATCGCGGTCAACTCGGTGTCGATGTACTACTACCTCTTTCTCGCGCTGGTGCTCGTCTCGGTCGTCATTTGCCACCGGCTGGAAAATTCGCGCATTGGCCGCGCCTGGATGGCGATTCGCGAGGACGAAATTGCCGCCAAGGCCATGGGCATCAACACCCGCAACATGAAACTGCTGGCCTTCGGCATGGGCGCCACCTTTGGCGGTGTGTCGGGCTCGATGTTTGCCGCCTTCCAGGGCTTTGTCTCCCCCGAATCGTTCAGTCTGATGGAGTCGGTCATGATCGTCGCCATGGTGGTGCTGGGCGGCATCGGCCATTTGCCCGGCGTGATTCTGGGCGCCTTGCTGCTGGCCGCCTTGCCCGAGGTGCTGCGCCATGTGGCAGGTCCGCTGCAGGCCATGACCGATGGCCGGCTGGACTCTGCCATCCTGCGCCAGTTGCTGATTGCGCTGGCCATGATCGTCGTCATGCTGATGCGTCCGCGCGGTCTCTGGCCCTCGCCAGAGCACGCCAAGCCGCTGGTCGAATCCGTTAAAAGCTAAGGAGAATGGACATGAGCGATACCATTCTTAAAGTGGCCGGTGTTTCCAAGCGCTTTGGCGGCCTGCAGGCCCTGAGCGACGTCGGCATCCATATCAAGCGCGGCCAGGTGTACGGCCTGATCGGTCCCAACGGTGCCGGCAAGACCACCTTCTTCAATGTGCTGACCGGCCTGTACACACCCGACAGCGGCTCGTTCGAGCTGGCCGGAAAGCCCTACACACCCACAGCGGTGCACGAGGTGGCCAAGGCCGGCATTGCCCGAACCTTCCAGAACATCCGCCTGTTTGCTGACATGACGGCGCTGGAGAATGTGATGGTGGGGCGCCATATCCGGACCAAATCCGGCTTGCTGGGCGCGGTGTTTCGCACCCCGGGCTTCAAGCATGAAGAGGCTGCCATCGCCAAACGTTCCCAGGAACTGCTGGACTATGTGGGCATTGGCAAATACGCCAACTTCAAGGCGCGAACCCTGAGCTATGGCGACCAGCGGCGCCTGGAGATCGCGCGGGCGCTGGCCACCGACCCGCAGCTGATCGCGCTCGACGAGCCGGCCGCCGGCATGAACGCGACAGAGAAGGTACAGCTGCGCGAGCTGATCGACCGGATCCGCAAGGACAACCGCACCATCCTGCTGATCGAGCATGACGTGAAGCTGGTCATGGGCCTGTGCGACCGGGTGACCGTGCTCGATTACGGCAAGCAGATTGCCGAAGGCGCGCCCGCAGATGTGCAAAAAGATGAAAAAGTGATCACCGCCTATCTGGGCACAGGTCATTGAAGGAAGCAAGAACATGGCAAACACACTTCTTAAAGTGACCGGGCTCAAGGTGGCTTACGGCGGCATTCAGGCGGTCAAGGGCGTTGACTTTGAAGTCAATGAGGGCGAACTGGTCACCCTGATCGGCTCCAACGGCGCCGGCAAAACCACCACCATGAAAGCCATCACCGGCACCTTGCCGATGCTCGATGGTGACATTCAGTACCTGGGTAAAAGCATCAAGGGCAGGGGCGCCTGGGACCTGGTGAAAGAAGGCCTGGCCATGGTGCCCGAGGGCCGCGGCGTGTTCGCCCGCATGACCATCACCGAAAACCTGCAGATGGGCGCCTACATCCGCAGCGACAACGCCGGTATCGCCGAAGACATCGAAAAGATGTTTGCGCTGTTCCCGCGTCTGCGCGAGCGTAAAGACCAATTGGCCGGCACCCTGTCCGGCGGCGAGCAGCAGATGCTGGCCATGGGCCGGGCGCTGATGAGCCGTCCCAAGGTGCTGCTGCTCGACGAGCCGTCCATGGGTCTGTCGCCCATCATGGTGGACAAGATTTTCGAAGTGGTGCGCGACGTGTCGGCGCGCGGCGTGACCATCCTGCTCGTGGAGCAGAATGCCAGCCGTGCACTCGGCATTGCCAACCGCGGTTATGTCATGGAGTCGGGCAACGTCACCATGAACGGCGATGCCAAGCAGCTGCTCAGCGATCCGCGGGTACGGGCCGCCTACCTGGGCGAATAATCTTCGCGGTATTTGCCGATAAGTCAATAAATACGGATACAGCTTGCTATTTAATTGATAGCTGGTTGGCTCTGCTGAGGGTTGCTGGCCGGGGGTAGCCCGGCGGCTACTCACTTTTCTTTTGCTTCGCCAAAAGAAAAGTGAGCAAAAGAAAAGGCGACCCGCAGTCTGGGTCCCTTCGCTGCGCTACGGGCAACCTGCGCTGCTCGACTCCGGCGGGGGTCCGCAGAACTCGCTACGTTGCACTTCGCTCAATCAACTGCGGCCCTGATCCCGCCTCCATCTGCGTTGCTCGGCCCAGCCACACGGGTGGGGAGCAGATAGCAATACCGAATACACAAAGAAAATACCAAGACAAACAAGGACACGTCATGGCGTGTCCTTGTGGTTTTCGGACTTCGGATGCCCGGCCTGCGGGTCAATGCAGACCGCGCAGCCCTGCATCGAAGTCGGGTCAGAGCAGCACGAGGGCGTTACATGCTATTTCGTGCGCGATAACGGCGCCGGCTTCGACATGGCAGATGCCGGCAAGCTGTTCACACCGTTCCAGCGCATGCACCGCATTGACGAATTCGAGGGTTCGGGTATCGGACTGAGCATTGTGCAGCGCATCGTGGCCCGGCACCAGGGCCGGGCATGGGGAGAGTCAAAGCCGGGAGAAGGCGCCACCCTGCGCTTCACGCTGCCCTGATCCGTCCAATTTCTCAGTCCACTTTCGCGCCGGAAGCCTTCACCACCTTCTCGTACTTCGCGAGTTCCGCCTTCATGAATGCGCCAAACTGCTCCGGCGTACTGGCCACGGGCTCGGCCATCAACGCGGCAAATCGGGTTTTCGCTTCCGGGGAATTCAGTGCGGCCACAAACGCCTGGTTCAGTTTGGTGACCACGTCCTTGGGCGTGGCGGCGGGCGCCACCAGGCCCCACCAGGTGTCAATGGAAAAGCCCTTGAGGGTTTCAGCCACTGCCGGCACTTCCGGCAGTACGGGGCTTCGCCTGGCGGTCGTCACTGCCAGCGCCTTGAGCTTGCCGGCCTTGATGTTGCCCGATGCGGTGGCGAGGTTGTCAAAGTTGAAATCGACCTGGCCCGACAGCAGCGCCAGCTGCGCCGGGTTGCCGCCGTTATAGGGAATGTGCACCGCAAAAATGCCGGCCTGTGCCTTGAACATTTCACCCGCGAGGTGGCCGGCGCTGCCGTTGCCGCCGCTGGCGTAGTTGAGTTTGGCCGGGTTGGCTTTGGCGTATTGAATCAGGTCGGCCAGGCTGTTGATGTTCAGTCGTTTCGCCGTGTCGGCGTTCATGACCAGCACGTTCGGCACACGCAGCATCTGCGTGATCGGCGCGAAGTCGGTCGCGGCGTTGTAGGGCATTCTGCTGTAAAGCCAGGGGTTGATGGCGTGCGTCGCTACCGCCGCAATGCCCACCGTCAAGCCATCGGGTGCGGCCTTGGCAATCGCGTCTGCGCCGATGTTGCCGCCGCCGCCGGGGCGGTTCTCGATGATGACCGGTCCCAGGGAGTCCTTGACGCGTTCGGCCATCAGGCGGGCTGTGACATCAATCGGGCCGCCAGGTGCGTAGGGCACGATGATGCGCATGACTTTGGGCTGAGCCAGCGCCAGCGATGAAGACAGGGCCAGTGCTGCGATGGACAGGCTCGCAAGGCTTTTCGTAAACGAGAACAGGGCAGGTCGGATATTCATGCCCCGTATTGTTGCAAAGAATGTCTGCCAGCGTGCTCTAGGCATACCCGTACAACATACCCGTACCGTCTTGGCTACATGCGCCCATGGGTCACCTGGCGACGCATGCCCCGGTACCTCAGCTCTGCAGAGGCCGGACTTCCGCCATTGTGGTGGCCGTTGAGGCTATTCAGGCTATTGAGTGGTGGGAGCCCATCCCGATGCCATCCCGGTTCCCATGCATGAATCTTCACCTCACACCACGGCCTCGGCTTTTTCCTTCTCCGTGACGAACGAGTCCGCATAAAACTCATCGGCAGGCAAGCCGGCTGTGGCGTAATCGGTCTGTGCGGAGTCCACCACAATCGGTGCGCCGCAGGCGTAGACCTGGTGACCCGAGAGGTCGGGGAAGTCTTCCAGAACGGCTTTGTGAACGAAGCCGGTACGGCCCGTCCAGGCATCTTCGGCCAATGCGTCGGACACCACCGGCACATAGCGGAGATTCGGCATTTCGGCCACCTTGCCAAGCACCCAGTCATTCATGTACAGGTCGACAGGGCGGCGACCGCCCCAGTACAGCACGGCGGGGCGCGTGATGCCCTTGAATTGCATGTGTTCAATGATGGCCTTGATGGGCGCAAAGCCGGTGCCCGAGGCCAGCAGCACCATGGGCTTGTCGCTGTCTTCGCGTAGGTAGAAACTGCCGAAGGGGCCTTCGATGCGCAATATTTCCTTTTCCTTCATGGGGCCAAAGACATGCTCGGTGAATTTGCCGCCGGGCATGTACCGGACGTGCAGTTCCAGGCCCGGGTTGTCGGCCTGGGTATGCGGTGCGTTACCCACCGAGTAGGCGCGGCGAGCGCCATCACGCAGCAAAAACTCCACATATTGGCCGGCGTGGTACTTGAATACGTCGCTCGCCGGCAGTTGCAGCCGAATCACCATCACGTCATGGGACGCCTTGGTCATGCTGTTGACGCGGGTGGGCATTTTTTTGACAGGGAAGGCGCTCTCGTCGGTCACCTGGCGCGACTCGATGACCACGTCGCTGTGCGCCACGGCGCAGCAAGTCAGGATAAAGCCATTGGCTGCTTCCTCGAGCGACAGGGCCTTCAGCTGATGCGCGCCGTGGGTCACGGTGCCTTCCAGTTTTTTGCACTTGCAGGAGCCGCACGCGCCGTCCTTGCAACCATAAGGCAGGCCAATTCCCTGCCGAATGGCCGCGGCCAGCAGGGCCTCATCGGCATTGGCGGTAAAGGTCCGGCCGCTGGGCTGAACGCTCACGTTGAAACTCATATTCGGTATCCTTGCGGTATCTGTTACTTGACTTGGCTGATTTTCCAGCGAACCCCCAATTTTGCCCTCAAACCTGAATCCCCTCGGCGCCCTGCCTTTTCGTTTCCGCCGCGAACGCATCCTGATCGTCGGTTGCGGCGATATCGGCCTGCGGGTCGCCCGCCAGCTCCCCGTACGCGTTGGCCTGATGGCCCTGACCTCATCGGCCGAACGCGTGCCCGCATTGCGTGCGCAGCGCATCACCCCGCTGCAGGGCAACCTGGACAACAGTGCCACCTTGCGCCGTCTGGCCGGCCTGGCGACTCGTGTGGTGCACCTGGCGCCACCGCCCGGCGACAACCCCGATTGGCGCAGCGATCCACGTACCCTGGCCCTGCTCAGGACGCTGCGTTTACGCGGCCGGCCACAGTCGCTGGTCTATGGCTCAACCAGCGGGGTCTACGGTGATTGCCAGGGCGACTGGGTCAGCGAAACGCGGGGCGTCAATCCGAACACCCCCCGGGCCCTGCGCCGCGTGCATGCGGAAGCCCACGTGCGCCTGTTCGGGCGCGCGACCGCAACGCACAGCCACATTTTGCGGATTCCCGGCATTTACGCCCCCGACCGTGAAGGCGGCACCCCGCGCGGGCGCTTGCTCAAGGGAACGCCCGTGCTGCGCGCGCAGGACGACGTCTACACCAACCATATTCACGCGGACGACCTGGCCCGTGCCTGCGTCGCGGCCCTGTGGCGCGGCAAGCCGCAACGGGTGACCAACGCCAGCGACGACACGCAGATGAAGATGGGCGACTACTTTGACCTGGCGGCCGACCTGTACCAGCTGCCGCGACCTGCGCGCCTGCCGCGAAGCACCGCCAAGGAACAGTTACCGCTGATGCTGCTGAGTTTTATGGGCGAGTCGCGGCGGCTGGACAACCGGCGGATGAAGGAGGAATTGAAGCTGGTGCTGCGTTACCCGACAGTGGAGGAGGGTTTGCGGGCCTGAGGCGAGTCGCAGGCGCAGCGTGCTGCGGGGCGACCCTTCCGCTGCGAGGAAAAAAGGAACGCCTTCTTTTAAAAGGCTCAATAAGCTCTCGTGAATCCGCCGTCGTGAAGGATATTGAGCCCCGTCATGTGATCGGAGAACGGCGACAGCAGGCCCTCAACCGCAGCGGCCACCTCTTCGGGCGTGCCGTACTTGTGCAGGGGCACATTCGATGTCTCTTCGGCCAGGCGCTGTTCAAACGTCATCCCCGCGTTGGCTGCGCGCTTTTCAAGAGAAGCCCTGTACCCGGGCGTGAGCGTGCCGCCCAGGGACAGCGTATTCACATGGATTCCCTGGTCGCCCAGTGCGAACGCCAGCGTCTTGGCTTCAGCCAGCCAGGCGCAGCGAATCACGTTGCTGGAAGCATAGTGGCCCAATACCTGCACCGATGAGATGCCGGAGATGATGACGATCTTGGCGCGCCTGCCCGTCGCCAGGTCCGGCTTCATCGCGGCGATGGCCACCTTGAGCAGCGACAGCGGGCCCACAAAACTGTTTTGAAGGACCTCGCGCCACTTGTCACTGCTGGGGAGTGGATCGTTGGTGGGCGGGTCCTGTGGCGGCATCAGCACCGCCCCGTCCAGCGTCATCTTCCTTGCAGCCAGCTCCCCGGCAAATTCCTCGACCGACGCATCACGCGTCATGTCCACGGAAATCCATGAGTGGCTGCCGGGAGAGGCGTTGGACAGGTCAGTGCACAGTGACTGAAGTTTGTCGGCATCGCGTGCCGCAAGAAGGAGGGAGTTGCCGGCCCTCGCCAGCCTGCGGCAGACGGCGAGCCCGATGCCGCCGGTCGCGCCTGTCACCAGAATCGTTGCGGGTATGCCGGACATCATTGACTCCTTGGGAAGGCTCCATACTAGTCCGAATGTCCGGCGGACACCACCTGAGCTCGCCAGGCACCATCAGGTTATGGCCTGCCTGGCAACGGCCCGGCAGCCGGGTGCAACCGGGTGACTGCGACCCCTGCACGGGAGACATGCCGATAGGGCGTTTGAGGTTATCGTCGGCTCCAGACTCACAGCGAAATTGCGAATTGCCCATGTCCAACGCCATTCATTTCTACGAACCCCGTCACGGCCACGGCCTGCCCCATGACCCTTTCAACGCCATCGTCGGGCCGCGCCCGATCGGCTGGATTTCGTCACGCAATGCGGAGGGTGCACTCAACCTGGCGCCCTACAGCTTTTTCAACGCCTTTAACTACACCCCGCCCATCGTGGGGTTTGCCAGCATCGGCTACAAGGACACGGTGCGCAACGTCGAGCAGACAGGCGAATTCGCCTGGAACCTGGCCACGCGGCCGCTGGCTGAAGCCATGAATCAGACTTGCGCCCCGGTGCCGCCCGAGGTCAGTGAATTCGGGCTGGCAGGGTTGACGCCGCTGGCTTCGCGCGTGATTGAGGTGCCGCGGGTCGCCGAAAGCCCCGTCTCGTTCGAGTGCCGTGTGACGCAGATCGTGCAGCTTCAGGCTGCCAGCGGCGACAAGGTGCCGACCTGGCTGGTTCTGGGCGAAGTCGTGGCCGTGCATATCGCCCAAGCCCTGATCAAGGACGGTGTTTACGACACCGCGGCCGCCGGCCACATCCTGCGTGGCGGCGGGCCGGGGGATTATTTTTCCATCGGACCTGAGCAGTTGTTCCACATGCGCCGCCCCAGGTAGGGCCGTATGGTGAAAGCGCTCACGGGTCAATTTCGTGCCCGTGTATTGAGCGGCGGTCGCCCGCGCTGATGGCTGTGCCCTTGCGTGGCAAAACATGCCGGTCGGGGCGACGCAGGACGGGAGTTGGGTGTTGATTTGCCGTTATGCGCAAACGGTGAAGAAAACCGGCGTAAGCAGCTATCGAATGTATAGCGCGAAACCGCTGGTGCCCGGGGCCGGAATCGAACCGGCACGCCTTTCGGCGGGGGATTTTGAGCGCTGGTTTTTCCGATACGCTGACATCAGCCAGGGCACGACGCAGTGCTCTCCGCTCGGTTCCCTCGAAGGGGCAGTAGCGCTGATCATACCTTGGCCTAGTACCGCATTCGACCTGATTAACTTTCGCCAGGCTCCTCATATGGTCGCTCGTGTCAAGTGATTGAATCTTTCTCTTTTTGGTTGGTCAAAGCATCGGAGATCAATCGGGTGATGCGACACGAACGTTGTGGCGACGATGAATCAGACTCATATCCGCGGATTGGTTACCAGCACTTCATCGATTCGTCGTGGGCCTGCCTCGCTCTAGTGTCGTGGATCTTCCTTGCGGAGCCTGTATAGGAGCCACGAGGGTTGCCCAGTCGTTGCCCGTATCGCATCACCGCATCGATCTCCAAGTCGGTCCTCCCCTTTTATTGAGTAACGGTTTTACTGGCCTCGTTGCCGATCGACCATACGAAGCCTGCGAGTTCGCGTGCAATCGCCACGCACACCTTGTTTCTCTGCACTCCGCGTTTGTCCAGCGCGGCAAACCGCTGCGTCAGGCGCAACTGC
>NZ_JBFUJT010000051.1:0-24369 GCF_056401235.1 Polaromonas sp. P4_F9 | reverse complement strand
TTCACGCCCTCAGCCGCCGCGAACATGAACTGTCCGTAGAAGCCGCCAAGGTTGCCGGGCAGAAAGTAGCCCACAGAATTGCTCGCCCGAGTCAGTGTTTTTGCACTGCCGAGGCCGATCGGCCAGCCTTCAATGATGTTGCTGCTGCCGCCTACACCCACCGTCCCGAAGGGAGCAAACGTGGAAATGTTCCAGAACACGGGCGTGTAATCGCGTCCGAGACGCAACTCGCCGTAGTCCTTGCTCATCAAGCTGACGGTGGAGCGGCGGCCAAACAACGCGCCCTGTACGGCGCCGGTGTCCGGCAGTATTGCGGTTTCGAGCCAGAATCCTGCCGAAAGACCGCCACCCAGATCTTCGACGCCGCGAAATCCAATGCGGCTCGGCAAAAGGTAGCCGCCTTGATCCATTCCCGTGGCCGAATTACCGCCAGCCTTCGAGTACGTGAGGTTGAGGTCGATGCTGCCGAAGATGGTGACGGTGGATTGGGCAAATGCGGTGCCCAGGGCGCCAAAGGCAAGAATAGCGGCGAGTGGTTTTTTCATGTTGATTCTTTCGGATAGTGAATTGCCGCAGCGCTGGTCACTCCAGCGCCGATAGGAAAAAGAAGAAAAGGACAATGCCTTTTTCGGGCTTCTCGGAACACAGATGGGCCCACGCTTACGCAATGCCTCTGCGCCGAGGGGATCGCAGCTCAGCTATCGAGTCGAATGCCGGCCTGCTTGATGAGTGCGGTTGTAGCTGCGGTCTCGTCGCGAACAAGTTGGGCAAACTGCTGCTGGGACATCGGCGCTGCTTCGGCGCCAAGCTTCTCCAGGCGAGTGCGAACTTCGTCCGAGCGCAATGCTCGTATCGTTTCGGCGTGAAGGCGCGTCACAATAGCCTCTGGCGTCTTTGACGGCACAAACATGCCGACCCAGAACTTGTGGTCCGTGTCGCCGAATCCGCTTTCAGCGATGGTGGGAACATTGGGCAAGAGAGGAGAACGCTTTGCGCCACCGACGCTCAGTGCGGTGAGCTTGCCATCGTTGACCAGCGGCGTTGCCAACGCAAGCGGACACAGGAACCAGTCCACGAGCCCCCCCATCACGTCGGTGAGTGCCTGGGGAGTACCCCGATAAGGGATGTGTCGGGCTTGTATGCCCGTGTTGATGCGAAATTTCTCGGCGGCGATGTGAGAGCCGCTACCGTTTCCGGACGAGCCGTATGTGTATTTGCCGGGCTCGGCCTTGACTT
The DNA here is from genome assembly GCF_056401235.1 of Polaromonas sp. P4_F9. NCBI lineage: Bacteria > Pseudomonadati > Pseudomonadota > Betaproteobacteria > Burkholderiales > Comamonadaceae > Polaromonas > Polaromonas sp. P4_F9. The sequence goes on along the minus strand of NZ_JBFUJT010000051.1, from coordinate 23,133 downwards.
TTCGCACCAGGTCTTGCAGTGACGCGAACCCCTTGTTGGGTGTCACAACGAATACGTTTGGCATGGACACAAGCATCGTGACCGGCGTGAAATCCTTCAGCGTGTCGTACTTGAGCGCAGGATAGAGCGCGGCATTGGCAACATGGCCCGCCGAGTGAATGAGAGCCGCATGTCCATCCGCGACAGATGTAGCCACAACGCTGGCGCCAATCGTGCCACCCGCACCAGCTCGGTTGTCCACCACACACGGCTGGCCAAGGTATTGCTGCAGCCGCTCGCCAACGATCCGAGCGATCACGTCGGTCGTGGAGCCCGCGGTGAACGGAACGATGAGCTTGACGGCTTGGTTGGGGTAGTTGGATTGAGCAAGCAGCGCGCTGGGAAGGCCCGCGGCGCCCCCGGCGGCGGCGGCGAGTTGAAGCAGTTTTCGACGATTGATGTTCATGGTTGTCTCCTGTATGGGTAAGGTTGTCGGAAAGGCGTTGTGAGTTCAGTTGGGCATGACTAAGAGCACCTTGCATGGCAAGTTAGACCGGTTTTGCAATTGGCGCGTCTCGCCAGGGGCAAGTCGGCAGCTGTCGAGGAAGCGAAGTACGACGCTTTGGGGCGGTTCGTCCCCAACTTGGGCCGTTACTTCGAGTGCGCCTTCGACGACTACATAAAACTTTTCGACCTGCGCAGCCGAAACCGTGGTGCCGCCTCCCGGCTCAATGGTGGACAGCCCAATCCAGACCGCGTTGGAAAGGCCGGCTTCCTTGCCCTGCAGCCTCCGCATGGACATGTGCATGTGTCCCGGCGCTTGGTACCTAGGCGCCTCATTGAGTCGAATGACATGCATGGGGCCAACACTCAGGGCTTGAGCACAATTCGGTCCATGGACCCGGCGAGAACCTTTAGATAGGCTTGCACTGCAGAGTCAAGGGAAAACACCGAGCTGTCGCTAACGTCGAATGCCCGTAGGCTGCCGTCTTCAAATCCTGGGAGCAAATTGCCGTAAATGCCAGCGCATTGGCTCGCACTCAGTTTGAGGCTGTCCACGCCGAGCATGTGCAAGTCACGGCGATAGAACGCCATGATGTCGAATGGCACGTTACGGTCGGGTGTCGAGATGAGGATTTGCGTGCCACCGACTCTGAGCGACATCAGGGCTGATGCGAAGTATGGTGAGCCGACAGTGTTGTAGGCGATGTCCACGCCCTTTCCATCGGTCATAGACAAGACCATGTTCGCTAGGTCATCGCAGTTGCCGTCGATGACATCAACCGGTGAGCTTGCATGGCCGGAGTACTTGCTAGTGCCGCGTTCGACGCCAATCACGCGCGCACCGGCGCGTGTTGCAAGCTGTACCGTCGCCTGCCCGACCTTTCCGTTCGAGCCCAGCACCAAAACTGTCTGGCCAGCGCCCTTCAAGTTCGCACGCCGCAGTCCTTCATACGCGGTTACGAACGGCACGCCCACGGTCGCTGCCGCGGCCATCGGAATATGTGATGGCTTGCGGACAAGGGCGTCGACTGGCAATACAAGGTAGCGTCCATGCGTGCCATCGCGCGTGACGCCGAGGTCGCCCCCGGTTCCCCATACCTCCTGGCCGACCCAATTGGCTGGACCGGCGACGACTCGACCGGAATAGTCTCGGCCGGGAGTGCGCGGCCATACAGCGTAGGGCATCATGCCCAGAGCGGCCTTCACGTCGCTCGGGTTGATTGCCGCGGCAAGAACTTCAACGATGGCACTGCCGGCCGGAGCTTGCGGTTGCTCGACGTCGATGATGTCTGGACTGAGTGCCTCGGGGGCCGCTGCTTGTCTGATGAGGCGAAGTGTTCGGGGTCTCGTATTCATGGTGCTGTGGTGTTTATGTGATCGGTATGTTTCACGGCTGACCGTGGCAGGCGACAGAGTCTGCGACATCGTTGCTGGTCGTGTGCAATGTCATGGCAAGGGGGGAGTGGGTACCCGCGTTTCGCCAGGCTCGAGCTTCAGTTCGACATCAAGGTAGAGGTCGCCTTTGCTGTCTGGCTCGAAGTTGCGAAGCAGCGACCCAACAGCTCCAAATGCGGCATCGCTGTAGGCATAGGGGCAGTGGGCATCGAAGATTTGTGTCGTCAGGACCTTGTGTCCGGGCGCGATAACGATGAAATGAAGGTGCGAAGGACGCATGTGACTGCGGTTCTGCAGGGCCAGCAATTCACCACAGGGTCCATCAATCGGGACCCCGTAGCCGGAGGGCCTGACACTCTCGAACCAGAAGCGTCCAGTGAGGTCGGTTTCGAAGACGGCCCGCAGGTTCATGTCCTCCTGGTCATGGTCTTGGTTCTCGTAGAGACCGCTGGGAGCCGCTTGCCAAGTCTCAACGCGAGCACCCGCGATGGGACTGCCATCAAGCGACACGACGCGCCCGTGGACGAATAGCGGTGCGCCGGCCGTGTCTTCGGTTGCGATGCGAGAGCCATTGGGTCGCACAGGCTGGTTCGCGCGCCAGAACGGGCCGATCAGGGCCGGTTCGGTTCCACCAGCAGCCAATATCGCCTTCGCATCCATCAGCAACACGAGTGTGGCCAGCCCGAGGATGTCGGCGAGCAAAATTCCCTCGTGCTTCTTCGGGCCGGTTGCCTGGCCGACACGGACCATGAAGTCGAGGCCTTTGTGGAGTTCTTCATAGGTCAGCTTCATCTCCGAGGCGAACGCGTGCAGGTGACGAATCAGTGCGCCGAGAAGGGCCTTGGTGCGAGGGTCCTTTGTCCCCTCGTTCGTTTCCAGCACAGCCTGCAACAAAGCCTGGGGATTTGCTGGAATTGAGCGTTGTGTCGCATGCGCGTCTCTGTGCGCGATGTCGGCGGTGGCAGAAGTCATGGTGAGTTCCTTGTTGATATGTGACGAATTGCTTGGGCGATAGGACGAATGGAGCGCACGCGGTCGTCGCGGCGCTGCCTGTTCAATTTCCTAGTCACCGCGAATATTTGCTTTGGCAGCAACGGCGGCCCAATGCGGTACGTCCTCGGACACTCGCGCAGCGAGTTCTGCAGGGAGGCTGGCAACGATGTCGAACCCGAGCTCGCGGGTTTGGTGTTGGACTGCGCTGTTTGCCAGTATCCGGCGCACCTCCGCGGCGAGCCGGTTCACCGCGGTAGCAGGCGTTCCGGCCGGAGCAAACAATGCCTGCATCGTTTCTGAGCGATAGCCCGGAAAGCCTGACTCAGCCACTGTCGGAATCTGAGGCAATTCCGTCCATCGCTTGCTGCTGCCCACGGCCAGCGCGCGAAGCGTTCCAGCGGCGACATGTGCCTTGGCCGCTGGCAAAGCCGTCAGCGCGCAGTCGACTTGGTCGCCAAGGACTGCATGCACTGCCGGAGCAGCACCGCTGTAGGGAACATGAACAAGCTCAACCCCCGCGCGTTGCCACAACAACTCGCCACCGAGATGCACGCTGTTGCCCTTGCCGGGCGTTGAGTAATTGAGGGCTCTGGGCTTTTTCTTTGCGAGGGCGATGAGCTCCGCAAGACTCGAGATTGCACTGTTGCTCTTTACGACAATGACGTCGGGTGAACTGACAGCCTGGCAAATCGGGGAGAACTGACGAACCGGATCGTAAGGCGGCTTCTCCGGATGCAGGGCTGGATTCGTCACGAATGCCGAGGAGACAAACAGGAGCGTCAGACCGTCGGGCGTGGCTCGCGCGACAGTGGCGATGCCGATGTTGCCGCCCGCCCCCGCACGATTCTCGATGATGACGGATTGGCCCAGTGCATCGGCAAGGCGCACACCAACAATACGTGCAATGATGTCCGAAGTACCTCCGGCAGCAAACGGAACGATGATTCGCACGGTTCCTTTCGGCGCCCAGACAGACTCTGACCTGGTTGCGGACTGGCCCCAAGATAGCGATGGCATTCCGAAGCTGGCCGCGCCCAGACAAGCCATGGCGCGCATCGCCCGTCGCCTGTCTGCATCGATGGGCTTGCCACTGGTTGGGCAATGGCACCACGGCTCAGTCATATCTTTTCTTGGGTCACTGAATTTCATTACTCTTCTCCACGCGCCAGCCTTGGCATGACGCATTCCGCTTTTGAAGAAGGCACGTGCCAGCAGCGGCTTGCTGAACGTGCCACCTTGCCACCTACTTCGCGGCCTCTTCTTTCAGATAGCCGTCAACCCCGTAGACCAGTCCCGTCGCCTCGGCGGCCTTGACAACATCGGGATGCCACGCAATGCGGCCGCACTCCTCGTCGGTTCCGCCGACCACGGAGTACACGACCAGTGCGTGGTCGTTCGGGTTGCGGAAGCCGCGCATGACCCCGATAGGGCATGAGATGACGTCCCACTGGTTCAGCATCAGGGAGTACTGGCCCTTTTCGCCCCAGATGACTTCCATCTGGCCGTTCAGCGGGCAGAACACCTCTTCCGTCTTGTGCGCGTGCAGGCTGGCGCCCTGGCCGACCGGGATTTCGATGAAGGTGACGCCGAAGCGGTGGTTGCCCGGGATCGCCGGCTGGACACCCTTGTTCTCCAGAACGCCGCGGTTCATGATTTTGTAGATGTTCTTCTTCATGCCGGGCAACCGGCTCTCGATGAAGGTCTCGCCGTACGGCTCGACCTTGCCCCAGCGGGCGATGCGGGTGGCTTCCATTTCCTGAGGTGTGGGGTCCATGTCAATTCCTTATTGCGATGAATGTTTTTCAGTGCAGGGTAGGGTGTTTGCTACTCTGCAGAAGAGACTGTATGGATCCGATTGCGTTGAGTCCAATTCCATTTCTCGAGCAATTCGATAACAATCTGATATGAGACTCCAATAACAGTTGGAGGCCCAGTCTGAAATAACTAACAAGAGGCTAGACCCATGGACCTGAGACAGCTTCGATACTTTGTCGTGCTTGCCAATCAGCAGCACTACGGACGCGCTTCGAGCATCCTTCACGTCGCGCAGCCTGCATTGAGCAGGCAGATTCGACTACTCGAAGAGGAGTTCGGTGTTCGGTTGTTCGAGCGACATGCGCGAGGTGCTACTCCGACCGAAGAGGCCTTGTTCCTCCTGGAGCGCGCATCTTTTCTGTTGCGGTATGCGGAGCAAATGAAGCAAGACATGACAGCACGCCAGCGTGACCCCCAAGGGCCCGTTGCGGTAGGGCTTTCTCCCGGCTTGGCACTGTTACTGGCAGTGCCACTAACTCGAGCGGTGCAACACCTCTTTCCAGAGGTTCGATTGAGAATCGTCGAAGGCTTCGCACCATCGTTGCACAGCATGCTGCTGCAGGGGGCAGTTGACCTGGCAGTTTTGAATGGTCCGGTGCAACTCTCAAATCTCATGTCATTTCCGTTATTAAGCGAGAAAATTTGCCTTATCGGCCGCTCCGATGATCAACGGCTGCAGACCACGCGATTGACATTGCGACGTTTAGCCGGTGTACCGCTTGTCATGACTGGCCTTGCCAAGTCTGGCGTTCGACTCGAGCTGGAGGCAGCAGCGGCGCGGTCCAGTGTTGAACTAAACCAGGTGGTCGAGGTCGAGACAGTGGAAGTTGCCAAACGGCTGGTCCTCGAGGGCGTCGGCCTCACGGTCCATTTCGCGGCTGCGGTCAAGGCCGATATTGATGCTGGTAGGCTGTTGGCTGTTCCGATTGAGAGTCTTCAGCTGCGCCGAATCCTCGCACGGGCATCGGATCGGCCGCCATCCAGGGCGACTGAGGAACTCATAGGTATCTTGCGTACTGTCGTGGAGGAACAGGTGCAAGCCGGTCAGTGGCCGAACGCCGTTCTCGAAAGCTAAGCGGTGCGCGCTCACTAACATCCACGTGATGTGTGATGCGGCTGAGCCCTCAAGTGGGATACGTGAACGGTGTCAACCGGTTCTCGCGCGGCTGTACTGCTGACCGTGTAGAGCTTGCCATGGTGGCGCCGAATCGGCTGTTCTCACAAGGCCGTGCTTCACCACCACTCGCCAGCTTTTAGTCTCTGCAAAGACGAGCGTAAGCGGGACCCGCGCCACAAATGCACCGGGCTCCGCCTGACCATCACGGCGACATCATTTGCGCATCGAATCGAGTTGTTCGCCCTTTGTGACCACCTCCTGTGCCTTCGCGTAGCTCTCGATCAGCAACTGGTACTCCGGGAACACCTTGGTGTATATCTCGGCCCACTGCATGGCATCATCGCGGTGCCAGGTCTTCTGTAGCTCTGAGGCCACCGCCGCGGTGTCCATTGGCACCACGCCGGCCTGCACGATACGCGCCAGCGTGATTTCCTGTGCCATCTTGGAATAGGTGCCCGAGGCATCGACGACCACGAACACCTTGTAGCCCTCAGCCACCGCGCTTATGGCCGGGAAAGCCATGCACACGCTGGTGATGGTGCCCGCGATGATCAGCGTCTTGCGGCCGGTGGCCTTGACTGCGGCGACAAAGTCCGGGTTGTCCCAGGCATTGATTTCACCCCTGCGAGCCACGTACTTGGCGTGCGGGGCGTTCTCGTGAATCTCCGGGATCAGCGGGCCGTTCGGGCCTTGCGGCACGGACGCGGTGGTAATCACCGGGATCTTGCATAGCGTCGCCATCTTGGCCAGTGCAGCGGCGTGGGCACGTAGCTTCGGCATCGGCATGTCATTCACGGTCTGGAACAGGCCGCTCTGGTGATCAATCAGCAGCATTGCTGCGTCGCTGGGGTCAATGACGGGACGTTGACCATTGAAATTTGCCACATTTGCGAAATTACTCATCACATGTTTCCTATAAAAAAGTGCAAAAAAAGTCAGCTCGCCTGGTCCGCATGCGAACTTGTTCGAAGTCCTCGCATCTTGGGCGGGGGCTATCGTGGTCACCACGGACGGTCACGTTCTCGATCAGGAAGTTGAATTCTGGTTGCCATGCCTAAGGCGCGGTAGTAGTCCACCCGCGAACACGATGTTCTCGAATTGCGAACGAGATGGCCTTTAGGATCGATCGAGATATGCAGGATCGTCGAGCCTGCTACCCACAGGTGCTTGTTGCAAGAAATTTCTAGACAAGAAATTTTTGCTGCACGGACGCATGAAACTTTGGATTTGAAAGGCACAGCATGGACACCCTAAAGATTCTGATCATTCCAGGCAGCGCACGCGACGGCTCCCTCAATCGCAAGCTAGCCGGATTTGCCGCACATAAAGCACGTTCATCAGGGCTGCGTGTGACTCAGCTGGACCTTCGTGAGCTGAACCTCCCTGTCTATGACGGGAATTTGGAAGTCTCGTCAGGGATTCCCGCAGGCGCGTATCAACTACTGCAAGCCATTTTCAACAGCGATGGAGTCTTGATCGTTACCCCAGAGTACAACGGCTTTCCGACGCCACTCGTTATCAACGCCTTCGATTGGTTGTCGCGAATTGCAGTGACGCCGCAGTATCCGACAGGCTTGGCCGTTACCGCCAACAAGCCGGTAGGCTTACTGTCCGCATCACCGGGCCCAGGAGGTGCGCTTCGGTCAATGAACTTCCTGCGCCAGTATCTGCAGATGGCCTTCGCCATGATTGTTGTTCCGCAGCAGTTCGCTCTCAGCAGGGCGCACGAGGCCTTTGACGAAACTGGAACCTTGAGGGATGCCAAGGCGGTGCAGTCAGTAGAGACGGTATTGAATTCACTGGCCAAGTTGGCCCAGGCATTGAGAGCCACTCGATAGCATCGCGCGAGCCATGCACGAATGAACGGCGATGTCAAAGCCCTCGCCAATCACGTCGACGCGGCGGTTGGTGCTCTCCAGCTGCACCTGCACGCGCGGGCAGGCGGCCATGAAGCGCGCCAGGACGTCGCCGAGCTGGTAGTCGAGCAGGGCCGTGGGGCAGCTCATGCGTACGGTGCCCTGCGGCTCGGAACCCACCCGGTCAATCACCTCCTGCGCCGCGTTGGCCTAGACCAGTATGGTCAGGCAATGCCGCGCGTTGTGCGCGCGGCCGGCGGGTGTAAAGCCCTGGTGTTCGACCACCTGCACAAGGTCATACAGGATCGTCGAGGTCCTGCATGCCGCCATCGTTCATTAAATAGAACGCTGATGGCAAATTTAACCAACTACCGGGTTCATTGTTCCGGGAATATCTTTCGTTCACGGCAGTGCGTGCTGCCGCCGCCCGCACGGGCTTCATCAATCACTTCAGGAGAATAGCCATGTCAAATCCATACCGTCGCCTCGACAAAAGCCAGGCCGCCGTGTTGCTGGTCGATCACCAGGCCGGCCTGTTGTCGCTGGTGCGCGACATCGAGCCGGACAAGTTCAAGAACAACGTGCTGGCTGTGGCCGACATCGCCAAGTACTTCAAGCTGCCCACCGTGCTGACCACCAGCTTCGAGGACGGCCCCAACGGCCCCCTCGTGCCCGAGCTGAAGCAGACGCTGCCCGATGCGGCCTTCATTCCGCGGCCGGGCCAGATCAATGCGTGGGACAACGAGGACTTCGTGAAGGCCGTCAAGGCGACCGGGCGCAAGCAGCTCATCATTGCCGGCGTGGTCACCGAAGTCTGCGTGGCCTTCCCCGCGCTGTCGGCACTGGCCGAAGGCTTTGAGGTGTTCGTGGTGACCGATGCGTCGGGCACGTTCAACGAAGTCACCCGCCACTCGGCCTGGAACCGGATGTCGGAAGCCGGCGCACAGCTGATGACCTGGTTTGGCCTGGCCTGTGAGCTGCACCGCGACTGGCGCAACGATGTGGAAGGCCTGGGCACCCTGTTTGCCAACCACATTCCCGACTACCGCAACCTGATGACCAGCTACAGCGCGGTCAAGGCGTCGAAGTAAACCAACCAACCACCACCGGGCCTGCTGCGGCGTCCCATGGACGCCCATGGACGCCAGCAGGCCCGCATTACCCCTGTCCGTACTCACCACTGGAACTTCTCATGGGCCCGAAAACCTCTGCCGCTGTGGCAACCATTCTCTGGGGCTTCACCTATGTCGTCTCGACGACCTTGTTGCCTCAAAATCCCCTGTTGGTCGCCGCCGTGCGCGCCCTGGGCGGCGCTTTAGCATTGCTGCTATTTGCCCACCATTTGCCCCCGGTGCGTTGGTGGAAAAAGATCATCGTATTGGGAACGCTCAATGCCGGCCTGTTCTTCGCGCTGCTGTTCATCTCGGCCATGCGCCTGCCCGGCGGCGTGGCCGCGATCTTCCAGGCGCTGGGACCGCTATGCGCGATCTTGTTGGGTTGGGCGCTTCTGGGCATGCGGCCAACCTGGCTGAAGATAGCCAGTGTTTTGATCGGCGTTGCCGGTGTGTCGCTGGTGGTGCTGAAGGGCAATGCGGGACTGGACGCGGTTGGCGTTGCCGCCGCGCTGGGCGGAACGCTGTCGTTGGCACTGGGGGGCGTGCTCATGAACAAATGGGGCAAACCGCCTATTGCGTTGTTGGCTTTCACCGGCTGGCAATTGCTGGTTGCGGGGGTTGAGCTGCTGATCGTTGCGCTGCTGCTGAACGACATGCCCGCCGCCATCACGGTCGTCAATATTGCCGGGTTCGCGATTCTGGCAGTGATTCTGACGGCCGTTCCTTTTGCGCTGTGGTTCAAGGCCATTGGCCAAGTCGGCGCGGTGGCGGTTGCCCCTTTCTTCTTGTTGGTGCCCATCACCGCCTTCATTCTCGATGCATTGATCAAGGGTTTTGTGCCAACCGCTCTTCAACTGGCCGGGGCGGTCATCGTCATTGCGGGGCTGGTGCTCAGCCAACTGACGCCCAAAGCGCGCCTTCCCCATGCAAGCCACAAGGCGCCACGGGTTCATCACGCGAAATCTTCGTAAAAAGGGGGGGGCGTGCGCCTCTTCTCGGCCATGCCGTTCATTTTTATTACCCAGGAAAAAATCATGATTTCTGCCCCGAGCCACGGTCCAATCCAATTTCTTCTTCGCTCGCGCTGGCTGTTTCACCTCGGGGCTGCCGTATTAACGTACGTGTTCTGGTGGAGCGGCCTGACGAAGGTGCTTGATTTTGCGGGCGCCCAGGCGGAAATGATCCACTTCCAACTGAACCCGCCGACTCTCTTTGCGCTTGCAACAATTGTTGTCCAGCTGGGAGGCTCTGCCTTGATCATCATGGGCAGCCGCTGGGCCTGGCTGGGTGCGGGCGCCTTGGCCACTTTTACGCTCGCCACCATTCCTTTGGCTCATCGGTTCTGGGAAATGGACGGCATGGTTGCGTTTCTGGAAAAAGCGCTTGTCCAGGAACACATTACCGTGATCGGCGGGCTTGTCCTGGCTGCCATGCTGGCAGAGCTGAGGCGCGACTAAAGGCCACGGTCGAAGAAATCTTGTCGCCCAGATCGGTGCCGGGTACGCCGGGGTACAACGGGTTTTTGACGCGTAGCGACGCCAATGCCCCGACAGGCTTGCGCCCCGGAAATGAATGTATTCTTCGCTACATCGAACAGCGGCAGCCTTGAGTAGCCCCGAAATGGCGTCGGATACGGGTAGCAGGGTTCTCCGGTAAATCGGTGAAGGAAGAAAGGGAACTATGCGGTACCGCCTGGAAGATATTGAAGCATTTGTCGCCGTTGTGGAAACCGGAAGCATCAGTGCCGCCGCGGTGAGGCTCGATGTAGCAAAGTCAGTCATCAGCAAACGAGTTACAAGCCTAGAGAACTGCCTTGGTGTTGCACTTCTTCAACGCTCAACGAGGCGTGCCACCCCGACTGTCAGCGGGATGCAGTTTTTCGAGCGAAGCAAGGCGGTTATGCAAGACCTTGATGAAGCGGTGCAATCCGTAAGCGGAGCGAACCGTGGCTTGCAGGGTACTGTTCGGCTCGCCCTGCCGATGAGCTTCGGCCACCTGTATGTCGTGCCGACGCTTATGCCGTTTTTACAAGAGAGCAAAGACCTGGTGGTGCATATGGACCTGGACGACCGACACGTCGACTTAGTCCAAGGCGGTTACGACATGGCTATTCGCGTTGGCGTGCTTGCTGATTCGAACCTCATTGCGCGCAGACTCACATATAGCAAAAGGGTTTTGTGTTGCAGTCCCGAGTACTTGGCGACCAAGGGGCGGCCCTCCACGCTTGCCGACTTGGCCGCGCATGACCGCATCGGTTATGGCCTGGTGTCATCAGGCCATATATGGCAGTTCAACAGGACTGGCGAGAGGCGGGACGAGCGCAGTGGCGAAGTTGTGGCCGCCAATGTACATGCACGTGTAGTGACAAACAACGGTGAAGCCATGGTCCATGCCGTATTGGCGGGCCTGGGAATTACCGTCTTGCCGACTTTTCTTATTGGTGGCCTCTTGCGTTCGGGCGCGCTGGTGGAGTTGACGCTGGACGGTCTTGTGCCCACCACCGACAACGTATATGCGGTGTACACACAAACGCGAAACCTCTCGTCCAAGGTGCGGGCCATTATCGACCTCCTTGCCGAAGCGTGGGCAGGCGACATTGCACCTTGGGACCGACAAAATAGGTAGTGTGGCCAAGCCCCCTTTGTGATGAACCGCGAAAGAGGAAATTGCACAAGCCTTGCCGACTAGAGGAGTAGGCAGAGCCCGGATAGCGAGCCATAGGCAGAGAGGCACCGGTGTAGCACCGGTGCTATTTTTTTACTGCCTGCTGTGCGTGCGGGTTTACCGCCGAGGCGAAGGTTTAACTGGCGACCTCGACCTGCGCCTTTCGGCATCGGTGCACTTTGGGCCCGTGTGCTGCCCTTTAGCTCTTGTCGTAGGAAAACTGGATCCCCGCAGTGCCGCCGGTTTCGATGAAGAGACTCATGAATGCCGGAACGGTTTCCGAGCGAGCCCAGTCGCGTTGCAGCTCGCAGAACAGTTGAGGCACGCTGATCATCTTGCCGCCGGCTTGTTCGATTCGGCGCAACGCAGCTTCGTGCGCCGCGACCGATGTGCCACCTACCGCATCCGCTACGACATAGACCTCGAAACCTTCGTTCAAAGCATCGAGTGCCGGAAAGGTCAGGCAAGCCTCGGTCCACAACGCTGTCATGATCAGCTTCTTCCGGCCCGTTGCCTTCACGGCTGCGCGGAACTCGACGTCTTCCCATGAGTTGATGGTGGTTCGGTCATAGGTTGGAACTCCCTCGAGCGCCTTCCTGAGTTGCGGAATTGGTGGCTTATTGAGGCCGGACTTGACATTGACAGTGGAGTGAACGATAGGTAGGCCATAGGCCATGGCAGCCTTTGACGCGCCAACGATGTTGTTGATCAGCAGTTGCCTGTCCATTGAGGCAATTGAGTTCACCTGCACGGGCTGGTAGTCGATGATCACGAAGGCGGCATTCTTTGGTGTGAGCAAATGGTCTTTGACCGGGTCTCGGATGGATTCACTAGCCATAATGGTCTCCTCTAAGTAGTTGGATATGTGCTGAAGCGCAGCACCGCTGTTGCCCATGGGCACGTTTTAGGTGGAGTTGTGACACCCACCAGACTGAACTCGATACTTAAAACCTGCTGCGCGCTGGCGAGTTAGCGTTGTTAAATTGCAGCGCAGCGCACTTTGAATCGCTTGATAAATGCGTTGGCGCGGGAGTCAATACCAGTCAGGCGATGCGGTTGAGCGTGTAGATGTATTCGTACTTCTCCACGGCGCTCGCGCCACCATCATTTTCGAAGTGACGGATGTGCTCGGTTTGTGTGTGATGCTTGTTCTGCGCCCCGGGACTTGCCCAATGCTCTAAAAATACGAAGCGTCGAGGATMGTTCTGATCCGAAAACAACTCGTATCGCAGGTTCCCTTCATCTTTGCGTGATGGTTCGACCACCGCAATTAGATTGGCACGCAGTTCGTCTTCGCGTCCTTCTTTTGCGTACAGAGAAACACCAATGAAGAAATCGTTCACGACTCAGTCCTTTCATAAAGAATGTACCGATGCATGCACCAAAAACCACTGTTTTTTTAAAGTGAGATGGAGGAGCGCAATATTAGTACCGTGGATACAGGTTGCAAGGCGTCAAATTGCGAACACGCTGTTCGAAAAACAGAAACCCTTGAGCCACGCGTGGAGGTGGGTTAGCGGCTGGCTGTGGGCTAGCAGTAAAGCGCGCGCGCTGGGCTATGGCAGCACCGGCGATTAAAAAGCGGGTAGCCGGGCGTTGAGCCGCCTACTTACGGTAAGTACCTGTTTTGGTAAGTGGAGAAATGGAGCCCGCAATGCCCGGCGCAAGGCAGGGGGCTGTTTAAGCCGCGGCGTGGGGCCTAGCGCCCGAAGGAGGTAGAGGACGGCATGCCGTTATCCGCAATTTCGATTGTTGATAGGGCTAGTAGTGACACGGCCTTCACGCTGTCCCTATTTCTCTCCAACATTGACACTTGGGATGTCGTAGGTCATGTAAGGAACGTTAAAAACAATCTCGAACCTAGCGCCAGGCTCGATGCGTAGCTGATGAGCAACGCCGGCGAGGAGTCAGTTTTTCCGTTTGACCGGCTCTTGTGCAGCGAAAGGAGCCGGTCGGTTCGAGCGTGTCGTCTCGTCCCGGCCGTTGCTGATCCTCGTCAAGACCTTGCGCCTGAGTAGAGCGAGGCCTTTACCAGCGCCTGCTCAACGTCGGTGAGCAAGTCCGCGACATCTTCGATGCCGACACTCATGCGGATAAGACCGTCCGTCACCCCGCTTTGCTGGCGAACCGTTTCATCGACGGCGCTGTGCGTTGTTGACGCCGGGTGGCAGGCCAGCGAGTCCGTATCGCCCACTGATACGGCCTGGGTGACAAGCGTCAGTGCGTCGAGAAACGAGCGCGCGGCGGGCAGTCCTCCTCGCAGCTCGAAAGAAAGAATGCCCCCAAAGCGGCGCATCTGCCGTTGGGCAACCGCGTGGCCTGGATGCCTCGCCAGCCCCGGATAGTGCACACGCTCCACCGCCGGATGATTATTCAGCGCCTCGGCAATCTCCTCGGCGTTGTCACAGGAGGCCTCAATGCGCAGGGGCAGCGTCTTCAGGCCCCGCATCAGCATCGCGGCATCGTGGGGGCTCAAACACGCGCCAAACTGCTTCATGCCGGTCGACCTGATCGCCTCCACCAGCTCAGCGCGTGCGATGGCCACGCCGCCGGTGGCATCGCCGTGACCACCGATGTACTTGGTGGCTGAATGAACAACGATGTCGACGCTCAGCGCCAGCGGTCTCGATAGACAAGGAGTTGCGAACGTGTTGTCCGCGACGCTGATGATGCCTGCATTGCGTGCAATGCTCGCCACCGCAGCCAGATCGGTAATTCCCAGTACCGGGTTGGCGGGAGTCTCTACGTAGACCACTTTCGTCCGCGCACTGATGCGTGCCTGCAGATCGTCCACCGTCGGTGCATGGACGCTGCGAATGCCGAGCCAAGGCAACAGGTTGCGCATGATCCCTTCAGTGCCGCCGTACAGGGTGCCGACATACACGACTTCGTCCCCGGCAGAGAGTACGGCGAACAGGCTCGAACAGATTGCGGCCATCCCACTGGAGAATGCCACCGCACCGTCGCCGCCCTCAAGCGCAGCCATTTTGGCTTCAAAGGCAGCGACCGTTGGATTGGCGAAGCGGCTGTAAAGATAGCCCGGCGCTTTCCCTGAAAAGCGCGCCACACCGGCGTCGAAGTCGTCGTATGCAAAAGAGGAGGTTGCAACGATGGGCGTTGCAATCGCGCCTGTGCTGGCATCCGGCTTCTGTCCCGCATGGACTGCGAGGGTACGCAAGCCTGGAAAACGGTGATTCACCGGATCAGGACCCTTGTCTTTCATCATCATTCGTGCATCTCCTCAAACGAACTGCGCTTACTCAAACGAAATTCACCGAACGTTTTTGCCGTTCGTCGACGGTCAGCGAGAACACGTCCGGACGTGCATAGTGGCCAACCACATCGAAGTCGTAGCGGGCGCGCACCAGTTCTTCGGTGTCGATGGACGCCGTCACCAAACCGGTCTGGTTCATCAGTGGGCCGGCGAGGACATCACCCATTGGGCCGACGATCAGCGACCCGCCACGGATCAGGGGACGTTCGGTATCCCAGTCGGGCACCTCGATGCCCAATTTGCTCGGCGAAGGCTGCACCTGGCAGGCGCTGATGACGAAGCAGCGGCCTTCGTGGGCGATGTGGCGCATCGAGCATTGCCAGATATCGCGCTCGTCCACGGTCGGGGCACACCAGATTTGGACGCCCTTGGCATACATCGCGGTGCGCAGCAGAGGCATATGGTTTTCCCAGCAGATGACCGAGGCCAGACGACCGGCCGCCGACTCCACCACCGGCAGAGTTGAGCCATCGCCCTGGCCCCAAATCAACCGTTCGGTGCCGGTCGGCATCAGCTTGCGGTGCTTGGTCAGCAAACCCTGCTGCGGATCGAAGAACAAGGCGGTGCAGTAGAGGGTGCTGCCGTCGCGCTCTATCACACCCAGAACCAAGCTGGCGCCGGTGCGCCGGGACAGATCGGCTAGCTTTTCGGTCTCTGGACCGGGTACGTCAATGGCATTGGCGTAGTAGCGGGCAAACGCTTCCCGGCCTTCCGGCAGACGGTAGCCGAGGCGGGTGCCGAAGATCTCGCCCTTGGGATAGCCGCCCAGCAGTGCCTCGGGCATCACCACCAGGGAGGCGCCCGAGGCGGCGATCTCGGCTTCGAACGACAGGATGTGTTCCAGGATTTTGGCTTTGCCGGCGGGTGAAGAACCGATCTGGAGTGCGGCGACAACGGATGTGGACATGGAATACAGCCTCAGCAGAATGTGGATGAAGCCATTGTTCCCGTCCCATAGAATTAATCAATGCAGCATCATCACTGAATGATATGAATAGAATCAATATCGAATCGACAGATCTGAACCTTCTCAAGGTCTTCGAGGCTTTGTATGAA
This sequence comes from Polaromonas sp. P4_F9, assembly GCF_056401235.1. Lineage (NCBI taxonomy): Bacteria > Pseudomonadati > Pseudomonadota > Betaproteobacteria > Burkholderiales > Comamonadaceae > Polaromonas > Polaromonas sp. P4_F9. The sequence goes on along the minus strand of NZ_JBFUJT010000051.1, from coordinate 7,365 downwards.
GAAGGCGGAGCGAGCCGGGCCGCCTTGCGCTTGGGGTTGACCCAGTCGGCGGTGAGCGCGGCTCTTGGCCGCTTGCGCACGCTGTACGCCGACCTCTTGTTCATCCGTACCGGGCGCGGACTGGCTCCAACGCTGCGGGCCAACGAACTCAAGCCCTTGATTGGCGAAGCGCTGGACAAGTGTCGGCAGAGCCTGGCACTGGCATCGAGCCAGTCAGGCGGCTACCAGGGACGCTCGGTGGCCATAGGCCTGTCCGACGATTTCGAGATCGCTCTGGGCCCGCGCTTGATCGAAGCCGTCGCCCAGCGCATGCCGGGACTGCGGCTGGTTTTCCGGCAAACCCATAGCCGGATCGTGGCGGAGATGTTGATGGCGCGGGAGTTCGACTTGGGCGTCACTTCGGGTGGGTTTTCGTCGCGCTCGCTCAGCCGCGAAGCCCTAGGCGAGGGGCGCTATGCGTGTCTGGTTGGACCGGATAGCCTGCTCCCCGGACAGACCGAGCTGTCGGTGGCAGAGTTCGTGCGCCGCGGGCATCTGCTGGTTTCGTCCGGCGGTTTTGTCGGGGTGGTCGATGAAGTACTCGCCGCTAGGGGATTGCAACGTCAGGTCCTCGCTTCCACGACCCACTTCGCAGCCTTGCCCTTCCTGCTGCAAGGGAGCAACGCCGTGGCCACATTGCCGCTGCATGCGGCCAGAGCTTTGGCCGCATGCACGGGGTTGCGCTTGTTGCCGTGTCCGCTGGACATGCCGCGCTACCCGGTCGAACTGGGCTGGCGCATGGACACCCTGCGCGACCCGGCCATCAAAGAGGTGAAGGCTGTCGTGGGCGGGTTGTTGGCGGCGTACAAGTGGCAGTGATCTGGCCAAGCTCGGTTGACTCGGTCACGCCTGGCCGGAGTTTATTGCCGGGAAAACGCGTCAATGTCGCGGCCTGGGACGTAACTCTTCAGCGCTTCGGTAGTTACTGAATGGCCGGATTCGCTCGTTGTTGACCGCCACGAACGACCGCTGACTGGCAAGTCAACCATTGACGGAGGGTGGTGCCTGGGTTAAGCCTAGTTAGGACGAGCATCGGAACATAGCCCCGCATAAATCCCAGATATGGTGACGAAAAGAAGGTCGAGTTCAACCGTTCATCCAACTCCTAAAATTTTGGCCTCACGCTCCGACCGCTTCTTTTACACACTTTTTAGAGAAACTACTCTTAGCAGCACCAGCCAACTTCTTGTCCTTGGCGGCCAGATCACACTTGGCTGCAGCGTCCTTTTCACATTTTTTCAGGAACGAGTTCTTGGCTGCACCGGCAAGCTTCTTCTCAGCCGCGGTAGCTGTGCAGGTCGCATCCTGGGCGAACACCGAGCCGGTGAATGTGAGAGCGGCGATCAGGCAAAGTTTTTTCAGCATGAAACATTTCCTTGTAAGTGGGGATATCCCGAGGGGCAGTTTACCCAAGTGCCGGGGGCTCCGAAACAGGTCTATCGACCGTTGTCGTGATCTGCGCAAATTTCAACTGTTCTTCTGCCTATCGAACGGCAAAACTGAGACCAACCAGCTCGGATGCAATAAGTTCGGCTTCAATCTTCATCCGCGCCGTGGATACGGTCCCAATGCACAGCCCCGCGTAGCGCACTTCGACAAATGCAGCCCAATTGTCCGGAATGTCATTACCAAAGTGCGCAACTGCGTCGGCGATCCTCGGAAACATCATCTCTTCAGTTAGGGGCTGACCTAGCAAACCGGCGCTTTTGCGGCGCTTCGAGGAAGGCGCGTACGTAACCCCCTCTTAAATCAGTGGCTCTGCCACCCCAAGGGTTTGGCGGCTAGAGCCCAGGTTCCGGCGACGTTTTGACGAGCTCAAGGTGTGCCATATTTGCCATCATGCGGTTGATCCGTTTGGGCGCTGTTGAGGCAATAACTCTCCTACAGCTGCCAGGGGCCGCCCCAGTTTTGTCCGGGTGCCCAAGCCAAGGTTTGCACCACGTTGGCTGGATCGACCGAAAAGATGTCCAGCAAGTCGGCTGAACGCGAAACAACGGGTACAGCTGCACCTGCACGCCATCCTCTTGCGCCGTTCAATGCCCACCATCCACCCCAGCCGCGAGTCGGAGCCCACGCGGCAGAGTACACCTGGCTGTCTGTTCCGGCCACGAAGATGTCCAATAAATCAGCGCTGCGACTGACGCCTGTGACAGACCCGCCTGGCGCGGTCTGACCATTTTGGATTTGCGACCAGCCTTTCCATGTGCTCCCGGGCTGCCAAGCTGTAGACATGATTCGACCGGTATCGTCACTGACAAAGATGTCCAACAGATCCGTGCGACGCGATACTGCTGTGACCGGAGCTCCAGGAGGCGCGGTCACGCCAGGGATGGCCCACCAGCCACGCCATCCGTCCGTGGCATTCCATGCCGCCGTGCGGATCTGGCGATCCGTACCCACTGTGAAAAGGTCAACTTGACCCTGTCTACGGCTAATACCGGTGATGTGCCCGCCGGGCGCCGTTCGGCCGCGCAGGATTTGGCGGCGGTCCTTCCACACCGAGCTAGACGCAGTTTCGCCTCTTACGCCAATGATCGCACCGCTGGCATTGGCATAGAACACATAGACCGCGCCAGGGCTGAACGATGTCGCATGCACGGGACCGCCAGGAACACCTTGCCAGGGCTTTTCCTGATTGGTCGTTGTCACGAACCACCATACCGATGCCCAGATACCATTGGGCTGCCGCGTCCGAAAGTAGATGCCGCCATCCCCACCGACGAAATATAGATGGGTGCGGCCGCCCTCGGAGAGTGCTTCGATCGGACCAGCTTCTTGGGGAATCGCAAGTTCTTGATTCTGCCAGTCGGACCAGCCGGTCGTTGGTGCCCACGACTTGGATTGGAGGGCTCCGGAACGAGCGATCAACAGCTGGTCGGGTGCAGGTACCGCCACAGCTAGGCCGGAGCGCGCAGCCAGCGGCTCCAATCCGCGCTGGCGCGTGAAGGCGTTGCTGAAGACTGTGCTGTCGCCGCTGACTCTCCAGAGACTGCGCCTCCAGCTCTCCAACATGTTTCCGTACTGGGCTGCCACGACCTGTTGGGTCAGGAGATTGTTGGCCTGTCCCCAATGCAGCCGTCCTCCAAGCTCAAGGGCTTTTTGCTGAACAAAGGTCAGAAAACTCTCGTTGTCAAGCATGCCTGACAACAGTGCGATTTCGATCGACACCGCGTGCGTGCCGCCAACGTTGTGCATTGAAAGCGTCGATTTGGTGGCGAGACTGGGCCGCAACGACAGCCAGCCGACCTGTCTGTAGCTGCCACCCGCCGAGAGAATCGCTTGCAGAAAGTCAACGTAAGCAGGGTTGTTCGCGTCAAACATGACCTCCGCCGAAACCCCTCGGTAATTGGGGAAATTCCCACTCGGAGGTCCTGCGGTGATCCACGCATGTCTCCCGCGCTTCCCCTTTGTGGCTGCGTCGTTCATCTGATCGTCGAACACGGAGTTGACAATGGCGTCAAGTAGCGGGTTTGCGGCATTGAGCAGGGAGCCCAGTGGGTTTAACGCTAACACTGCGTTCAGAGCCCCCGCCACTACGTCGCCGCACACATCGGTCGGCTGTCCGATGTTCATGTCGGTGTGATTGCCAGTTTCCCAGCGCCGCTGCACCCAGATCCCAGGCGGGTTTCGGGTATTCAGCAGTAGTTGGAAAAAAGTAGGTTGAGCGCCCGTTCGGGACTCTGCTACGTTGGCCGGTCCGGGGTCGGTGGCCAACAGCGCAAGCAAGGGCGCGAAAGGATTCACACCACTCGATGCCCCGGCCCGCAATGCGGCAAAGACCGCATTACGGTCCGGTCGGGTGGCTACCTCCGCGATCCAGAACTGAGGCCTCGCCTCGATGACATAGGAGTAGACGACCCCGAAGCGGCCAAGCCCGACGACGGCCGCATTGAACATGTCGTCGCTGCGGATGACCTCGACGTCCGGGCAGCTCAGCGTCGGCTTTAGTCGGTCGTCCCGCGTGATGGCCGCAGAGGCCGGTTCAATCCAGACTTCTCTGCCCCCGTGTGTGACCAGATGCAGCGCCCTCACCACGCCAGGGAATGCCGGTTGGTTCCAATCGCCGCCGTGCACTGACGTGTTGATCACGCCGGCCAGGGCCTGCCCGTTGGCGCCGCCCATCGTGGGCAATGCCAGTCCGATGCCGTCCAGCATCTGTATCAGTTGCCAGAGCTTGATGCCAGCTTCAATGTGCACCAGCTTGCGAACCGACGCTTTGTCAGCCTGATTGCGCCGCCATTCATCGGTGAGGCCCGGCCCTGTTACCGGCAGATTGTGGGGAATATCAGTGACAGGAGCTTCGCCAACTGTGGCCAGAAGACGTGAACGCAGCCCACTGATATCGATGGCCCAGTCGTCGCCTACTGCCTGATCATCGAATGCCCAACCACTGCCGATGGCATGCAATGACATGCGCGAATCCGTGGCGTCCTTGACCACCTTGACCAATTGCTGGAGGCCCACTGGTGGGGGGATCGGGACGCTCGGCGTGGCCGCCCCGGTTAAGGCTGGTGTGAACAGTGAGCGCAGTTGTTTGTGGGAGCGGCCGCTCCAGTTGCTCCAAGCAACGTTGTCGTTGCGAATGCCTGTGTAACTTGATGCCGAGCAGACCATATTCACTCCTTTTGCAGATCAATTGCGTCGATGCGGGACATGGCGAGAAACCTGAAAACCATTTGCGCTATTTGGCTGTGAGTGCTGCCTATCCACCCGGGAGAAGTCTTCTATCGCGGCTCACTGGCTTGCCTGCACGTACCCCTGCCGACCATTCACCATGGCAGCCATATCGGCAGTCATGGCATCCACTCTCAAACCAATGCTGGCGTTTAAATCGGTAGTTGGGGTCATCAAATACTCAATCAGTCTGGATCCACTGGATCAGTCAACCTGGCACTCGCTGTCATATACGCCGACCACGATAATTTCATAGGGCAGATTCCAGGTCAAAATGTCAGGGTTGGCCTTGGCATTTCGCGCGCGCCAGGAAACCAGAGCCAGGTCAAGCCTGGGGATGCCAAGAACGCGCAGGCAATCGCCGTCCTTCATGTCACGTACCGCCTGCTCTGGCGGGGTATCCTTCACAAACACCATGCGCTTCTTGCGCAGCACCAAGTGCCCCTCCCAGTCGCGGACTTTCGCATACGCGAAGCTACCGTCCGCAACCTTGAAGGGCTTTTCCATGAGCTGCATTTGGAAATCCACATAGTTGTAGCCAATGCCCGGGCTGACAATCGTCGTCGTCACTTTTCTTGGGATGATCTTTGACCGCGTGTTTTCATACCGGTTAAACGCGTCTTCGGCAGCCTTTGGCGTGTACCCCGTGATCGGCTTGAACGACGCCCGCAGGTCGAAATTTCCCAAGTCGGTTATTGGGTGAATTTCGAAAACATGGTCTGGATTCGTGTTTGCTGCAGCGACGACCTTGGCGCCCTGATTGAAGACCTGGTCACCACCGTGTTCATTCCAGATCCGCCACGCGCCCTTGATGGTCACCTTGGAGCCGTCGGCCTCGGCAGTCTTCGTCAGGTCAATCGCGTCACCCTGATCTTTGGCGTTCATGATCTCGGCGACCAACGGCAGTCCAATCTCTTTTGGGCAACGCACGGCGGCATGCATATCGCCGTCGGACGAAGCGGGGTTGGGTTTGCCTTTCGAATGGTCGACGACGCATTCGTCGCTGATGGAAGTGCGATTCTTGTATTTATCGATGAAGGCGTTCTTGAGCGTCAGCTGAATCTCGGCGCACGCCAAAGTGCTGGAGGCGAGCAGCAGAGCCGCGATGACCCAATGGGCCGGGAGCGATGCGGCCGACCGCATGACAACCGATGAATTAAACATAGGGTTCCCCCCCGCGTACTTCGGCTGATTATCAGCGTTACCTTTGTTTTGTACCTCCTCCATTTGTAGGAGATAGAACACGAAATCACCCTCAGGCGGCTTCCACCTTTTTTCCTATTCCATATGCTGGCATCCTGTAGCGGGGCGCATCAATGCTGCCCCCGATTCGTACGAGGTATTGGCTAACAGGGCCATCCCCATGTGCGGTGGATATCTATGAGTGGTGTTGGTGGGGCATAGCTCCTATTGACAAACTCTCCTACTTTGGAGGTTCCCTTGTCGATTGGCGCATATCCGCAGAGAAGCTATTGGCTGATCCCTCACGACGTGACTGACGTCCGCTGTAACGAAAACGCATTTGCATATCGGCGCTCAACTGCGGCGCGGTGGCCTGATATTTTGTGAATATTTACATCGTGGATTCAGGGTGTACATGGATGCATCTGTCCTTCATCTAGCTGTAGTTTCTCACGACGTTGTTCCCATCAAATCCGAGGCGAGAAGCTGGAGGGCGGTGGGAGGTCGCTGAGTGGGGCCTGCGAAAGTTGTAGTGATGCATCCAGGGCTCCAGTTCATGGGCCCTAGCATCTGAATCGGGGTAGATGAAGGCGTAGGCCCATTCGCGCAGCAAGGTCTGGATGAATCGTTCGGCTTTGCCGTTGGTGCGTGGGGTGTAAGGGCGCGTGCGGATGTGCCTGATCCCCAGGCGGCGCAGCAGCTTGGCAAAGCGCTTTGATTTGTAAGCCGAGCCGTTATCGGTCATCACCTGCGCAACGCGCACCCCCAAGGCCTTGTAGTAGCGCAGCGCTGCCAGCAGGTGAGCGCAGGCACAGCGCGCCGTCTCATCAGGCAGCAGCAGGCTAAACCCCACCCTGGAGTGATCGTCGATGGCCACATGCAGCGCCTGTGAGCCCGCCCGGGGCGTGTTCTGGGTGCGGTCACCCGTGACGCGGTGGCCCGGCTTGTCAAAGCGGGGTAGTTTCTTGGTGTCCAGGTGCAGTAACTCACCGGGGCTGGCGCGCTCATAGCGCACCACAGGTGGCGCATCCTGAAAGGCGGGCAGCTTGGCTGCGCCGGCGGCCTTGCAGGCCCGTGCAATAGCGCTTCGCGACAGCCCCACTCGCTCGGCAATGCGCTCATAGGTCAGGCGCTGAGTCCTGCGCAAGCGCACGGCCCGCTCGATTTTGCTGGCGCAGCTGCGCTGCGGGCAAACCAGAGGCCGGGAACTGCGGTCAAGCAGTCCGGCGCGGCCTTCCTGAGCATAACGTTGCTGCCACTTACGGGCCGTGCGGGGACTCAAGCCAGCGGCTGCAGCCGCTGGCTTCAGACCAATCCGGGCAATTTCTTGAACCAAATGGGCTCGACCTTTGGGCGTCATTGAGGCATTCTTGTGGATGTTCATCCGGGGAGTCCTGAAGAAGTTGGGAAGTCAGAACCTCCATCTTCCTTCACCTCGGGTGAACAACCTCTTGGGAAACTACATCTAGC
>NZ_JBFUJT010000050.1:0-26172 GCF_056401235.1 Polaromonas sp. P4_F9 | reverse complement strand
TGGCACCCAGTGCGGCGCCCAGCTTGTCCGCCAGCGGCATCATGACTTCGTTGAACTTCTCGGCAGAACCCAGCGCACGGCCGCCCGACACGATGATCTTGGCGGCGGTCAGCTCGGGGCGGTCGCTCTTGGCGATCTCGGAGCCGACAAACGACGATTTGCCGCTGTCGGCCACGCCGGCCAGCGTTTCCACGGCGGCCGAGCCGCCCGTGGCGGCTGCCGCATCGAAGCCCGTGGTGCGCACGGTGATGACTTTGGTGGCGTCCAGGCTTTGCACAATGGCAATCGCATTGCCGGCATAGATGGGGCGCTCGAAGGTGTCCACCGCATCGACCTTGGTGATGTCGGAAATCTGGCCGACATCCAGCGTGGCGGCCACGCGCGGGGCGATGTTCTTGCCCGACGCGGTGGCCGGAAACAGGATGTGCGAATAGCTGCCGGCGATGGCGACCACCTGCGCGGCCATGTTTTCGGCCAGGCCGTGCTCAAAGTGCACGCCATCGACGTGGATGACTTTGGCGACGCCGACTATTTTGGAGGCGGCCTGGGCGGCGGCGGCGGCATCCTTGCCGGCGACCAGCACATGCACCTCGCCCCCGCACTGGGCAGCGGCGGTCACGGTGTTGAGGGTGGCGGGTTTGATGACGTTGTTGTCGTGTTCGGCTACTACGAGTACAGCAAGTGCGGTCATGTCAATTCCTTAGATTACTTTGGCTTCGTTCTTGAGTTTGTCCACCAGGGCGGCGACATCGGCCACCTTGACACCGGCGCTGCGCTTGGGCGGCTCGCTGACCTTGAGGGTCTTGATGCGCGGCTTGACGTCCACACCGAGGTCTTCGGGCTTGAAGTTGTCGAGCTGCTTTTTCTTGGCCTTCATGATGTTGGGCAGCGTCACATAGCGCGGCTCGTTCAAACGCAGGTCGGTGGTGATGATGGCGGGCAGCGTGAGGGCCAGGGTTTCCAGGCCGCCGTCGACTTCGCGGGTCACTTTGGCCTGGCCGCCTTCGACCTCCACCTTGGAGGCAAAGGTGGCTTGCGGCCAGCCCAGCAGGGCCGCCAGCATCTGGCCGGTCTGGTTGCAGTCGTCATCAATTGCCTGCTTGCCCAGGATCACCAGTTGGGGCTGTTCCTTGTCGACCAGCGCCTTGAGCAGCTTGGCCACGGCCAGCGGCTGCAGCTCTTCGGTGGTCTCGACCAGGATGGCGCGGTCGGCGCCGATGGCCATGGCGGTGCGCAGGGTTTCCTGGCACTGCAGCACGCCGCAGCTCACGGCGATGACTTCGGTCACGACGCCCTTTTCCTTCAGGCGGGTCGCCTCTTCGACGGCAATCTCGTCAAACGGGTTCATGCTCATCTTGACGTTGGCGATGTCGACGCCGGTGCCGTCCGATTTGACGCGGACTTTCACGTTGTAGTCGACTACACGCTTGACGGGGACGAGGATTTTCATTTAACTGTTTCCTTACTGAGTTGCATTATTCGAGTCTCAGCAAACGGTTTGAAGCCTTTCGGTGCAGATCCGCAGAGTCTCTTGCGCATCGCGCCGCCACCAGTCGTTCTTGGAGAAAATCTCAACCTCGACCGCACCGACATAGCCCGCCGCTTCAACCTGCGCCCGAATCCCTTGAAGGTCGATGACCCCATCCCCCATCATGCCGCGATCGAGCAACATGTCTTGGGTCGGCGTTAGCCAGTCGGAGACGTGAAAGGCATCGATACGGCGTTCGCGACCAGCGCGTTCGATATGTGAGGACAGATGGCGGTCCCACCAACAGTGATAGACATCGACGGCTATCCCGAGACTTCCTGTTTGATCCGGATCAATCTCATGGCAGATGTCCAATGCATCGTCAAGCGTCACGATGCATGACCTTTCGGCCGCGTACATTGGGTGGAGCGGCTCCAGTGTGATGCCTACGCCAAGCGTTTTGGCATAGTCCCAAAGCTGGGCTGTACCCTCAACATACAGCTTTCTGGCATCCGCCAGGCTTCTGGATCCAGATGGCAGGCCTCCACCGACGACAATAAGTGAGGGGGCACCAAGCTCGGCCGCTTGATCAAGCGCCTTCTTGTTGTCCTCAATGCTTGATGCGAACTCTCTAAGTGATCCTGAGGTGAAAAAGGTTGATCGGACGTACCCGCTCAATTTCAAGTTCAGTGCGCGAAGCTGACGAGCCACGTCGCGGATGTTTGCAGTTTCGACTTCTTTGCGCCAAGGTGCGATGTACCCAAAGCCGGCGCGTGCTACTGCATCAATGGTCTTGTCGATTGGCTGGTTGTGGCCGAGAGTGGCCGTATTGATAGAGCAAATATCTAGCCGCTGATTGAGGTTACGCATCTTTGAATACCGGCTTTCTTTTTTCTTTGAAGGCTCGAACACCCTCTTGTCCGTCTTCCAGGAGCGCGGCCAGCCCAGCTGCAATCGTTTCGGCCGGTACCCCTCCGGTCTTTGAGTCCAGAAGTTGTTTTGTCAGGCGAACTGCAAATGGCGCATTGCCGGCAATCTCATTCGCCAGTTCCATCACGCGTGTCTGCGCTGACTCAGATGCCACTACCTCCTGTACCAAACCGATACGAAGTGCTTCGGTTGCATCAATTTGGGCGCCAGTGAAGATCAAGCGTTTTGCTTGAGGCACGCCGACGGTGCCCTGCAAGCGAATGGTGCCACCCCATCCAGGAATTGCTCCGATCTTCGTTTCTGGAAGGGCGAACCTGGACGCAGGACCCGCAACCCTCAGATCGCACGCAAGCGCTAGTTCGAGTCCACCGCCCAAAGCCAAGCCGTCGATAGCCGCAATGGTCGGCTGCGGGAGCTGTGCCAGCCGATCAAATATGCGATGACCAACGCGCGTCCACAATCGCCACATGTCAGCTGGGGGCAGGGTGCCCCACTCCGAAATGTCCGCGCCGGCGCAAAAGGCCGTTGCATTGGTGGAGGACAGAATGACGACACGGATGTCGCGGCATCGCTCAAGCTCGCCGCAGGCCTGGTCCAAGGCGTCGAGGGTCGACATCGTCAGCGCATTCAGTTTGTCAGGGCGATTCAGCACAAGCGACGCGACAGGGCCGTCCGTCCGGATTTCGAGGTAGCCAGAGGTTGTCGTTGTCATGATGAGAATACCTCCTACTGGTCGAAGCCGACGGACTGTAAGAATGTGCGCATTTGTTTGCAGRCCAAGTCGGTGTCACGAAATACGCCGGCCTGGTCAGCCAGGCGGAAAAGTTCCACGAGATGTGCGACGGAGCGAGCGCTCTGTAGACCTCCTACCATCTGGAAGTGCTGCTGATGGCCGTTTAGATAGGCCAGGAACACAACCCCCGTCTTGTAGAACTGAGTCGGAGCCTTGAAAATGTGCCTTGAAAGCGGGACCGTTGGGTCCAGGATCTCGCGGAAGCTGCCGACGTCGTGTTGCGCGAGGGCGACCAAGGCATTTGACGCCGCGGGAGCAATTGCATCAAAGATCCCGAGCAGCGCGTGGCTAAAGCCAACATCGTCCCCCTCGATCAACTCTGTGTAGTTGAAGTCGTCACCGGTAAACATTTTTACCGAGGAGGGGAGCTGACGCCGAAGAACTAACTCCTTGTCCTTGTCGAGCAATGAGAGCTTGATCCCTTCAACCTTGGATGCGTGCGCGGAGATGATTCCCGTGACCGTTTTCAGGCACGACTCGAAGTCGGTGGAGCCCCAGTAGCCGCGCAACTTTGCATCGAACATCTCGCCAAGCCAATGGAGAACAATCGGTCGTTGAGCGTGCTTCAAGACGATGTCATAGACGCGGACGTAGTCATCAGGTGACTTCGCGGTTACAGCCAGGACGCGACTTGCCATCATCACGGCCTGGCCGCCACGCTCCTCAACGAAAGCACATTGCTCGACATAGGCGTCAGTGATTTCAGTGAGACTGTATGTTTGCTTCTCAGGCAGTTGGTCTGTTGCGATTCCACATACCACGCTTCCATTGGGATGGTGCTTAGCCAGTGCGAGCGTCCGGTCGATCAGCATCTTGGCTTCACTCCAGCCCAGACCCATACCACGCTGAGCAGTATCCATGGCCTCCGCCACGCCCAATCCGAGGTCCCAGAGATACTGCCGGTATGCCATCGTGCCATCCCAGTCGATCGCCGGGGTCAGCCAGGGGTCATTCTCCACAAATGGTGAGGCGACGACATGGGCGGCGGAATACGCAACGCGGTTTAGTGTTTGGCCTTTGAATTTAGGTGTGCATGCAGGGTTGTGAAGGGTGTAAATCTCGTCTAAACCTGCAGTAGTCGGTAAATGAATAGCTGTCATGAATGCTCCTGATTACAGTCGTTGGATATGCAGGCCGCCGTCGATGTGAAAAGCATCGCCTGTGCTGAACGCGAATGCACCTGAAGCAAGTGCCGCGACAGCTCGACCGATGTCGTCTGGTTCGCCCCATCGGGCTATCGGCGTCAAGCCTTTGGCGATGCGCTCTTCGTAGTCGTTGGCCGCAACCTTTGTCATGTCTGTCCTGATAACCCCAGGGCGGATCTCGAAGACCGAAACGCCAGCTTCACCGAGGCGGGCGGCATACAACTTGGTCGCCATGGTGATCGCGGACTTGGAGATGCAGTATTCGCCGCGGTTCGTCGAGGTGGCGTAGGCATTGGCCGATGAGATGTTGATGATCGACCGGTAGCCCGTGGCCAGGCGGTCGTCCGCGAACAGGCGCGCGACCCGCTGCGTCAGGAAGAAGGGGCCCCGCAGGTTCACGTTCATCAATCGGTCGAAGCTTTCTGGGGTGATGTCAAGCAGATCGCCGCGCTGGGCCACGCTGATGCCGGCGTTGTTCACCAAGCAATTAATCGGTCCGAGCTTTTCCTGAACCGCTTCGATCAGGTCGCCGTGACGGCTGAGGTCCGAGATATCGCCGGCAAAAAAGTCGACCCTGGCACCCCGATTTGCAACCTGACTCTGCGTCAGTTCGGCGTCCACGTCACGCTGCAGGTCGACTAACGCAATGTTGAAGCCTTGGTCTGCCAAGGCGTATGCGATGGCCCTTCCAATGCCGCGTCGCGCCCCAGTAACAAGCGCTAACGGACGTATTGCAGTGTTCTTTTCCCGTGTAACAAGATCAGCATTTGATGGCATGGTTTCTCCTAGGTAATCGGCGCTTGACACCGCCAAATAGTCAAAGTACATTTTAGTTAGATCGATCTAATTCTAACTTTACCAGCTTTGCGTTGGATCTGACAAGTAAATTTTTTAGCCCTCCTTGCGAGGGCGTTAACCAGGAGAAATCATGTCAATACGAGTGCAGGTGATGACGGCCGAGGAGGCGGCTAGTTCGATTCCCGATGGTGCGGTGATAACGGTTAGCTCTTCAAGTGGGCTGGCCTGTCCGGACACCATCCTTAAGGCGATCGGCGATAGGTTCAGAGCGACCGGTCATCCGAGGGCGATCACGGCCATTCACCCGATTGCCGCAGGTGATATGTATGGCATCAAGGGAGTCGACCATATCGCTCAGAAGGGTCTGTTGAAGAGAATCATCGCGGGGTCGTATCCAAGCGGACCGTCTTCAATGCCATCCCCCATCATCTGGAAGATGATCCTCGACAACGAGGTCGAGGCTTACAACGTTCCTAGCGGGTTGCTGTATGACATGCACCGCGAGGTTGCCGCAAAGCGCCCAGGCGTCATCACAAAGGTGGGCCTTGACACGTTCGTAGATCCTCGACGCCAAGGTTGCAAAATGAACCGTGCGACAACAGAGGAGCTCGTGAGAGTAGTTGAGTTCAACGGCGAAGAATGGCTTCATCTGAAGAATGTGCCCCCCGACGTTGCCATCATTCGTGCAACCACCGCCGATGAGTACGGAAACCTGTCAACGGAACACGAAGGCGCATATCTGGGTGCCATCGAGCAGGCGCTGGCGGCGAGAAACAACGGGGGGACTGTCATCGCGCAGGTTAAGCGCATTGTTGCGGCGGGGAGCATTCCTACGCAGCGCGTGCATGTCCCATCATCCCTCGTAGACTGTATCGTGGTCGATCCGTTGCAGCGGCAGACCACTCAAACGGACTATGACGCAGCCATCAGTGGCGAAGTACGGCGCCCCTGGTCTGACTTCAGGTCAGCCGCTTGGAGCACTGACATGGTGATTGCAGGGCGCGCCGCGCAAGAGTTGCACGATGGCGACGTGGTCAATCTTGGTTTTGGCATCGCCGCGAATGTTCCGCAGATCCTCATTGACGAGGGCAAACCGGATGCGGTGAACTGGGTCATCGAACAGGGCGCTGTGGGGGGGGTGCCGCTGACTGGATTTGCTTTTGGCTGTTCAGCGAACGCCCACGCGTTTTTGCCTGCGCCCCAGCAGTTCACTTACTTTCAGGGTGGTGGTTTTGATTGCTCGCTTCTGTCTTTCATGGAGGTCGATCAGGCCGGCAATGTCAATGTATCGCGCCTGAGTGCGAAACCGCACGTAACGGCCGGATGCGGCGGGTTTGTCGACATCACCTCTCATGCGAAGAAACTGATATTCGTCGGCTATTTCATGGCCGGGGGGCTTGAGTTGAACGTTGGCGGTGGTCGCCTGGAGATCATACGTGACGGCAAGTATTCAAAGTTCGTCAACAACGTGGAGCATGTCACCTTCAGTGGCACGGTGGGACGCACTCGGGGGCAGGATGTCACATACATCACGGAACGATGTGTCATCAAGCTCCAGAGCGACGGTCTGACAGTCACTGAAATTGCCCCCGGCATTGATCTTAAAAAACATGTGTTAGATCGATCTAGTTTTCCGTTAAAGGTCAGCAATGACTTGAAGCTTATGGACGCGCGGCTGTTCATGGGCGCCCGCACCTAAGCCGCGATTTCCTATCAACTTTTTTACCTAAGGCTAATTTATGCAATTGCTCAAAAATCTTCTTGCCGTCGGCTGCATGGCGATCGGATTGTTTGCCGGTTCTGCTCAAGCTCAGGACTACCCTACGCGACCTGTTGAACTGCTTGTTCCCTTTCCTGCCGGCGGCGGTTCGGACGTCTTGGCTAGAGCGTTTGCTGAGGCATCGCGAAAGCATTTTCCACAGCCGATCATTGTTACTAACAAGCCCGGCGCAATTGGCTCCATCGGCTTTTTAGAGGGTGCGACCGCAAAGCCAGATGGCCACAAGATCACCATGGTCTCGCCCGAGCTGTTACTTGCGGCTCACCTCGGGATTGGCAAGGTCACTTTTGAAGACTTCGTCTTTATTTGCCGTATCAATCTCGACCCCGCCGCTCTGACAGTTAGGGCTGACGCCCCTTGGAACACGATTGAGGAGTTTCTGGCTCACGCACGAGCCAAGCCTGGTCAGCTTACGGTGGCAAGTTCTGGTACTGGGTCGATTTATCACGTGGCGTCCGCTGCGCTGGAAGAACAAACGGGGATCAAGGTAAACCACGTTCCTTATCAAGGATCGGCTCCCGCCATTCTTGGCCTGCTCAGCGGCCAAGTTGATGCAACAACGGTCAGCCCTGGTGAGGTAAGCGCCTATGTCGCGGCAGGGAAGCTCAAGGTGCTGGCCATCATGACCAATAAACGCATCAAGGGCTTTGAGTCGGTGCCGACCTTCAAGGAGCGCAACATCGATCTGCAAGTTGAAACGTGGCGTGGGCTCGCGGTGCCCAAAACTACGCCCGCACATATCGTGCAGCGACTTGGCGTCCTCATGACTAAGGTGAACGAGGAGTCCGCTTATCGCGATACGTTCGAGCGCCAACATATGGGCTTTGTGTACGAACCGGGGGACCGCTTCCGCCTCGCCCTTGCAAAAGAGAATGATCAGTTCAAACGAATAGTGCCAGCGCTGCACATCACTAAACAGTAGAACACCATCGACGGCATTGTGTCCGTGTGATTGGGCATTTCCGCTCTGTCTTCACAAGGGCACTTGGTACTGGCTGATTTCATGCGTTGTTGCTAATGCTAAGATCTGAACGCCGACCAACGAATTCATGATCGCCCCAGTATATGGCGATCATTTTTTTACCGGCTGGCTCCTGTTTCCTCCACGGCGCTTTCCCGCTGCGGCAAGACGCAATAACTAATTCGATCAACGCTTCTAATGCCTCGCGTCAAATCCGGTACGTCCGTCACCTTGCTCGATATTGCGAAGGAACTCGGATTGTCGCGCGCGACGGTTTCTCTGGTGCTGCGAGACAGTCCGCGCGTGGCGGACGCCACACGTGACCGGGTGCTCGAAGCGTTCAAGCAGATGGGCTACGTTTATAACCGCCATGCGGCGGGAATGCGTAGCAACAAGACCCAGACGGTGGGGGTTGTGGTTAACGATGTGACGAACCCCTACTTCGCAATGCTGGTGCGTTCTATCGAGGCCACCTTGAGCAAGCACGGTTTCATCACTTTTCTAGGCAACTCGGACGAGTCAGTGGAAAGACAGAGCCGGTTCCTCGAGACCGTGCGGCAACACAATATCGATGGCATCATCGTGTGCCCCGCCGAGGCGACCAGCGCCACCGAGATGCGGCAACTCATTGCCTGGGGCATCCCCTGCGTTTTTGCTTCGCGTTATGTGATCGGGCTCGATGCGGACTACGTAGGTGTCGACAATAGGCGGGGTATGACCCTGGCGACTTCCCACCTAGTGTCTCTAGGGCACAAGCGCATTGCCATGATCGGCGGGCACGACCGTTCTTCGACGGGGCGTGACCGGGTTGAAGGTTATCATTTGGCTTTGGAGGCCGCGAAGCTTAAGCGGGATGACCGGCTGGTGGTTCCCTCTCGTCTAACGCGTGACGAAGGCAAGCGAATTATCACGGATCTGCTCAAGTTAAAGAATCCTCCGACGGCCGCGGTTTGCGGCAATGACATCGTTGCTTTTGGTGTCATGTTAGGCCTGCGCGCACAGGGGTTGGAGCCGGGCAAAGACTTTGCGGTGGTCGGCTTCGACGATGTGCCCGAGGCCTCGCTGTGGGAACCTCCATTGACCACGGTTCAGGTTCAGCAGGACAAGATCGGTCAGGCGGCTGCCGAGCTTTTGTTAAGCCGCATGGCTGAGCCCTCACGCGTGCCCACTCGTATCGTGTCCGAACCGTCGCTGGTCATCAGGAAGACCTGCGGCGCATTCAAGTAGCGTCGCAGGTTCCAGGCCTGGATCAGGTTGCTTCCAGCAAACAACGCGCGATGATCATGCGCTGGATCTGGTTGGTACCTTCATAGATTTGAGTAATTTTGGCGTCTCGGTACAAGCGCTCTACCTCGACCCCACGTACGTATCCACTGCCACCGTGGATCTGCACGGCATTGGCGGTGTGCATGACGGCAGCATCAGCCGCGAAACACTTGCCCATTGACGCTTCCATGGTGGCGCGCTGGCCTCGGGCAATTTTTCTGCCTGCATCCTGGACCAATAGTCTGGCTGCCGCGGTATCTTTGGCCATATCGGCAATCATCCATTGCACCGCCTGAAACTCCGCAATGGGTTTGCCAAACTGGTTGCGTACTTTGGCGTACTCAATTGATGCATCTAGTGCAGCTTGAAGAATGCCGACCGCGAGGGCTCCAATGCCAACCCTCCCCTTGTCGAGCACGCTCATCATCATGTGGAAGCCGCGTCCGCGTGGGCCAAGCAGGGCTGAGGCCGGTACCTGGACGTTGTCGAAGAACAAGGGGCCCACAGGCGAGCCTCGCTGTCCCATCTTGTGCTCGTGCCCCCCGCGCTTGAAACCTGGCAGGTCGGCGTCAATGATGAAGATGCTCATCCCTCGTTTGCCTTGTTCGGGGTCGGTCCGCACGAGAGCCACAGCAAAGTCGCACACTGGCGCGTTGTGGATCCAGAGCTTCTGCCCATTGATGATCCAGCCATGGGCGTTTTGGATCGCGGTCGTTCTGACGCCCGATACATCAGATCCCGCGCTGGCCTCGGTGATGGCGTAAGCACAACGCTTCTCCGCGCGCAGAAGTGGTCCCAGGTACTTCTGGCGTTGCTCGTGGGTTCCGTGCTCCGAGAGTAGCGTGCCAACGAGCTCTACAAGTCCACATTGATCGGCTACTGATGCGTAGCCGCGGGATAGCTCCTCCATGACGATCGAATACATCAATGCGTCGCCTCCAACTCCTCCGTGCTGCTCTGGAACCGTAATGCCAAACAGGCCCAGTTTCGCCATTTCTGCGTACACCTCCTTGGGGAAGCGTTCGGTTTCATCAAGTTCAGCAGCGATCGGTCTGATCACGCCCTCTGCAAACGAGCGGGCTGCATTGCGGATCATCGCGTCGCGGTCATCGCGGTCATCGGCGAGGGTAGAGGTTTCATGTTTCATAGCAAGGTCTCCAAATGTTGAAATATAGATCGATCTACATAAAATTGTCAAGAGAAAGTGCCTTCTAATCTGGCCTTTTTCTCGAAAATACATAATGGACTTAGAAAACATACTCCGTATTGTGATTGGGGGTTTACGCTAATTGCGCCAACAAAAATAGATCGATCTAATTCATGCATTGATAGATGAAGGACTTTAGATGAGTGGTGTGACGTTCAACTTGGCGATGGCGCGGACCAGCAAGGCCACATGCCAGCACTTCCCCTACAAAGGCGGCGCCCCGGCCGTCAATGACACGATTGCCGGGGAAACCCAGGTGCTGATGAGCGGCATGCTGGCCACTTTGTTTTTTGTGCAAAGCGCCAAGCTCAAGTCCTCGGTGTGTCCAAACGCACCCGGATGCCGCTGATGGGCGATGTGCCGACGATGCAGGAACAGGGTCTTGAAGATTTTGAGTCCGGCAACTGGCAAAGGGTGCGGATGGCCAGTGGAACCCCGGCGAGCATCGTGTCGCGGCTGAACACAGAGCTGATCAAAATCATCCGCAGCCCGGAGATTCGCGCCAAGCTCAGTCGGCAGGGCGCTGAAGTGGCACCTATGGCCCCGGCCGAGCAGGGAGCGCAAGCGCTGGGCTGAGGTGGTGGCGCAGGCCCGGCATCAAACTCGACTGACAGCTTGCTCTGGTTTCGTAGCTGTCAAAGATATTTCGCAGAGATTTGAAGCCCACGGTGTTGACCGCGGAGGAGTGGTCAGAGCCGGGGCCTGGCCGACATTGAGTTGACCCGTTAGAAGCGACCGAACAACTACTACAAGGAGACAAGCATGCGCACATCTTTCAAAGGATTTTTGGGGCTTTCACTGGCTCTCTGTGTCGGCGCGGGCCTGGCACAAACGCAGCTGCGAGCCTGGAACATCCATCCCGAAGGCTACCCCGTCACCGAGGCGATGAGGACTTTTGTAGAGCAGGTTGGAAAAACCACCATGGGCAAGTACCCGATTGAACTTTTCAACAACGGCACGCTCGGAGACCAGCCCAAGGCCGTGCAGATGCTCAAAAGCGGCGAGATCGACATTGCCGAGTTCAATTCGGCGCCGCTGTCAGAAGCCGTGCCCGGCTTGAAGGTCCTGAATCTGCCGTTTCTGTTCACTGACTCGATCCACATGTTCAAGCATCTGGACGGCAAACTCGGCCAGCGTTTTAATACGCGCCTGAAAGAGGCTGGTTTTGTGGTGCTGGGCTGGTATGACGGTGGTGGCCGTTCGTTTTACTGCTCCAGCAAGCCCATTACCAGCATGCGCGACCTTGCGGGCATGAAAATCCGGGTGCAGCAGTCCGAGGTCTACATTGAAATGGTCAAGCTGCTGGGTGCGACGCCGGCGGCGATGCCCTACAAGGACGTGATGGATGCCTTGCAGACCGGCAAGGTGGACTGCGCTGAAAACAGCCTGCCGGCGTACGAGTCCACCGGGCATTACAAGGCCGCGCGCTACGTCTACATGACTAATCATGTGATTTCGCCTGAGGCTCTGGTCGTGTCAACCAGGCTGTGGGGTAAGCTCAGTAAACAGGAGCAGGCGGCATTTTCGGAAGCGGGTGCGAAGTCTGCGCTGCTGATGCGTGACCTCTGGAACAAGCGCGTCACACAAGCGCGCGACATCGCATCCAAACAGGGTGTGCAGTTCAACAAGGTTACCGACGTCTCCATCATGGTTCGCAAAATGGCGCCGCTCTACAGCAAGTACCTGGCTGATCCGACGACGCGGGAAGAGCTGCTGACCATTCTGGCTAACCAGTGAGCAGTGTCCGCATGACCTACCCTTTTGTCTCCGTGTCTCGGTCTCTCGGTATAAAAGGACCTCCCATGAGCGCTGACAGCAAAGCCATCCCGCAGTCTGCTTGGGACTGCACGGTTTCGTGGCGATTTCGACGGCAAACCTGTGTTAAGAACCGCTTCCCCTGCGTCCGTCACTTCTGTTCCGGGGAACCCCCATGACCAGTCGACTTCGTCTTGCACAGATCACACCCGGCCTGGAGTACTCAACCCCCGCCATCGTTGTGACCGAATCGCACATTGTTGGTTTTGCCGGCATTTCGGGGGACTTCTTCGATGTGCACATGGACGACGCCTTTGCGCGCTCTGTCGGGTTTCCGGCCCGAGTGGCCCACGGCCTGCTGTGCCTTTCAATGATCGATGGGCTGAAGAATCGCAGCTCGACACTCTTTGATGCGATAGCATCCTTAGAGTGGCACTACCGGTTCAGGAAACCGGTATTTGCGGGGGATCGGATCGAAGGCCGCATCCGCGTACTTGAAACACGCCCGACCCGAGACGCTTCGCGCGGTATCGTGCGGATCAAGGTTGATGCCCTCAACCAGCACGGCGACCTTGTTCAGGACGGCGAAAACGTCTTGCTGGTAAGAGTCTGAACGCGGCAAAAAAAACTTTTTGGCGCACTGCCGCCTGACCCCACTGGAGCGCACCGTGCAAATCCGCTTACCGTAAGCCGATGGCAGCCTGAAACCCTGAACCAGAAGGCTCAGCCCATCCACCCCCAAGGCAAGCTTTGCTTTGCTCGGCGCTCATGCGCCAACGAGCGGCGCAGCGCATCTTCGATGATGAGTTTGTCCATTCCCAGAATCTGCGGGCACACCGCGTCGCCTCTGGGTGCGGTAATGCTGGTGTAGCGTTTGTGCCAGGCCAGTATCGCCAGCAGCCATGTTTCCAGCATATCGCGCTTGCTGTGCGCGGTGGGACCGCTGTAGAACAAGGGGCAGCTGTTGACCCAAGACACAAAGACGCCGGTGGTGGCCAAGAACTAGGCAAAGAACGTCAGTTGTGCCTTCGGGGTGCGCTGGCGGCGTGGTCCCACTGCACGTGGATTCGAACGCCGGGGGTGTCCACCACCATGGCCTAAAGGGCTTGCGTTTGAATAAGAAGTTGACGCCCTTTGGCTTCACCCATTTGGCGACCTCTGTAAATCCGTCGAAACAGGCTCCCAGTCTAGCTTACAGCCGGGTTGCTTGCCTTCAACTGCCGGAAGTAGGTCGATAGATGGGAGGACTCCGGATGAGTGATGTGACATTCAACTTGGCGGTGATCGGGTCCGGAATGGCTTTGGTTCCTCTGGTCGTTGGCTCACGCGAACTCGACGTCGGAGAGCGGAACCCCGCAGAGGGCAGCCATCGCTTCGACCACCAGCGCATGGTCCTCGCGCTGAGACAGACCAGAGACCGTCACAGCACCGATGCACGCACCGCTTGACGCGAAGATGGGTACGCAGCCGCCGTGACTTGCGTAGTCGCGGATGGGCAGCCCCATCTTGGCCACCAGCGAGCTTTCCTCCAGCTCCAGAGAGCGACCCACGCCGTAGGAGCTGCGCGACAGCATCTCCACCGTGTTGCGCTTGCGCCGCGCCCAGTCGGCATTGGCCGGCGAGGTCCCGGGCATTGAATAGAAGAACACAGTTTCGCGTGACAGGCGCACTTCGATCGTCACGGCGGCTTCACGGGCAAGGGCAAGTGCTCTCAAACGCGATCCCAAGTCCCAGGCTGTCTCCTCGTTGAAGCTTGCGAATCGCAAGCGGAACTCCTGCTCCGCGATACGGGCAATGTCTTGCTCAAAATCCATCGTTTTCTCCGTCTCAGCTGTCGATGCCGGTGGACGCCAACTGCGAGATCTGCCTGCGACTGCACGCCAGTTCCGCATTTGACAGCCCTCATTGGCCGGCCAACTCGAACATTAAGAGAGCCTAAAAACGAGTGAAGATAGATCGATCTACTAATTCTTGTCAAGAAAAACGTGGTTTCCGTCATGTTTTATTTCAACAGTTAGAAGGAGTTTTCGGAAAAGTGTTTTGTATTTTGGTTTCGGGTTTACCCGAATTACCAAATAAAATAGATCGATCTAATATTGCATTTTGACAAATGAAGGACTCCAGATGAATGGTGCGACGTTCAACTTGGCGGTGGTCGGGGCGGGAATGGCCTCGGTGCCACACGTGGCAAGCTTGGCGGAAATGCAAGATCGAGTTGTGGTGCGTCACGTGATTGCGCGCACACTAGATCGGGCCGGCGCAATGGCGAAGAAGCTGCCGCATGCGAAGGTTGGATTGGATCTCGATACGGCCCTCAAAGACGAGCAAGTAGATGGGGTGCTGTTGCTGACCCCGCCCAACACTCACCTTGATCTCGGCACCAGAATCGCTGCAGCGGGCAAGCATCTACTGGTGGAAAAGCCCATAGAGGTGACGACAGAAAAGGCCCGGAACCTTATCGCTATCTGTCAGCAGCACAACGTCGTGGCCGCCGCTGTGCTGCAGCATCGGACTCGTAGTGCATCCGTCAAACTACGCCAGCTGCTACGTAGTGGTGCGCTCGGATCCGTCAACAGCGCCAACGTCTCGGTGCCGTGGTGGCGACCGCAGTCGTACTACGACGAGCCAGGACGAGGAACGTTCGCCAGAGACGGTGGTGGGGTGCTGATGACCCAAGCCATCCACACTCTGGACCTGTTCCTGTGGCTGATTGGCAACCCGAGGGAAGTCTTCGCCTACGCAACGACGAGCAAATCCCATCTGATGGAGTGTGAGGACACGGTGGTGGGGGTCATGAATTATGCGGACGGTTGCGTTGCGTCCTTATATGCAAGTACGGCCACATTCCCGGGGTTTCCGGAGCGGATCGAAATTTGTGGAACAAAGGGCACGGCCACGCTCACGGCCGGAAAGCTCCTGGTCTCTCTGACCGATGGCACTCAATTCGACCAAGGCGAGGAAGAGGCCTTGGGTTCCGGCGCAGATCCGATGGCGTTTTCCCATAAGGCGCACCAGGCAATTCTCAGCAACTTCATTGACGCCGCCAACAAAAAGGCGGATCCGATAGCGTCACTCCGCAGCGCATTGGACGTTCACCTGCTCATCGACGCTTTGATCGCCTCTTCAGCGCGAAACGGGCCCGCGAGCATTCCTTAACTTCAAGCAAAGAGACAGACATGATTCAACCACTGAACGCCTTTATCGCCGGAGATACCCGGCTGTTCGTCATCGTTGGCGATCCGATCGCGCAAGCCAGATCACCCAAGGTCTTCAACGAGATATTTCAAAAAATGTCCGTCAACGCCGTATTCGTGCCGATGCAGATCCCTGCCGCATCTCTCAAGGCTGCAATTGATGGATTAAAGACGATCAAGAATCTGGACGGTATTGTTGTGACCGTTCCACACAAGATAGCCCTGGCCGCTCAGGTTGATCAACTACTGCCTATCGCTCAACGAGTCGGAGCCATCAACTGCATGCGTCGGGCCGATTCTGGTGAATGGATCGGTGAGATGTATGACGGAGAGGGGTTTGTTCTGGGGCTGCGCAAGCAAGGGCACGCGCCAACGGGAATGAAGGTGTTCCAGGCGGGCGCCGGCGGCGCTGGGAAAGCCGTCGCCCATGCCTTGGCTTCTGCCGGCGTGCAGTCGTTACAGCTGGTGGATGTGGATACCGTCAAGCAGGATGCACTGGTTGCAGAACTGAAAACCCTCTATCCGGATGTGGCCATTTCTATCGGTACTTTCGAACCGTCAGGTGTGGACATGGTCGTCAACGCAACGCCTTGCGGAATGACGGCGGAAGATGCCTTGCCATTCAGCATAGATCAACTCGATCGCGGCGCTTTGGTGGCAGATCTGATCATGAAACCAGAGAGGACAAAGCTGTTGCTCCGAGCAGAAGAAAGGGGACACAAAACACACCTTGGACGGCATCTCCTGGAAAGTCAAGCCGAGATCATTGCGGCGTTCTTCGGTTTGAAGTCTCTGTAGGCGTCGTGCTATGACAGCTACTCGACTTGGCATCATCATGTACGGCGCGACAGGGCGAATTGGGGTGAATCAACACCTCACCAATTCGCTCGACGTCCTTCGCCGCTCCCAACTCAAGACCAGCGATGGCGGCTTGGTGGAGCTGGATCTCATTCTGGTGGGACGCGACCCGCAGAAACTAGCGGAAGTAGCGGCAGCGCATGGAATTTCGCGCTGGACTACGGATCTCGACAGTGCTCTAGCCGATGAGTCGGATCAGATTTTCTTTGATTGTGCTGCAACCAACTTGCGATATGGACTGCTAGAGAAGGCCATTAAAGCTGGCAAGCATGTGTACTGTGAGAAGCCGCTCGCTGAACGACCAGAGGACGCCGTGCGGCTAGCCAACCTAGCGACGCAACGAGGCGTAAAGCACGGAGTCGTGATGGCGAATCTGTGGTTGCCCGGTTTGGTCAAGCTACAAAGGCTCATGAAGGCGGATTACTTTGGCGAGGTCTTGTCCGTCAGGGGTGAGTTCGGATACTGGATATTTGAAGGGGACTGGCAGCTTGGCCAACGACCATCATGGAATTATCGCGCTGAAGACGGCGGCGGAATTATCCTGGACATGTTGTCTCATTGGCACTACATGCTGGCACAACTGTTCGGTCCCATCACACAAGTGCATTGCATGAAGTCCACGCAAATCCAGAATCGTTGGGATGAGCAGGGCCGACCTTATCGGGCTACCGCCGAAGACACGGTATTCGTCACAGGCCTTATAGAAGACAAAGTTCCAGTACAGATCAACGTGTCCTGGGCGACACGGGTGCGTCGGGACGATCTGTTGACTATTCATGTCGATGGCACGCATGGATCGGCGGTTGTCGGTGCCCGGGACTGCCTCATCCAACCCCGTTCGCTCACACCCAAGCCTGTGTGGAACCCTGACAGCCAAGCTGCCCGTAACTACTTCGCCGATTGGAGTCCGGTTCCAGACAACCAGACATTCGAGAATGCCTTCAAGGCGCAGTGGCAAGCCTTTATCAATCATGTTCTCACTGGAGTGGCCTTTCCATGGGACTTCTTCATGGGGGCTGAGGGGGTGCAACTTGCTGCCACATGCCATACGAGCGCTGAGGAGAAGCGGCTGTGTGTTGTGCCGCGGGTGCCCCGTCCGACTGACTAAAAAAACCAAAAGGCCTTTTCCCGCTTCCTTTAACACCAAGCTAATTTCAGTGTTCCCTTTCCGTAAAACCAGGTCCTTCAAGGAGACAACCATGACCTTCCGTAAACGTTTAATCGCAATTGCTGCCTCGCTGGCCCTCGCGCCGCTGGCAGCTTTTGCGACAGAATTCAGATCCACCGACGTCCATCCGGATGGCTACCCCACAGTCGACGCCGTCAAAGTCATGGGCCAGGAACTGAGCAAGCTGACCAGCGGAAAACATAGCATCAAAGTGTTTAACAACGGTGCTTTGGGAGCTGAAAAAGACACGATTGAGCAGACGAAAATTGGCGCTCTGGCCATGACGCGTGTCAACATTTCGCCCATGAACAACATCTGCCCTGCTACCGTAGTGCCGACAATGCCTTTCCTGTTCCGGTCCAAAGACCATATGCGCGCTGTTCTGGATGGCCCAGTTGGTGAAGAAATCCTGAAGAGCTGCGAAGCCCAGGGTTTCGTCGGTCTGGCGTATTACGACAGTGGTTCCCGCTCCGTATATACCGTCAAAAAACCCATCAAGACCCTGACCGACGCGAAGGGGCTGAAAGTGCGGGTCCAGCAGTCCGATTTGTGGGTTTCGTTGCTTGAGGCCATGGGCGCCAATGCGACTCCCATGCCGTATGGAGAGGTATACACCGCACTGAAGACCGGCCTTGTCGATGCCGCAGAAAACAGCTATTCCGCGTTCGAGAGCTCTCGCCACTTTGAAGTGGCGAAGTTCTACTCCAAAACCGAGCATTCGATGGCCCCGGAGATGCTACTTTTTTCCAAGCGTGTCTGGGACACGCTGAGTACCGACGACCAAAAAGCAATTCGCCAGGCAGCCAAAAGCTCGATTCCTTACATGCGTAAATTGTGGGACGAACGCGAAGAGAGATCACTGGCCATTGTCAAGGCTTCTGGGGTCCAGATTACTGAGGTGGACAAGCCATCCTTCCAGGCTGCCATGAAGCCGGTTTACGACAAATTCATCGTGGATCAGAAAATGAAAGACCTGATCCGCCGTATTCAGGAAACCAAATAATTTGACTGTACTGTCGCGATATGCATCTCGCACAGCGCGGCTATTTGCGGTTGTTCCTAGCACTGGTAAGGATTTCATGTTCACTAAAATTTGCGCGCGTATAGCGCGCCGCTGTCTGCAGTTTGGCCTATTCGGTTTGGTGCTGCTGATCACTGCCGTTCTATACCAGGTGTTTGGGCGCTATGTGCTTAACAGCACACCGACCTGGGCCGAAAGTCTGGCCTTGTTATTGGTGCTCTACGTGACCATGCTTGGGTGCGCGGTCGGAGTTCGCGATGCAGGGCATATCGGTCTCGAATCACTGCTGATTTTGGTACCGGAACGCGTTCGTCTCAAACTTGAGATTCTGATTCACATGCTGACGATGGCATTTGGCGCCCTCATGGCGTGGAACTGCGCCCTGATGCTGCTTTCTGTTCGTGACTACATGATGCCCACGCTCGGTGTTTCCGAGGCGTGGCGGTATGTGCCGCTGGTGGTCGCCGGTTCGCTCATCGTTCTATTTTCAATCGAACACATTATTGCCTTGTTCAAGGGCGTCGAAGTGGAGCCAGCATGGCACTGAGTATTCTTTCCGTTTCGTTTTTTGGCCTGCTGATCCTCGGCGTTCCGGTGGCGTTCTCAATCGGGCTGGCAGCCTTGATGACCATCCTGTACGAGGGGTTGCCCATGGGGGTCATCTTCCAGCAAATGACATCGGGCATGAATGCCTTTTCATTT
The DNA here is from genome assembly GCF_056401235.1 of Polaromonas sp. P4_F9. NCBI lineage: Bacteria > Pseudomonadati > Pseudomonadota > Betaproteobacteria > Burkholderiales > Comamonadaceae > Polaromonas > Polaromonas sp. P4_F9. The sequence goes on along the minus strand of NZ_JBFUJT010000050.1, from coordinate 7,126 downwards.
CTTGCCATTCCCTTCTTTATTTTTGCCGGCGAGATAATGCTTTACGGCGGCATTGCCGACAAGATTGTTGACTTTGCGAAAAGTACGGTCGGTCACATTCGCGGTGGCCTGGGCATGTCCAATGTGGTGGCCTGCACCCTGTTCGGTGGAGTCTCCGGATCGCCGGTGGCCGATGTTTCGGCCATGGGCGCCGTCATGATTCCCATGATGAAAAAGGAGGGCTACCACGCCGACTATGCGGTCAACGTAACCACCCATGCCGCGCTGGTGGGGGCATTGATGCCGACCAGCCACAACATGATTATTTACACACTTGCTGCCGGTGGCAAGGTATCCATTGCGGCCCTGATCCTTGCCGGGTTGATGCCCGCACTTTTGCTGACGATTTGTAATCTCGTGGCTGCATATTTTGTTGCAGTGCATCGCGGCTATCCATCAGGAAAGTTCCCGGGCTGGGCGATTGTCGCGCGCTGCTTCGCTGCCTCGCTGCCTGGCCTATTTGTCGTGGTCCTGATTCTCGGTGGTATCTTATCGGGGGTGTTCACTGCGACCGAGTCCGCGGCGGTGGCCGTGCTTTATGCACTTGTTCTTTGTGCTGTTGTCTGCCGCTCCCTGAGATGGGAACACTTCCTCAAGGCCGCCAGTAAAGCCGTTAAAACGACCGGTGTCGTTCTGCTGCTGATCGGTATCTCTTCGGCGTTTGGCTACATCATCAGCCTGTATGGCGTCGCCAACTTGACGGGTCAGGCGCTGGCGACGTTGACATCGAGCCCCTGGCTGATTTTCCTGCTGATCAATGTGATCCTGTTCGTGCTGGGCACGTTTCTGGACATGGCTGCGACCATCCTGATTTGCACCCCGATTTTTCTTCCTATCGCCCAGCGTTATGGCATGAGTGAAATCCAGTTCGGCATGGTCATGCTGATCAATTGTGCGCTGGGTCTGAACACTCCCCCTGTGGGAACCACCCAGTTTGTCGGTTGTGCCATTGGCGGTATCTCGGTAGGTGATGTGATGAAAACCATCTGGCCGTTTTACGGGGCATTAATTGCGGCGCTCATGCTTGTCACCTACGTGCCGGCTTTCTCGCTATGGCTCCCCAGCCTGTTCATGGGTAGGTGACGGGCGAGGCTAACAGGCGAAAGCTAGACAACTGAGCGACATGGTGGTGATTGGCTATCAATTTTTCATAGCAAGTCGTGCCCACAGGGCGCAGCTTTCCGGATTGACTGCCTTCGTGCCCTTAGCCGATGTGGAAGCCACCGTCAACAGGTATGAGGGCGCCTGTCACGTATCGGGCAGCCGGGGAAGTGAGAAAGCCCACTATCTCAGCTGCTTGGCGGCTATGGGCATTCACAAAAGCACTTCTGAAGCCCGCGCAGACCCAAAGAACATCCTCGGAAATTCAGAGCGTGTCGGGGGATCTAAATTCCGCATCTAAAAATGATCCCTCGGCGTCTGCCGTTCACGGGCGGTTTGTGACTTTTTAACCAAGAAACTGGCTTGATATTGCCCACGACACAGCTTAGGCTTGGGGACGTAAGCAGGAGTGCACGGCACTCATCGCGTCAGCAATCTGCTTTAAAAATTTACTGATGGGAATAACGAATGCTTAAAGATGACCGTGGAACCATTCTTTACTTGAGACTCTTTACGAATGGCCGCACGCTTCCTTCGGTTGTGAACGTATTGTCTGAGCAAGTTGGCGGAATAACATTCGACAGTGACCGGCTCGAGCACGCATTCAAGGAGGGAACGCTGTCTGGAATACAAAAAGCGCGAACAGAAGGCTCAATTGCACTGATTAAAAATTCAGGCGATGTAGTTGAGGCTTCGCCCGCCCTTGGGAAGGGCGTAGATATTACGAGAGTTGAATTCACCGTCGTCTATCCAGACGGAACAACAAAGATGGGAGTTCGCGGTGCTGAAAATGGTATTGGCACATTGATTTGGAATGACGACCTAGTTCGCAGATTAAGCCGTATGGATCCAAATTATTTTTGGACGGGCGACAACGAAACCAATCCAGCGGTATTGGTAATTATGGATGGCGAGGTAGTCGACAGAGCGTGTGATCACTCGACAACGCAAGGTTGCACTGCGGGGTAGTGCTGCGAGTTCGTGAGCTTCACGGTGTTTGGACCTAGCCGCCTACTTACGGTAAGTACTTGTTCTGGTTAGTGGGCTCGCAATGCCCAGCGTGGGGGCTGTTTATGCTGCGGTGCGCGGCGCGGGTAGTGCCCTTGGGGCCACAATCCTTTATGCCGCCCCCGACCACGCGCTGGCCACCGCTTCTTTGCATATTCAGGTGTAGTCACGGCCTGAAAATTGTCGGCGGCATGTCGTCCAGCAAGTCGCTGGCACGTTTTAAATGCCTTCGGATTTCGTTGTTGGCCTTGCGGGAATCACCGGCAAGGATGGCTTCAGCGATGCGACGGTGCTCCGCCACCGAGTCCTTGATTGACTCGGATCTGATGGCGCCATTGAGCTGGAACATTATCAAAGGCAACTGGAACTGCCGAATCAGCGTGGCGAGCCAATCGTTACCACACAGGTCCGCGATGGCTTGATGAAACTGCCGGTTTTCCTCGGAGTATGAGGCCGCGCTTGTCAACGCGTGGTCGAGCCCAATTCGACTCGTTGCGGCAATGAAGCGCTGGCGGGTGTCACCCTCATCGATGCGTTCGGCCATGCGCCGTACGGCCAAGGCTTCCATCTCGGCGCGCACCTCAAACAACTCCACCATCTCCCGCTTCGAATAGCGACGCACGACGGCCGTCTGATTGGGAACGGCTTCAACCAAACCTTCAGCTGTCAGTTGACGCAGCGCCTCGCGCACCGGCCCGCGACTAACGCCGAGGTCTCGCGTCAGATCGGCCTCGACAAGCCGCTGCCCGGGCACCAGCCGGCCACTGAGGATGGCCTGACGCAGGGAGCCTGCGACATATTCGTGTGTACCACTGACAGGGTCAGCCTGCTTGGCGGAGATGTTCATAGTTTGTTGATGTACTCGTAAACCCGGATGGATCAATTATAGGTCATACAGTATTGTCCTACAATCTTGTTGATAAATACTGTAAAACAGGTTGTTAAGGAGTTTTTGAAATGCCTTCCATCAACGATGACGTAGTCATCATCGGGATCGGTGAAACACCGGTCGGTAAGCTCCCTGGATGGGGGGCTGTGCAAATACAGGCGCTAGCAGTCCAGGAGGCGCTGCGCGATGCTGGTTTGTCTGTGCGTGACGTCGACGGACTGATCAACCTGGACCCCTACGCGATCCCAAACAGCATGTTCTCGACGACCCTGGCCGAGTACCTGGGCGTGCGTGCATCCTTCCTGTCGACGGTGGATGTCGGCGGCACGGTATCGGGAATGGCCATGCTGCAGCAGGCCGTTTGGGCGATCTCAGCCGGTCACTGCGAAACAGCGGTCGTCGTATATGGCGAAAACGCATTGACTGGTCGTCCGAAGGGTGTACACGGCATGATGCTGAAGACTCTGCTTGGCGGTGAGGAATGGGAAGAACCGTTTGGCGTGCAAGGCATGGTGCCCCCGTATGCGCTGGTGGCGCAGCGTTACATGCATGACTATGGCGCCAGCGCAGCAGATCTTGGCGCGGTGGCCGTTAGTACGCGTGCGCATGCGCTGCTCAACGACAACGCGCAGATGAAAAAGCCTATCACGCTGGACGAGCATGCCGCGAGTCGCATGATCTCGTCTCCCTTGCGCCTGCTGGATTGCTCGCTCGTCTCCGACGGCGGCGGCGCCTTGGTGCTGACCACTCGCGCTCGGGCGCGCCGACTGGATGCCAAGGCCGTTCGCATGCGCTCCATGGCGATGCGCATGACACACAACAGCATCTCCCAACTACCCGACCTTGAGGCGCTCGGAATGCGCGAGGCTGCAAACGAAGCCTTTAAAGCGGCCGGTGTTGGGCCCCGTGACATCGACGTTGCGCTGCTGCACGACGCGTTCACGATCTCGGTGCTCGTGACCCTCGAAGCCATGGGGTTTTGCCGGCCTGGCGAAGGCGGCGCATACATGCGTTCAGGCGCCGGCTCGCTGGGGGGGCGCTGCCCGATCAATACCCACGGCGGCTTGTTGTCGCAAGCGCACATCGGCGGGATGCTGCATCTGGTTGAGGCGGTACGACAGCTGCGCGGGCAGGCTGGCCGAAGGCAGGTTCCCGGCGCCCGTCTCGCGGTCGTCAGCGGCAATGGAGGCGTGTTTTCCGCTTGCGGCGCAATGGTTCTCGAAGGAGCATAAACATGACATCAATCAAGGCCATTGCGCCAACCCGAACTATCGACAGTGAATTTTTCTGGGACAGCTGTCGCGAGGGGCGCCTGATGCTGCCGCGTTGCCTGGCGTGCCAGCGGCTCTTTTACTATCCCCGCAACGCATGTCCTCATTGCGGCAGCCAGGAACTGGGCTGGCACGAAGCCTCAGGCCAGGGAACGATCTATTCGTTCACCCATGTCCAGGTGTCGTTTTACGGCCCGGAGTGGGAGCAACAGCTTCCCTACACACCGATTCTTGTTGACCTTGCCGAAGGGCCCCGCATGTTAAGTCGTCTCGTAGGAGATGACCGGGGTGAAGTTCGTATCGGTGACCGCGTGCAGCTCGTTTTCGTGCCTGCTGACAAGGACCGAATTCCCTATTTTCGTCGTAGCTAAGTCAAGGGGTACCACATGAACTCTATCGATCGCATCAAGCGCCTGCTCAACCCGCAAACCATCGCCGTGGTCGGCGCGTCGCAGGCCGCCCACAAGTTGGCCGGCCAGTTGATCCCCGCTCTGCAGGAAGGCGGCTACCGCGGCCGCATCTATCCAGTGAACCCGCGATATCAGGAAGTCGCCGGTTTGCCGTGCTTTCCGTCGGTTCAGAGCATTCCCGGCCCGGTGGACCATTGTGTCATTGTCATCGGCAAGGAGCGCGTTCCGCAGGTACTGGATGAATGCCGCGCCAAGGGCGTTGGCGGCGCCAGCATTTACACCTCCGGATACGCGGAGGCCAACGAATCAGGTCAGGACGCGCAGCGCACGCTAAAGGAGCTGGCCGGTGACATGGTCTTTATCGGACCCAACTGCATGGGCTTCTCCAACCTTGTCGACCGCGTAATGGCCGCACCATCGGACGTGCTGCGCCGCTCGCCGGTGGCGGGCGATGTGGCGCTGCTGTCGCAAAGTGGTGGCCTCGCATACGCCACGATCGCCTACTTCGCACAACGCAACGGGATGGGCTTTAGCCATGTGGTCAATACCGGTAACTCTGCAGGCGTCTCCTTCACGGACCTGCTGGAATACATGTACCAGGACGAGGCAACACGGGTCATTCTCGCCGTGACCGAGGGTGAGCGTGCGGCGTCGGAAGTGATCGCGGCGGTGCGGAACTTCGGCCTGAAGAAACCAGTGGTGTTGCTCAAGCTCGGCCGGGGTCAGACAGGGGCTCGCATGGCGCTGTCGCACACTGGGTCTCTGGCCGGCGACTACCGCCTGGTGCGCGACATCGCGGAACAGCATGGCATCGTCTGCGCCGACGACGTCGATGACGCACTGGGACTCTGTGAGCTTTTGCGCCACGACATTGGTGCCAGGAATGCAGACGGTATCGCATCGCTGTGCATTTCGGGTGGCAACATCACGCTGTTCGCAGACCAAGTCGACGCGCACGGGCTGTCTTTTGCGACACTGGCTGACACCACCGAGGCACGCCTTGCACGGGAATTGCCCGACTACATTTCGGTCCACAACCCGATTGACATCACCGCGCTAGGCTATGAAGACCCCACGCTGCATTCGCGCGTCATTGATGCGCTTCTCACGGACCCCGCAGTGAATACGGTGGTACCGATCATTACCACTGTCGATGACTACACGGAAGTTTGCTCGCTATTTGCCGAGGTCAAGCGCTCGGATCGTTGTGACATGATCGTATTGTGGAACGGTGGCTCGTACGAGGAAAAGTCACGCGAAATCTTGCGCGATGCCCGCATCCCGGTGTTCCATTCGGCCAGTCTGCTTAGTACCTGCCTGCAACGTCTGCGTCGTGCCGGTACCGGCCGCCCGTCTTTTCGCACTGCGCCGGTCATGGCCGCAACGGTCATGAAGCCGTTGACCGAAGGAGGGTCAATGGATTGGCTACGCGACCGCGCCATACCAGTGCCAGCTTACCAAGCCTGCCACCGTGACGACGTTCTGCGAGTTGCTCGCGAAGTCGGTTTCCCCATCGTCATCAAGGCGGACACCGATGAAACGCACATCTCCGACACCGGCGGTGTGATTCTCAACCTGCGCAACGAGACCGACCTAGCCGCCGCCGCGGCGAAAATAGCGGCACTGCCGGGCGACCGTATCCTTGTGATGCGCTTCATGCCAGGTCAAGAGATTGTCGCTGGCACGTTTATCCACCCGCATCTTGGGGTCACGCTGATGGTCGGCTCAGGTGGCCAGTGGGTTGAATTGCTCAATGATGTGCGTTTCGTCAGTCTGCCCGCTACGCGGGACGAATTGTCGCGGGCACTGGCAGGCACCATGATCGGGGGGGCGCTGAAGAGCGGCTTGCGCGGTGCGGCGGGCTTTGACGCCGCAGTCGCTTTTCTTGACCGTCTCGCCGTTGCCGCTGCCGCCAACAGTGATCGCATCGCGCAGATCGAGCTCAATCCGGTCACTGTTGGCAAGCATGGCGCAGTCGCGGTCGATGCTGCAGTTTTTGTCAAAGTCTAGACCTACCTTCACATCAGGAGACCCACCATGAGAAAAGCCTTCTATTTCCTTGCAGCTACGTTGGCGCTGACCATTCCGACTTCAAGCACGCTGGCGCAAGTTTGGCCGACTAAACCAGTGAAGATCGTCGTGCCCTACACCGCCGGAGGTCCTGCCGACGTCTTAGAACCTATCCGTAAATTATGTTTACCTTGAGCGTCACTTTGCGGAACGCGATGATGGCAGCGGCTATGTGGTTCAGCGCGACGAAGCTGCGTTCGAGCTTCTCGTATCGCACGAGCAGCTTGCGAAAGCGGTTGAACCAGCTGTGGCAGACCTCGACCACCCAGCGCCGCGCCTTCCTGGTCGGGTCGCGCCGCTTGGCATCAGCCTCCTTGGCGCGATCAACGACATGAGCA